>JAOPZM010000210.1 GCA_025964115.1 Solirubrobacterales bacterium
TCCATGCAAGCCGTGGTGATACACGAGACCGGAGGCCCAGAGGTCCTGCAGCTGGAGGACATACCGACGCCTGAGCCGGCCGAGGGCCAGGTCCTGGTCAGGGTCCGGGCGGCTTCGGTCAATCCCATCGACTGGAAGAACCGAAGTGGCGGCAGGCAAGCGCAGCTCCCGGCGATCCTCGGCAACGACATCGCCGGGACGATCGAGGTCTCACGTGCCGACAGCCTGTCCGAGGGCGAGGACGTTTTCGGGTTTGCGCTCAGCGGCGGCTACGCGGAATACACGCTGTCGGCTCCCGGCGCCCTCGCGCCGAAGCCCGCCGGCGTCACCTACGAGCAGGCGGCGGCGATCCCGGTGGCGGGCCTCACCGCCTGGCAGGCGCTCTTCGACCGCGGCGGCCTCGAGCGCGGGCAGACCGCCCTGATTGTCGGCGCAGCCGGCGGCGTCGGCCACCTCGCAGTGCAGTTCGCCAAGCGTGCCGGCGCGCACGTGATCGGAACCGGGTCCTCGCGCAACCATGACTTCGTGCTCGGGCTCGGGGCAGACGAGTACGTCGACTACACCCAGCAGGATGTTCGCGAGGCCGTGAGCGGCGTCGACGTCGCGCTCGACACCGTCGGCGGAGAGACGCCCGAGACGCTCGTGCCGGTCCTGCGCGAGGGAGGCATCCTCGTCACGATCGCCGCGGCCCCGCCCGAGGACGCCGCGCGAGCGCGCGGTGTGCGGGCAGAGTTGCTGATGTCGCGCCCAAGCCCGGAGCAGCTGGCGCAGATCGCGGGGCTGGTCGAGGCGGGCGAGGTCCGTGTCGAGCTCTCTGAGGTGCTGCCGCTCTCAGAGGTTCGGAGCGCGCATGAACTGAGCCAATCGGGCCATACCCGCGGCAAGATCGTTCTCACCATCGACTGATCCACGAGGCCCCGGCACGAGGGGGACGCCCCCGGCAAGGGCTGGGGCCCGCCGTAGCGGGCCCCAGCCCTGTCTCACCGCCACCTGCGAGAGCCGTGATTGCCGCCTCCCAGGCGATGATCTGCCCTTACCCGCCGACGGTTTGAATATTCGGTTGCGTTTGCGTCCAGATGTGTTTGCGTACAGGGCTTGCGGGTAGAACACCTGCGACGCAGAGCCCCGTGCCCCCCCGTCTCGCGGGTTCTGTGATGAGCGGGGCGCCTCGCACTGCCCATGCCCTTCACCTCCTGGGGGGCGGGGGAGGCGAGGCGGCCCCAATCTCCGGCTTGGGCGCGATTTCCCCTTCTCCCTGTGGACCGCGCTCAAGCCCGCCTTGTCAGGTCCGGCCTGTCGTCCCGTCAATTCCCCCGCCGAGCTAGGCTCCTGCTCGCGCGGATCAGCGGTGTCGATGGGAGAGGAACTGGCGAGATGGCCCTACGGGTGGTGGGAGCCGGGCTGGGACGCACGGGGACGAATTCGCTGAAGGTGGCGCTCGAGCAGCTCCTCGGCGGGCCCTGCTACCACATGTTCGAGCTGGCCCGCCGCGACGCCGACACCCCGGCCTGGCGGGCGGCGGTCAAGGGAGAGGACATCGACTGGGGCGGGCTCCTGCGCGAGTACGTCGCGACGGTCGACTGGCCCGCGGCGGCCTTCTGGCGGGAGATCTGGGCCGCGAACTCCGACGCGATCGTGCTTCTCTCGAGCCGGGACTCGGCGGAGAGGTGGTGGGAGAGCATGGAGCGCACGATCGTCCCGACCCTGAGCGGAGCGCTGCCACCCGACGAGCCCGCAACGGCGCGCCGCAGGGCGATGGTGGTGGACATGATGAGCGAGCGCTTCACCCCCGACTGGCGCGAGCGCGACGCGGCGATCGCCGCCTACGAGCGTCACAACGAGGAGGTCCGCCTGGCGGTGCCGCCCGGGCAGCTCATCGAGTGGCAGCCACAGGACGGATGGCAGCCGATCTGTGCGGCGCTCGATCTCCCCGTGCCCGACGCGCCGTTTCCCCGAGAGAACACAACGGCCGACTTCCGCGCGCGACTGGGCTTCGCTCGCCCCTAGCAGCGGCTTATGCGGGCCGCCCGGCCCGTCTGCGCTCAGCCGTCGTACATCTCCTCGATCCGGGCGGCGTACTTCTGGTCGATCGGCTTGCGCTTGAGCTTCATCGTCGGCGTCAGCTCATCGCCGCCTGGCAGCCAGTCGCCCTCTACGATCACGAACTTCTTGATCTGTTCGACGCGCGCGAGCTTGGCGTTGGCGGCGTCGACGCCCTCCTGCACTGCCGCGCGGACCCGCGGCTCGCGGGCGAGGGCCTCGAGCGAGGACTCCTCGATGCCCGCTTTCGCCGCCCATGCGGGCGCGAAGTCGGCGTCGAGGACGATAAGGGCCGTGTTGTAGGGGCGGCGATCGCCGATGCAGCACGCCTGGCCGATCAGCGGTGAGGCCGTCTTCAAGGTCGCCTCGATGTTCGCGGGCGACATGTTCTTGCCGCCCGCGCTGATGATCAGCTCCTTCTTGCGGTCGATGATCTTGAGGTAGCCGTCGTCATCGAAGGCGCCTATGTCGCCGGTGCGCAGCCAGCCATCCTCGGTGAACGTCTCGCTCGTCTTCTCGGGGAGGTTGCGGTAGCCGAGCATCACGACGTCGGATTTCACGAGCACCTCGCCGTCGCTGTCCAGCTTGATCTGGACACCGGGGGCCGGCGGGCCGACCGTGCCGATTTTGACCTTCCCCGTGGGGTTCACGCTGCCGGCGCCGCACGTCTCGCTCATTCCCCAGAGCTCGGCGAGCGGAAGCCCGATCGCGTGGAAGAACTCGAGCACTTCGACCGGCGTCGGGGCGGCGCCAACGTTGATCGCCTCGACCTGGTCGAGGCCGAGCATGGCACGAAGCCCGGAGAAGATCTCCTCGTCGGCCTTCGCGACCTCCTCGGCGAGCTCTGCGGGCACCGGCTCCCCGCGCTGCTCGAGGCGGACCTTGCGCAACGACGCCTCGAGCGCCTGCTCGAGCTTCTGACGTTGCTCCTCGGGCTGGGAGGCCACCATCGTCTCCAGGCCCGCCTTCAGCTTCTCCCAGATGCGCGGAACGGCGAAGAACCAGCTCGGTCGCACTTCGGGCAGGTAGGAGAGAACTTCCCGCGGGTCCTCGCAGCAGGTGATCTGCAGGCCGAAGACGATCGGCAGGTAGTGGTGTGCGTTGCGCTCGGCTACGTGGGCGCTCGGCAGCCAGGAGATGACGCGGCCGTTCTCGGGGAACTCGATCAGCTCGTCGAGGCCCTCGACGGCCGCAAGCAGGTTGCGGTGCACGAGCTGCACGCCCTTCGGCGGCCCGGTCGTGCCCGACGTGTAGATCAGGGTGAGGATGTCCGTCGGCTTGATCTGGGCGACCGATGCCTCGACGTCGAAGCCGGGATTCGAGCCCTCGACCTCCGACAGGGCGAGCGTGCCCTTGGGAGCCTCGCCGTCGATCACGATCACGTGGTCGAGCCCAGGCAGCTGCTTGCGCGCCTCGAGGACCTGGGGAAGGAACTTCTGCTCGCACATCAGGATATGTGCGTCCGCGTCGGAGACGAGATACTCGATCTGCTCAGCCGTGTACGTGCTGTAGATCGAGAAGGGGGTCGCGCCCAGCATCATCGCCGCGAGGTCGCAGAGGTGGAACTCGGGACGGTTTCCGATCAGAAGGGCGATCGTCTGGCCGCGCTCCAAGCCGAGCTTCGCGAGCCCGCCCGCGAGCGCGTCGACCCGCTCGCGCAACTCGCCCCAGGTAATCGTGAATGCGTCGCCCTTGGTGCGGATCGCCACCTCGTCCGCCCGCTCCGCGACGGTGGTGCGAAAGGCCTCTGCGAGGTTCCGCGCACTCGCGGCGGCTGCGGCCGTGCCCCGACGATTGGTGGACTGGGTGACTGTGGCCTCCATTGCCTCTCCTCCCTCGCTTGCTGACCTGGTCGAGCCGTCCTCCCTCAAAGACGACCCAGCGACCGTGGCGCGATCATAGCCCTCGATGGCGCCCCGCGCCACGCAAGCAACAACCGTCACGCTTGCCCGCGTCTAGGCTCGCTGTATGCGAACGGGGGAGCTCGGCTTTTGGTGGCGATCGCTGGGCGGCGCAGTCGCCACGCGCCCGCCTATGGAGGGACCGGCGGAGGTCGACGTGGCGATCGTCGGGGCCGGCTTCACGGGGCTGTGGACGGCGTACTACCTCAAGCGGGCAGACCCGTCGCTCGAGGTCGTTGTGCTCGAGCGCGAGATGGCCGGCTACGGCGCCTCGGGGCGTAACGGCGGCTGGGTCTCGGGCTTCTTCTCGGGCCCGCCGCGCGTGTATGAGCGCAGCGGCGGCAGCGACAGGTTCATTGCCCTCCAGCGGGCGATGTTCGAGACAGTCGATGAGATCGGCCGCGTCCTGGCGGAACGGGACATCGATGCCGATTACGTCAAGGGAGGTCAGCTGAGCGTCGCGTTGAACGCGGCGCAGGTCGCGCGCCTCGCCGATCAGGTGGCGAGTGGCCGCCGGCACGGGCTCGCCGAGGCCGACCTGCGCGAGCTGAGCGGCGCAGAGCTCGGCCGGCGCGTGCG
>JAOPZM010000217.1 GCA_025964115.1 Solirubrobacterales bacterium
CCCGTGGCAGTGGTGCTCGTCCCTCTCACCCTGCTGTTTCCGGAAGGCGGTTTCGAGCCGTTCCCCTTCCGCTCGTTCCTCGCGACCGTGGCCGTCGTGGTCGCGTTCCTCTACGCGCTGCCGCACGAGCAGCGGATGCTGCGCGTGGGGGCGCTCGTCTATCTGCTGGTCTGCCTGCTGAGCCTGCTCATACACACGCCGATGGGGAGCAACATCGAGCGCTATGCGGTGCTGCTGGCCGGGCCGCTGCTGCTGTGCGCCTGCGGCGGCCGCCTCACTCCGAGGGCGGGCGTGGCGCTGTGCCTGAGCGCCGTGTGGCTGTTGTGGGGGCCGGTGCGTGAGACGGTCGCGGTCACCGGCAGTGAATCGACGAGCTCGGCCTACTACGTGCCCGTCGAGCGCTTCCTGGCAGGGCAGGGAGGCGGGCCGGTGCGGATCGAGGTGCCGCTGACGCGCTCGCACTGGGAGGCGGCGCTGCTCGCGCCGAGCGTCTCCCTCGCGCGCGGTTGGGAGAAGCAGCTCGACAGCCGCGAAGACCAGGTGCTGCTCTCGCCCGGTCTCACGCCGGCTGCGTATGAGCGCTGGCTGCACATGCAGGCCGTGAGCTACGTCGCCCTGCCGGACACGACACCCGATCCCTCGAGCGCGCAGGAGGCACGGCTGATCCGCAGCGGGCTCGCGTACCTGCGGCCGGCGTATTCGAGCGCTCACTGGCGGATCTTCGCCGTGCGCTCCCCGACGCCGCTTCTCAGCGGTCCCGGGCGGCTCGCGGCGCTCGGGCACGACACGTTCACGCTGCAGGCCGCCGCGGCGGGGAACTTCATGCTCCGCCTGCACTACACGCGCTACTGGACCGTTGTGGACGGGAACGCCTGCGTGGCGCGGGCGCCTGGAGGCTGGACGCGGGTCAGCGTCAGCTCGCCCGGCCCGGTCCGCGTCGCGGCCAGCTTCTCGCTCGACCGGGCACTGGGCGTGGCCGGATCCTGCCGGCCAGTGGCCAGCGCGGCCGCTGCCGCTCCCAAGCACCCGCGAGCTCGCCCCTACCGGTGGCTGGTGCGCACGGTTGGCGCTCCGCCATCCGTGGCAGCCGAGAACCGCGCCATCGGCACCACCGCCTGGCGGCTGCCCGGCCCGCCGGACGAGATCGGCGGCGCCGCCCACGGACCGGTCACCGGCTATGTGGGCTCGCAGGGGATCGCGCCGGGCGAAAGGCAGGCCGTCTACGTGAACGCGCACGGTGCGCACACTGTCACGCTGCAGGTGTTCCGCATGGGCTGGTACGGAGGCCGCGGCGGACGCCTGGTGCTGCAGAGCGCGCCACTCAGGCCCGTCCGCCAACCGCCCTGCAGCCACCGGGACGCGACGGGACTGACGGAGTGCCGCTGGCATCCGACTCTCACCTTCCCGATCCCGCCAGCGCTGCCGAGCGGCGTCTACATCGTCAAGCTGAACGCGTCCACGGGAGCGCAGAGCGACTGCCTGTTCGTGGTGCGCCCCGCGAGGGCGCCCCGGCTGCTCGTCGAGATCCCGACGGCGACCTATGAGGCGTACAACGCGTGGGGAGGCGACAGTATCTACCCGGGCGCCAGCAAGCGCGTGGGCGCCACGGGCACCACACAGGGCGTCGAAGTCTCCTACGACCGCCCGTATGACAGCCAGACCGGTGCGGGCCAGTTCTTCATACGCGAGGTGGCGATCGTCCGGTTCCTGGAGCGCTACGGCTATCCGGCCGGATACACGACGATCGAGTCGCTGGACCGGGAGCCCGCGCAGGTGCGGGGTGTGCGCGCGCTGATGGACGTCGGGCACTCCGAGTACTGGTCGGTGCGGGACGCGCTCGCTTTCGCGCAGGCCCGCGGAGACGGCACGAGCCTGATCTTCCTCAGCTCCGACACGATGGTCTGGCGTGTGCGCTTCGCCGCGGCCACCGCGGCCTCGAGCCAGCAAGGCACGCCGGATCACCGCATCGTCTCCTACAAGGAGTACGCGGCTCGGGATCCCAACCAGGCGGAGGCCTCGGGCCTGTTCCCGTCCGGCGGGGCGCCGCTCGTGGGCAGCGCCTATGACGGCTGCATCACGCCACGGCTGCACCAGCAGGGCCCTCCCGTCTACCACTACTACGCATGGACCCCGGCGCCTGGTCTGCACCCGTCCTGGCTGTTCTCCGGCACGGGCATCACCGCCTCCACGCGCATCGGCGGGATCGTGGGTTACGAGCTCGACCAGCGCACACCCGCCTCCGCGCCAGGCACGATGCTCGTGGGCTCTGGAGCCGCGGGGTCCTGCACGGGCGGGAGCGAGCCGTCGCCGGCGCGCGGGTCGGTCGCCGAGAGCACCATCTACGGCGCGCACTCGCGTGGCCTGGTGTTCGCCAGCGGGACGCTCGGATGGCTGTACGGGCTCTCGCCCGTGCCGCAGGCCTCCGCCGACGCTCCCAGGGCGCCCGATCGGCGCGTCGTCGCGATGACGCGCAAACTGCTTTCCCGGGCGCTCTCTACCTCGGGCTGAGCTCGTGCAGGCCGGTTGTCCCCGTCAGGAAGATCGCGCGTCCGTCGCTGATCACGGGGTCGAAGGAGCCCGAGGGGAATTCGAAAGTGACGCGGCCGGTCGAGATCCCAAGCCCGTACGTACGGTGATCGCCGAGATCGGCGAAGTAGACGTTGCGCCCGATGATCGTCGGCGACCCCGAGATGCGCCCGCCGGCGCTGAATTTCCAGGCGATTCGTCCCGACTGGGCATTGAGTGCATAGAAGTTCCCGTCGTAGGAGCCGATGTAGACGGTGGGCCCGAGCCCGGGAGCGTCCGTCACCGCAGGCGAGGAGTAGACGTAGGCGCCGGTCTGCACCGCCCAGTCGAGCCTGCCCGAGGAGGCGTCGTAGGCGTAGACGCGGCCGTCGGTGTTGCCGAGGAAGACCCGCCCGTAGACGACCGCCGGGGTCGAGTAGAAGGTCCCGCTCCCCAGAAGGGCTCCTTCGGAGCTGCTCACCCACAGCGAGCGGCCCGTCTGCTCGGAGACAGCCTGCAGGTGCCCCGAGTAGTCGCCGAAGTAGAGGACGCCACCCGACAGGCTCGGGCTGGCCTTGACCGAGCCGCCCGCACGGTAGGTCCAGAGCACGTTGCCGTTGCGCGCGTTGAGCGCGTAGACGGTCCCGTTCTGGGAGCCGAAGAAGAGCTTCTCGCCGTCGAGCAACGGCGAGGACTCGCTCGCGCTCGGGATGTCGCGGTGCCAGCGAGTCTGTCCCGTCTTGGCGTTCACCGCGAAGACCCGCCCGGGGCCGCTTTCGCTGTTCATCAGCGTCACATAGACGGTGCTTGAGTTGACGGCGGGGGTCGAGGCCGACAGCGTTCCGAGCGACCTGACCCAGAAGGGCTTTCCCGTGTACTTGTCGAGCGCGGTCAGCGTGCCGTTGTCGCCGAGCTGGTAGATGTGATTGCCGGAGATGACGGGAGGGAACTCGAGCAGCGTGTTGCTGTTGTGCGCCCAGATCTTCTTGAAGGGGGGACGTACGGCGGGGCTCGCGGGGAAGAAGCGCGTGTGGTTCTTGGTGTAGCCGTACAGCGGCCAGGCGAAGCGATCAGGCCCCTTGGTGGGCAGGGTGGGCGTCGGCTGCGCTATGAAGCGAGCGTGCGGGTGATAGATGTTGCCCGTGCGGTTGTGCTCGTAGAGGTATCCGGCCAGGGCCAGCGCTGCCGCGAGGACCACGAGTCCCGCCAGGCCAAGCTTGACTCGTCTGCTGAGGGGCCAGAGGCGCCTGGGCGGTCGATTCACGCGTGAGGGGACGCTATTGCGTCAGGCAGCGAGCTTGCCGGAGGACGGAGGCGGGGGTCCGGGGGACGCGGGGGATCCGTCCCTGCCCGTCCCGGCCGCAGTCGCGGTCGGTGTGCGCGCCGCGGCCTCCGACATGTTCCGGTCCCGGTCGCTGCGGGAGGCGGCGATGGCGGCCCCGCGGCCCGAGCGTCGGCGCGAGCGCCCGATCAGACGGATGAGGGTCAGCGCCAGCATCCAGGTGCAGGCCAGCGTCAGCGGAGGCAGCGTCAACCCCGAGACCAGCGCGAGCACGTCGTGGTTTGCGTTCAGCGACCAGTTCCACAGGAGGTAGTCGCCGAGGGTTAGGCCAGAGACGAAGGCCAGGGGCCTGTATGACACGGCTACACCCTAAAGGGCTTCGGGGACGGACGTTGGCTCGATGGACGGGCATACGCGGCGGCCACCTATGATCGCGTGCAATGGGCGGCCAGGGCGCCAGTTCGGAGATATTCGCGCCAGATCTCTTGCGCGGGCAGGTCGCACTCGTGACGGGCGGAGGCACGGGTCTCGGCAAGGCGACGGCCCTCGAGCTGGCACGCTGCGGGGCGAGCGTGACGATCGCCGGGCGCCGCGGTGAGGTGCTGGAGGAAGCGGTCGCGGAGATCGGCGTCTGCTTGGAGAAGGGGGAGGAGGACGGCGCAAAGGTCCACGGGGTGACGGCTGACATCCGCGAGGCTGAGGATGCCGCGCGGCTCATCCAGGGCGTGCTCGAGCGCCACGGCCAGCTCGATGTGCTCGTGAACAACGCAGGCGGCCAGTACTTCGCTCCGGCCGAGACGATCGCGGCGAAGGGCTGGAACGCGGTGTGGCGGCTGAACGTGGGGGGCATGCTCAACATGTCCGAGGCGGCGTTCGAGCGCGCCTTCAGGCAGGCCGGTTCCGGGACGATCGTCAACGTCACGCTGTCGCCCCACCACGGCATGCCCGGGATGGCCCATTCGGGCGCGGCGCGGGCCACGGTCGAGGCGCTCACGCGCGAGCTGTCACGTAGGTGGGAGGACGCCTGCGTCGCTGTGACGGCCGTCGCAGCCGGCCACTTCGAGACGGAGGTCCTGGCGAAGTACCCGGACTCGGTGCGGGCCAGCACCGCACGGTCGGTGCCGCTGCAGCGCATGGGCACTGCCCAGGAGCACGCGTGGCTGGTCACGCTTCTCGCCTCGCCGCTCGGACGGTCGTTCAACGGCTCGACCGTGACGCTCGACGGCGCACGCGACAACTGGGCGGGACCGTGGCCGCCGCCGGGGCTCGCCGATGAGTCGGGAGAGGTTCCGGTGGAGGCACGCAGCTCTCGCGAGGTCGCCGATAGCCAATAGCGCCGAGTAAGATGGCCGTGGGCGTGCGGGCGAAGTGTTTTGGTTGCACAAAAGCCTTCCAAGCTTTTAGAGCCGGTTCGATTCCGGTCGCCCGCTTGTATGCCACGGGGAGTG
>JAOPZM010000022.1 GCA_025964115.1 Solirubrobacterales bacterium
AGAGGCAGAGGTCGTGGCCGAGCCCGAGAAGACCGCTGAGGCGGACGCTCCCGCGCAGGCGCCGACCGAGCAGCTTCCGCCCAAGGACCGTCGTCGCAGGGCGCGATCCCTCCACACGGGCGAGGCACGGCCGCCGCGCTCCGCCGAGGAGCGCCACGCCGAGCGCCAGGCCGAGCGCAGCCGCAAGGCCGCGCGGCGCCGGGCACGACGCCTGCAGGAACGCGCCAAAGCGGCCGAGCGACGCGCGACGGCGCCAGCGCCGGAGCCGCTCGCCCCGGTGCACGCCCCGGTCGAAGGCAAGCGCAGGGAGCGGACGGGCATCGTCGTCTCGAACAAGGCCGAAAAGACGATCACCGTGCGAATCGACATCGCCCGTCGGCACCGGCGCTACGAGAAGATCGTGCGCAGCTCGAGCACTCTGCACGCGCACGATGAGAACAACGACGCGCATGAGGGCGACATCGTGCGGGTCATCGAGAGCAGGCCGCTGTCGCGGACGAAGCGCTGGGCGCTCGTCGACGTGCTGGAGCGGGCGCGATGATCCAGAACGAGACACGGCTGCGCGTGGCCGACAACTCGGGGGCCCGAGAGATCCTCTGCATCCGCGTGAAGGGCGGCTCGCGCCGCAGGTATGCGTTCGTCGGGGACGTGATCACGGCCACCGTCAAGCAGGCGAACCCCCAGGGGACCGTCAAAAAGGGCGAGGTCGTGACGGCCGTGATCGTGCGCACGAAGAAGCCGATCGGGCGCAACGACGGGACCTACATCTCCTTCGACGAGAACGCAGCGGTGATCATCGACGACCAGAACAACCCGCGCGGGACCCGTGTGTTCGGCCCGGTCGCACGCGAACTGCGCGAGCGCAACTTCATGAAGATCGTCTCGCTCGCGCCAGAGGTGCTGTGATGGCCCGCGCAGTGAAGAGCACCAAGCGCCGCACGCTGAAGGTCCGCTCGGGTGACCAGGTGCGGGTGATGGCCGGCAAGGATCGCGGCAAGAGCGGCCGCGTGCTGCGGGTCGAACCCAAGAAGGAGCGCGTCTACGTCGAGGGCCTGAACATGGTCAAGCGCCACGTCCGGCCCAAACAGGTCGCGGGCGCCCATACCGAAGCGGCGCTCGGCGGCGTGATCGAGCGCGAGGGCCCGATCCACGTCTCCAACGTGATGCTGCTGGACGCAAAAGGCAAGCCCACGCGGGTGGCGATAGAGCGCGACGGCGGCCAGCGCGTGCGCGTCGCCAAGAGCTCGGGCGCGAGGTTCGACTGACCCCATGGCGACCATGACCGAGACAGCCCCGCCCGCGCGTCTGAAGATGCGCTACCTCGAGGAGATCCGTCCGCAGCTGATCGACCGCTTCGGCTACTCCTCGGTGATGCAGGCGCCAAGGCTCGAGAAGATCACCCTGAACATGGGCGTCGGCGAGGCCAAGCAGGACTCCAAAGCGCTGAAGGCCGCCGTCGATCAGCTCGCCACGATCGCCGGGCAGCAGCCGAGCGTGCGCCGCGCGCGCAAGTCGATCGCCGCCTTCAAACTGCGCGAGGGCATGCCGGTCGGGGTGGCCGTGACCCTGCGCGGAGAGCGCAGCTACGAGTTCCTCGATCGCCTCGTCTCGATCGCGATCCCGCGGATCCGCGACTTCCGCGGCCTGAACCCGCGCTCGTTCGACGGCCGCGGCAACTACTCGATGGGCGTCAAAGAGCAGATCATCTTCCCCGAGGTCGACTACGACGCGATCGACCAGGTCCGCGGACTCGACATCACGATCACCACGACCGCCGTCACGGACGCCGAGGCGTTCGCACTGCTCTACGCGTTCGGCATGCCCTTCGCGGCCCAGGGCCGTCCAAAAGGCTTCAACGAGGCGGCAGGCGTCATCGAGTCAGACGGCGATTCCGGCGGCCAGGCCGAGGAGCCGGCCGAGGAGCCCGAGGCCGCCGTGCAGGAGCAGGCCGCTGAGGCCGACGCCGAGGCCGAGCCCGAGGCCGAGCCCGAGGCTGCGAGCGAGGAGCCGCAGGCTGCTGCAGACCCAGACCCGGAGCCAGAGCCGGAGCCAGAGCCGGAGCCACAGCCGGAGCCACAGCCGGAGGCGGTCGGCGAGGCCGCCGAGCCAGAGGCGGTCTCCGAGGAGCCCGAGGCGAGCGCCGAGCAGGTCGAGTCCGACACCGAGGAGACCCCAGAGCCCGAGCAGCAAGCCAACGCCGAGAAAGAGAGCAGCGACTGATGGCAAAGACATCGCTTCGCGTCAAGCAGGCGCGCCCCCCGAAGTTCAAAACGCAGGCATATACTCGTTGCAATCGCTGCGGCCGCCCGAGGGCGGTGTATCGCAAGTTCGGGATCTGCCGGATCTGCCTGCGCGAGCTGGCCCACAACGGGCAGATCCCCGGAATGACGAAGTCCTCCTGGTAGAAGGCTCCGCAGTCGCCGAGCCAAACTGAGCACGCACCGAACTTCACGAGAACCCACGAACAGGAACAGCCAGAGCCACGCAATGTCGATGACAGATCCCATAGCCGACTTCCTCACCCGCGTCCGCAACGCGATCCACGCCGCGCATGAGACGGTGGAGATCCCCGCCTCCAGGCTCAAGGGCGAGCTGGCGCGGATCCTCGTCGAGCAGGGGTACATCGACTCTTGGTCGGTCATGCCCGCTTCCGACGGAGGGCCCGGAGAGCTGATCCAGATCCGCCTGAAGTACACCGAGGACAGGCGCTCGGCGATCTCGGGCCTGCGGCGCGTCTCGCGCCCGGGCCGGCGGACCTACGTCGACGCCAAGCACATCCCGAAGGTGCTCGGAGGGATGGGCACCTCGATCGTCTCGACGTCCCATGGCGTGATGACCGGCCACGACGCTCGCGCCGCGGGCGTGGGCGGCGAGGTCCTGGCCCAGGTCTGGTGAGCGCTGATGTCGCGAATCGGTAGACAGCCAATTGCGGTCCCGTCAGGGGTGACCGTCTCGATCGAGCCCGAGTCCGTGAGGGTGAACGGCCCCAAAGGCGAATTGACCGAGCGCATCCCGAGGGACATCGAGGTCACGCAGGATGGCGAGCAGCTGGTGGTGACGCGCCCGACCGACCGCGGCGAACACCGCGCGCTGCACGGGCTCACGCGCACGCTGGTGGCGAACATGGTGCAGGGCGTGACCGCCGGCTACGAGAAGCGCCTGGAGATCCAGGGCGTCGGCTACCGCGCGCAGCTGAAGGGACGCAACCTCGAGCTCGCCGTGGGCTACTCGCATCCGGTGCCGATCCCGGCGCCCGACGGGATCGAGTTCGAGGTGCCCCAGCCGACGCGCATCGTCGTGAGGGGCATCTCCAAGCAGCTCGTCGGCGAGACGGCGGCGATCATCCGCAAGCAGCGCCCGCCCGAGCCATACAAGGGCAAGGGCATCCGCTACGAGGGCGAGTACGTGCAGCGCAAGGTGGGCAAGCGCGCATGAGCGTCATGACGAAGGGCCAGCGCAGGCTCAAACGGCGCCGCCGCGTGCGCGCGAAGATCGCCGGCACCGCCTCCCGCCCGCGGATCTCGGTGTTCCGCTCGAACCTCGGGATCTCCGCCCAGCTGATCGACGACGTATCCGGCCGCACTCTCGCCGCGGTGAACTGGTATGAGCCCGAGCTGCGCTCGCTGGCCAAAGCCGAGCGCGCGCGGCGCTCCGGCGAGGCGCTCGCCGAGCGCGCGAAGGCGGCCGGCGTCTCAGAGGCCGTGTTCGACCGCGGCGGCTACCGCTACCACGGCCACGTTCGGACGTTCGCCGACGCGATCCGCGAGGCTGGCATAGCCGTCTAGGGCTCCCGGACGCTCGCTGCCGCTACCCTCCCTGCTCATGTCCATATCCGTAGACCGCTCAGTCAACCCCTCAGGCCTGGACCTCCAGGAGCGCGTGGTTGAGATCAACCGCGTGGCCAAGGTGGTCAAGGGCGGCCGGCGCTTCTCGTTCACCGCGCTCGTCGTGGTGGGCGACGAACGCGACGTCGTCGGCGTGGGCTACGGGAAGGCCAACGAGGTGCCCCTCGCGATCCAGAAGGGCGTCGAGAGGGCCAAGAAGGACCTCTTCCGCGTCCCCAAGCACGGCAGCACCATCACCCATCAGACAACCGGCGTCTTCGGCTCCGGGAGCGTGCTGCTGAAGCCCGCCTCGCCGGGTACAGGCGTGATCGCCGGCGGCGGCGTGCGCGCGGTGCTCGAGCTCGCCGGCATCCACGACATCCTCTCCAAGAGCCTCGGCACGCAGAATCCGATCAACCTCGTGAAGGCCACCGTCGCCGGCCTGCGTGGCCTGCGCACCCCCCAGGAGGTCGCGCAGCTGCGAGGGCTCTCGATCGACAAGGTCCTGGGCCTCGGTGGCGGGAAGTCGCACGGCGCAGTCGAGCGGCTCCCGGCAGAGGCCGAGCCGGCAGCAGAGCCCGAGCCTCAGGCGCCGCCGGCCGTCGAGGAGACCCCAGCCTGATGGCCGCCGTGAGCGTGACCCAGCGCCGCTCCAAGAACGGCGCGAACCAGAAGCAGATAGACACCCTTCGCTCGCTCGGCCTGCGCCGGATCGGCCACACCGTGCAGGTCGAGGACTCAGAGCAGGCACGCGGGATGCTCCACGCCGTGCGCCATCTCGTCGAGGTCGAGGAGGGCAGGTGAGCCCGCAGCAGGATCAGCAGGAGCGCGTGGGCCTGCACAACCTCGCGCCAGCCCCCGGCAGCCGGCGCCCGCGCAAGCGCATCGGACGCGGGGAAGGCTCCGGCACGGGCAAGACCTCCGGACGGGGCCAGAAGGGCGCCGGCTCGCGGTCGGGCTCCAAGAGCAGGCCCAACTTCGAGGGCGGCCAGATGCCGATCCACATGCGCATGCGAAAGCTCCGCGGCCCCCACATGAAGAAGTCGATGCCCTTCGAGCCCTTCCGCACGCACACGCAGCCGGTGAACATCGCCGAGCTCGACAGCCGTTTCGATGCAGGCACCGAGGTCACGATCGAGCTGATGAAGGCCAAGGGCCTCGGCACGCGCAAGGACGTGCCCGTCAAGGTGCTCGCCAAGGGTGAGCTCACCAAGGCGCTGACGGTCCACGCCCACGCCTTCAGCGCCACCGCGCGCGAGCGCATCGAGGCGGCCGGCGGCAGCTGCAAGATCGTCGACGCCTAGCCGGGGCGTCCGGCTGCAGCTGGCGTCGGAGCCCCAGCCATCCACTAGAATCCGCCACTCCGCGGGCAGACGAGCACCACGCTTGTGTGCGTCGCGCGCTGAAAGCACATGCTCTCGACGATCCTGAACGCCTTCCAGGTTGCGGACATCCGCAAGAAGATCGCCTTCACGGCGGCGATGCTTCTCATCTACCGGCTGGGCTCGCACATCCCGGTGCCGGGCGTCAACCTGAGCGCCGTCAACAACATCCAGAAGCAGTTCGGCGGCTCGAACATACTCGGGCTGCTCAACCTCTTCTCGGGCGGCGGGCTCTCGCGCATCGCGATCTTCGCGCTCGGCATCATGCCCTACATCACCTCCTCGATCATCCTGCAGCTGCTGCAGGTGGCCGTGCCCTCGCTCGAGAAGCTCTCCAAGGAAGGCGAGGTGGGGCAGGCCCGCATCACCCAGTACACGCGCTATCTCACCGTCGGCCTCGCCTTCGCCCAGTCGATCGGCTACGTCTTCCTGTTCCACAGCCTGCAGGCGAGGGCCGGCGAATCGGTCGTCAGCCACTTCGACGCCCCGCACATCTTCCTGATCGTCGTCTGCCTGACGGCGGGCTGCGTGCTGCTCATGTGGATCGGCGAGCTGATCACCCAGCGGGGCATCGGCAACGGCATCTCGCTTTTGATCTTCGCCTCGATCGTCGCGCGGCTGCCCTCGGGGGTCCAGACCTGGTGGACCTCGAACGACCAGGTCTTCAAGGTGATGATGCCCTTCCTCGTGCTCGCCGTCGTCGCCGGCATCGTGTTCGTGCAGGAGGGCCAGCGGCGAATCCCCGTGCAGTACGCCAAGCGGTTGATCGGGAGGCGGATGTCGGAGGGCGGGCAGACCTACCTGCCGCTGCGCGTGAACATGGCGGGCGTGATCCCCGTGATCTTCGCCGCGAGCATCATGGCCTTCCCGCCCACGATCGGCCAGCTCGTGAAAACGCACTGGGGCCAGCAGATCTCGGACTTCTTCTCGCCGAACGGCTGGCACTACGTCGTGGGCGAGTCGCTCTTCATCATCGTCTTCACCTACTTCTACACGGCCGTCACGTTCAACCCGGTCGACCAGGCCGAGAACCTGAAGAAGTACGGGGGGTTCATACCCGGGGTGAGACCGGGCCGCCCGACGGCGGAATTCCTCGACCGGATCCTCGCCCGCCTGACATTCCCGGGGGCCCTCTTCCTGGCTGCGGTCGCGGCCCTGCCGACGATCCTGATCGCCCGCACGCACCAGAACATCCCGCTTGGAGGCACCTCGATCCTGATCGTCATCGGCGTCGCGCTGGAAACGATGAAGCAGCTCGAGGCACAGCTGATGATGCGAAGTTACGAGGGCTTCCTCAAGTAGCCGGACAGCGAGCCGGGCCTGTCGAGCTGCCCCGAGGCCCGTCTGCAGCCACTGGAAGCCGCGATGCGCGAGCGGATAGTCTGCCGGGGTCTTGTCCGATCTGAACCTGATCCTGCTCGGTCCTCCGGGCGCCGGCAAGGGCACGCAGGCCGAGCGTCTGCGCGAGGACTTCGGGCTGCCTCACATCTCGACCGGCGACATCCTCCGCGCGCAGGTCGCCGAGGGAACCGAGCTCGGCAAGCAGGCACGCCGCTACATGGAGGCGGGCGAGCTGGTCCCCGACGATCTGATCGTGAAGATGATCGGTGAGCGCATCAACGCCGGAGACGCGCGTGACGGCTTCCTGCTCGACGGCTTCCCGCGCAACGAGAAGCAGGCCGACGCGCTGGCCGAGGCGCTCGAGGCGCTCGACAGGCGCCTGTCGGCGGCGCTGCTGATCGACGTTCCCGACGACGAGGTCGTCCGCCGTCTGGCCGGCCGGCGCGTGTGCGTCAAGAACCCGAGCCACATCTACCACGTCGACTTCGACCCGCCCAAGCACGAGGGGGTCTGCGACCAGGACGGGTCCCGCCTGATCCAGCGCGACGACGACAAGGAGGAGACCATCCGCAAGCGGCTCGAGGTCTATCACTCCCAGACCGAGCCGCTGATCGACTACTACGATCGCGCCGGCCTGCTCCGCCGCTTCGACGGCAGCCGCAGCGCCGAGGACGTGCACGACCATCTGCGAGCCGCCGTGGCGACGCTCCGGCTCGAGGACCAGCTATAGCTAAGCTCAGCGCGTGATCATCAAGAAGTCACCCGAGGAGATCGAGCGCATGGCGCGGGCCGGCGAGATCCTCGTCGCCACGCTGGCGCTCCTGGAGAGCAAGATCCGCCCTGGCGTGAGCACCGCCGAGCTCGACGCGATCGCCGAGCGCTTCATCCGCTCGCGCGGGGGCAAACCCACGTTCAAGGGCTACCGCGGCTTCACCGGCTCGATCTGCGCCTCGCCCAACGCGATGGTCGTGCACGGCATCCCTGGCCCCTACCGACTGAAGAGCGGCGACATCGTGTCGATCGACGTCGGCGTCACGCTCGACGGCTGGGTCGCCGACGCCGCACGCACCTTTCCCGTCGGGGACGTGACCAGCCAGGCCCGCCACCTGCTGGAGGCCACCGAGCAGTCGCTGCACGCCGGGGTGGCGCAGTGCCTCCCGGGCAACCGCATGGGAGACGTCTCAAACGCGATCCAGCAGGTCGCCGAGGGCGCCGGCCTGTCGATCGTGCGCTCGCTCGTCGGGCACGGCGTGGGCCGCAGCATGCACGAGGACCCGCAGGTGCCCAACTACGGCAAACCGGGCAAGGGCCCGCTCCTGGAGGAGGGCATGGTGCTCGCGATCGAGCCGATGACGACCGCCGGACGCCCAGGCGTGCGGGTCGGCGGCGACGGCTGGGCGATCTACTCCGAGGACGGCTCGCCGACCGCCCATTTCGAGTTCACCGTGGCGATCACGGCCGACGGGCCGAGGGTCCTGACCCCGTGGCACCAGACCCCTGAGCCCCGGACCTCAGAGCTCGTGCCCGAGGGCGCGGCGGGCGCCCGCTGAGCCCGTACGGCCGGGCTTCGCCGCCCCCGAGTTGCTACCATGAGGAGTCCTGCTCGAATGCGAGGACCTATGTCCACGCCCGAGAGCATCTCCACGACACGGTAGCGGCGGCCGCAACGGCAGCCAGAGCCGGGTCGCCGGAACCCAGCCGCCGAAAGGGATCATGAAGGTAAGACCGTCGGTCAAGCCGATGTGCGAGAAATGCAAGATCATTCGCCGCCATGGGGTGGTGCTCGTGATCTGCCAGAACAAGCGCCACAAGCAACGCCAGGGGTGATGGGCTAGTGGCACGCATCGCGGGAGTCAACCTCCCCCTCAACAAGCGCTCGGAGATCGGGCTGACCTACATCTACGGGATCGGCCGCTCGACGGCCAACAGGATCCTGCGCGAGGTCGGGGTCAACCCCGACACGTACGTGCGCGACCTCACCGAGGACGAGGTCGGCAAGCTGCGCGACGCGATCGACGAGAACCTCACGGTCGAGGGCGACCTCCGGCGCGAGACCTCGCAGGACATCAAACGACTTCAGGAGATCGCCTGCTACCGGGGCCTGCGCCACCGCCGTGGCCTACCCGTCCGCGGGCAGAAGACGAAGACCAACGCGCGCACGCGCAAGGGCCCCAAGCGGATGCAGGTGGCGGGCAAGAAGAAAGCAGGTAAGAAGTAGTGCCTCCAGCCCCCAAACGCGCCCGTGGCCGGCGCAAGCCGAAAAAGAACATTCCCATCGGGCAGGCTCACATCAAGACCTCCTTCAACAACACGATCGTCTCGCTGACCGACACCGCGGGCAACGTGATCGCATGGGAGTCGGCCGGCGGCGCCGGCTTCAAGGGCTCGCGCAAGTCGACGCCCTTCGCCGCGCAGGTCACCGCCGACGCCGCGGCCCGCAAGGGCCTCGAGCAGGGGCTGCAGAAGGTCGAGGTCTACGTCAAGGGGCCCGGCTCCGGTCGCGAGACGGCGATCCGCTCGCTCCAGGCTGCGGGCCTCGAGGTGACGGGCGTCAAGGACGTCACCCCGCAGGCTCACAACGGCTGTCGCCCGCGCAAGCGGCGGAGGGTCTAGCGATGGCGCGTGAAACCGGACCGCAGTGCAAGCAGTGCCGCCGTGAGGGCCAGAAGCTGTTCCTCAAGGGCGAGCGCTGCCTGACGGACAAGTGCGGCGTCGAGCGCCGCTCCTACCCGCCGGGCGAGCACGGCCGTGGGCGCATGAAACAGAGCGAGTACCGCGTGCAGCTGCGCGAGAAGCAGAAGGCCCGCCGCTACTACGGCGTGCTGGAGCGTCAGTTCCACGGCTACTACGAAAAGGCCTCCCGCCAGCCTGGGATCACAGGCGAGAACCTGCTCGCGCTGCTCGAGTGCCGCCTGGACAACGTCCTCGTGCGGTTGGGCTTCGCGGCCTCGCGCCGCCAGGGGCGCCAGCTGATTCGCCACGGCCACTGGACCGTGAACGGGCGCAGGGTGGACATCCCCAGCTATCAGGTGCGGCCCGGCGACGTGATCGCCATCAAGGCCGAGACACCTGCGACGCAGGTGGTCAGGGACGCCACCGAGCTGACCGGACAGATTCCCGCGTGGCTGCAGGCCGATCACGAGTCCCTCACGGCCAAGGTGCTGCGCAAGCCGGAGCGTCGCGAGGTCGCGGCACCGGTGCAGGAGCAGCTCATCGTCGAGCTGTACTCGAAGTAACAGGCAAGTTTTCCCGCGTCGCAGCCCGAGGGCCGCGACGACTCCGAGCCGGTGTCCGAGACGACACCGGTGCGACACCAAAACGACGTTAGGACTCTGATGCTCGACTTCCAAATCCCCCGGATCACAAGCGAGTCCGTGGAGCAGAACCGTGGCACGTTCACCATCGAGCCACTCGACCGCGGATTCGGCTACACGTTCGGCAACTCGCTGCGGCGCGTTTTGCTCTCATCCCTCGCGGGCGCCGCCGTCACCAGCGTGCGCATCGAGGGCGTGGCGCACGAGTTCTCGACGATCCCGGGCGTCAAGGAGGATGTGACCGACATCGTCCTGAACCTGAAGGGCGTCGTCTGCCGGATGCACTCCGACGCGAGCGAGGTGGAGGCTCCATTGGTCGTGACCGGGCCGGGCGAGATCACGGCCAAGGACATCGACCTGCCCGCCGGCATCGAGATCCTCAACCCGGACCTGCACATCGCCACGCTCGAGAAGAAAACCAAGCTCGAGCTCTACATGACGATCGGCCGCGGTCGCGGCTACCGTCCGGCCGAGGAGAACAAGTCCGCCGACCAGCCGATCGGCGTGATCCCGATCGACTCGATCTTCTCGCCCGTCCGCCGTGTCGCCTACGCGGTCGAGCAGGCACGCGTCGGCCAGAAGACGGACTTCGACAAGCTGACGCTCGACATCGAGACGGATGGGTCGGTCGACCCGCAGGCGGCGCTGCGCGAGGCCGCAGAGCTGCTCATCTCCCAGCTGGCGATCTTCACCGACGCCGACCGCATCCAGGAGCTGCGGGCCGCACCGGGCGGCCAGCTCGACGGCCACGGCCTGGCGGTCGGCGGTGCCGGCGCGCCTGCCCTGCAGGGCGAGGAGTTCGGCATCCTGATCGAGGAGCTCGAGCTCGGCGTGCGCTCCTACAACTGCCTCAAGCGCGCGGGCATCCAGACGGTGGGCGACCTGATCTCCAAGTCCGAGGCGGAGCTCAACGCGATCCCGAACTTTGGCAAAAAGTCGATCGACGAGGTGATCGAGACGCTGCACGCACGGGGGCTGAACCTCCGTCAGGACTAGACTTCCCGGACCATGCGCCACCAGAAGACCAAAAACAAGCTGAGCCGGGACTCCGCGCATCGCAAGGCGCTGCTCATGAACCTGAGCAAGGAGATCATCGAGCACGAGCGGATCGAAACCACCGAGGCGAAGGCCAAGGCCGTCAAGCCCGAGATCGAGAAGCTGATCACGCTCGCCAAGCGCGGCGACCTGCACGCCCGCCGCCAGGCACTCGCCACCCTCGCGCAGGACAAGTTCACCGTGCACCGGCTGTTCGAGGAGGTCGCGCCCCGCTACGCGGAGCGGCCCGGTGGGTACACGCGGATCCTGAAGCTCGGCCCGCGGCGCAGCGACGCGACCGAGATGGTCTTCATCGAGCTCGTCTGACGCGTCCCGGCGAGCGGATGCCCGCGCTCAGTCGTCGACCTTCTCCTCGGCCTCCTCGGCCCGCTCGCCGGCGGCGACGATGTCGCCGTCGCTGAACAGCACGCCTTTGAGCGCGACGCGCCACTTCGGCGCGCTGCGGTTCAGGTACTCGAGATCCATCGCGAAGTGCTTGAACTCCTCATGCTGCGCGTTCTGCATGATCGCGCGCGCCTGCGCGTCGGGCTCGACCGAGATGCGCTGCTCGTACCAGCCAATCGCTTCCGCCTCCTCGGTGAGCGAGGCGATCATGCGCGCGAACGTGCGAACCTCGGCACTGAGCTCCTGGGCCGGCTCGTGGTATTGGTCGAAGCCCATCGTTGGCCCTCCTGTCGGTCGGGTGTCCAGTGCCCCGTGCAGACCGAAGGCCGCCGGGTGCGCTCGATACTACCCACGCCCCTCAGCGCGGCTCGCGTGTGCCGATCGCGGGCCGCATAGCTGCGCGGCCGTGCCGGCGCCGAGGCGATGATCACCAAGCTGACGATCGAGTACGACGGCACGGACTTCGCGGGTTGGGCCCGCCAGCCGGGCAGGCGCACGGTTCAGGAGGAGCTCGAGCGGGCGCTGCGGACCGTCCTCGGCGAGCGCGGCCACGACGGGAGCCCGCTCAGCCTGACCGTCGCCGGGCGCACCGACAGCGGCGTGCACGCGTGGGGCCAGGTGGCAAGCTACGCCCACGAGGCCGTCGACCCGCTGCGCCTCAACGGACTGCTCGACGAGGATGTCTCGGTGCTGGCGGCCGAACCGGCCCCCGAGTCCTTCGACGCCCGCCTCGATGCCCGCAGCCGTACCTACTGCTACCGCGTGCTCGCTCGGCGCACCCGCAGCGTGTTTGAGCGAAGGCGCGCCTTCTGGTCGCCGGGGAGGCTCGACCGCGATGTGCTCGTTGCGTGCGCGCAGGAGATCCTCGGCACCCACGACTTCACCGCGTTCACGCCCGCTGAGACCGAGCACTCCCACTTCCGCAGCCGCGTGGACTCCGCCGAATGGCTGATCGATGGCGACATGCTCGAGTTCTGGATCGAGGCCGACAAGTTCCTGCGCCACATGAATCGCGTGCTCGTCGGCACGATGCTCGACGTTGCCGGCGGGCGCCGCAAGTTCGAGGAGTTCACGAGCCTGCTCGACGGCCGGCCGCGCTCGCATGCAGGCCAGACGGCCCCCGCGCACGGGCTGGCGCTGGCGCGCGTCTCCTATGGCGACCGCTGAGCGGCCCGCTGG
>JAOPZM010000034.1 GCA_025964115.1 Solirubrobacterales bacterium
CACCCGGCACGAGGTTCAGGGCGAGGAGGGCGCCGTGGACGACGTTCTCCTCGTGCGGGTAGGCGATGTCCTCGAGGGGCTTGGAGTAGGGCATCGGCACGTCGGCTCCGGTGACGCGCTGGACGGGTGCATCGAGGTCGTCGAAGGCCTGTTCGCCGATCAGCGCGGCGAGGTTCGCGCCGACGCCGCCGTGGGGCCAGCCCTCCTCGACGATCACGCAGTGGTTGGTCCTGCGCACGGAGGCGAGGATCGTGTCGAGGTCGAGCGGGCGCAGCGTTCGCGGATCGATGACCTCGGCCTGCACGCCGTGCTCGGCGGCGAGCGTCTCGGCGGCGCGCTCGGCGGTGCGGGCCATGCGCGATATGCCTACGATCGTGACGTCGGAGCCTTCGCGCACGGTCCGCGCGACGCCGAAGGGCACGAGCTGCTCATCGCCCTCGGGCACCTCGCCGCGCACCGAGTAGAGGGACTCGTGCTCGATGAAGATCACGGGGTTGTCGTCGCGGATGGCGGTCTTGAGCAGGCCCTTGGCGTCGGCCGCCGTGGCTGGCACTGCCACCAGCAGTCCGGGGACGTGGAGGAAGAGCGCCTCGAGGGAGTGCGAGTGGGTCGGCCCGAGCTGGTGGCCGGCGCCCTGCGGCATGCGTATCACGAGCGGCACCCTTGCCTGGCCGCCGAACATGTAGTGGATGTGCGCGGCATGGTTGACGATCTGGTCGAAGGCGAGCAGGGAGAAGTTGATCGTCATCAGCTCGACCACAGGGCGCAGCCCGGTCATCGCCGCGCCGACGCCGACGCCGACGATCGTGTTCTCGGAGATCGGCGTGTCCCGCACGCGGCGCTCGCCGAACTCCTCGAGCAGCCCGCTGGTGACCTTGAAGGCGCCGCCGAACACGCCGATGTCCTCGCCCATCAGGATCACGCTCTCGTCGCGCTGCAGCTCCTCACGCAGTGCCGCGTTGAGTGCGTCGCGATAGCGCATCTCAGCCATCTTCGGGAGCCTCGCCAGCCGCGCCCATGCCGCCCGCATGCTCGCTTGAGTCCTCACCGGCCGCCAGCGCGTGGGTGAGCTGCTGCGGGATCTCGCTCTCCTCGGCAGCGGCCGCGGGCTCGGCCGCCTCGGGGGAGTCCTCGCCCCGCTCGGGGGTCGTCTCGACCGAGTACCAACCGTGCGTCTGGGGGTCGAGCACGTAGATGTCGTCGTGTAGCGACTCGGCCGCGGGGAAGGGCGAGGCGTCCGCGAACTCGACGGCGGCGTCCACGCGGGCGAGCGCGTCGGCGTCCATCCGCTCGCGCTCGGCCTCGTCGATCACGCCCTCGGCGATGAGCCGCTCGGCGAACGCGGGGATCGGGTCTCGCGCGCGCCATTCGGCCACCTCCTCCTTCGTGCGGTACTGCTCGGGGTCGGCCATCGAGTGGCCACGGAAGCGGTAGGTGACCGCCTCCACGAGCACCGGCCGACGGTCCTCGCGCACCCGCTCGACGGCCTCGCTGAGCACGGCGTGCGTGTCGAGCACGTCCATCCCGTCGCAGCGCATGCCCGGCACGCCGAGGCTCTCGCCCTTGCGCTGGAGGTCGGTGACCGCCGAGTGCCGGCGCAGTGCCGTGCCCATGCCGAACTGGTTGTTCGTCACCATGAAGACGACCGGCAGCCGCCACAGGGCTGCGAGGTTGAGCGTCTCGCCGAACGTGCCCTGGTTGGAGGCACCGTCGCCGAACGTGCAGAGGGTGATGTCCTCAGAGCCCTTGTAGTCGCTGGCGAGGCCGATGCCGGCGGCGATCGGCAGGTTGCCGCCGACGATCCCGTAGCCGCCCATGAAGCGGCGGGCCAGGTCGAACATGTGCATGGAGCCGCCGCGGCCGTGCGAGCATCCGTCGACGCGGCCGAAGAGCTCTGCCATGACGTTCTCGGGGGGCGTGCCGCGCACGAGCGCGTGGCCGTGCGAGCGGTATGTGGAGATCAGGTAGTCGCTGTCGCGCAGCGCCCGCGCGCTCCCGACGATCGTGGCCTCCTCGCCGATCGACAGGTGCAGGAAGCCGCCGATCTTCGCCCGCGCATACATCTCCCCCGCGCGTTCCTCGAAGCGGCGGATCAGCATCATCGTGGCCAGCCACTCGCGTGCGAGGTCCGGCTCGGGCAGGTCTGACATCAATCCTCCACGTTAGCCCAGCGCTCGAGGAACATCTCCGCATCCAGCTGCGCGAGGTCGGCGCGCAGCGCGCGTGCGAGCTTGGAGGCCGCCTGAGGAGGGCGGTCCCAGAAGAGGACCACCTCCCCGCTGTCGACCTCGACGACCTCGACATGGTCGGTTCGGCCCGTGTCCGCGAGCAGCGCCGGCGTGAGCCCGCCGCGGGTGACGATCAGGCGGTATGCGTGGCCTGCTTTCACCGCGCATGCGCTCCCGGTGAGCCGGCCGGCGCCGGCAGGGCGCGCATGCGCTCGGCTGCGTCCTCCAGAGCGCGCTCGCCTCCGAACACCTCGCCGTGCACGACGAATGCGGGGATCTCGTTGATCT
Organism: Solirubrobacterales bacterium; assembly: GCA_025964115.1. Lineage (GTDB taxonomy): Bacteria > Actinomycetota > Thermoleophilia > Solirubrobacterales > Solirubrobacteraceae > Palsa-744. The sequence goes on from JAOPZM010000034.1 coordinate 2,517, forward strand.
GGGCTGATCCCGCGCCGCTCGTCGCAGCGGTGAGCTGCAGCCTCACCGATCTCAGCTCGGCACCCCGCAGAACGGCCGACGGGTGCATCTCGCAGGCGGCGGCAGCGATCAGCACGACGTCGGGGTCCTCGAGCGAGTGGCCGCCGGCGAACGCCTGGCGGAACGCCGCCTGCGCGAACGGGACGGCGCGGCCGATGGACTTCGCGTAGGTGGCGACGCGCATCGCAAGGGAGCTGTCGAACGGGAATGGGTCGGGCCAACGCAGCGGCTGCAGCCCGAGCTCGCGGGCGCGCCGTGCGATCTCATCGCGCTCGACGCCGGGGAGCCCGCGGGCGTGGACCGGCTGCCACTCGATCGGGCCGGGAAAGACCTGCAATACGCGCTCGGCCGCGAGGTAGGCCAGCGGGCTGGCGAGGTCGAAGTAGAAGCCGTCCGCTGCTCGGGGCAACATCGTGGATAGCTTCCCCGTCAACCGTGGATGAGCCAGCCGTCGGCCGCCCGGCCGGCTTCCATCACCGCCTCCGAGAGCGTCGGATGGCCGTGGATGATCCGTGCCACCTCGGGATAGCCGCCCTCGAGCAGGCGTACGTTGACGAGCTCCTGGATCAGCTCGGTGGCGCGCGAGCCGACGATGTGACCGCCGAGCAGCTCGCCGTAGCGGCTCTCGCCGACGACCTTCACGAGGCCGGTGCGGTCGCCGTAGACGGTCCCGCCGCCGACCGCTCCGTAGGGAACCTTGCCCACGACCACCTCGTAGCCCTGCTCCCGCGCCTCGGCCTCGGTAAGGCCGAAGGACCCCACGTTTGGCGTGCAGAACGTCGCGCGGGGGATGTCGGGGTATGCGATGGGATGCGTCTGGAGGCCGGCCGAGTCCTCTGCGGCGATGATGCCCTCGTCGGAGGCCTTGTGGGCGAGCGCGGGACCGGCGACGAGGTCGCCGATCGCGTACACGCCGGCACGGGATGTGCGCAGGGCGCCGTCGACCCTCACCAGGCCCCGCTCGTCGAGCTCGCCGCCCGCCTCGGCGAGGCCGAGCCCCTCGACGTCCGCGCCGCGGCCGGTGGCGATCACCAGGTAGTCGACCTCGGCCGACTGATCGCCGTAGGAGAACGAGACGCTTTCCTCGCCCGCGACGACGTCGGAGACGCCCGTGCCCGTGTTCAGCGAGATGCCCTGCCGCTTCAGCCCTCGCTCGACCAGGCG
>JAOPZM010000006.1 GCA_025964115.1 Solirubrobacterales bacterium
CGTACGTCTTCCAGGGGTCCAACCTGCTGAGCCACTTCACGGCATTCGAGAACGTGGCCTTCGCCCGCGAGGCCAGCGCCGAGTCGGCCGGCGCGCAGATGGCAGGCCGGGCCGACTACGAGCCCGAGGACCTGCTCGGGCTGGTGGGCCTCTCCGCGAAGCTCGACTCGCTTCCGGGCGAGCTCTCCGGCGGCGAGGCCCAGCGCGTCGCGATCGCACGCGCGCTGGCACAGAGCCCCGAGCTGCTGCTGTGTGACGAGCCGACCGGTCATCTTGACTCCGACACGGCCGAGCGTGTGCTCGACCTGATCGAGGCGCTTCAGCGCGAGTTCTCCTTCGCGCTGGTGATCGCCACCCACGACGCGAGCGTCGCCGCCCGCGCCGGCCGTGTGGTCGAGCTCACCGACGGACGCATCGTCGGAGTGGCGAGCGCATGAACAGCGCGGTGCGCCTCGCCGTGTCGTGGCTGCTGCGGGCCCCCGGCCGCTCGCTGATCCGAGTCCTTGTGCTGGGCGCGTCCGTCGCCCTGCTCGGCGGGATGCTGCTGTTCGTCGGCAACTCGCTGCGCACGGTCGCCGGGAGTGCCGTTCGCAGCGTCCCACTCCACCTCCAGGGTCCCGTGTCGTCATACGGCGAGGCGCGCGCGGTGGCCGGCGAAGTCGCCCGGCAGCGCGGCGTGCTGCAGGCCTCCCCGGCGGCAACCGCGCCGCTGGCGGGCGCCGAACACCAGGGGCCGAACGGCCTGACCAGCTCGGGGGCTGGCGCGGTCCTCGCCGTGCCGCTCGGCTACGGCGCACACATCCACACCTACCGCTTCCTGCAGGGTGCGCTCCGCCCGGGCGCGATCGTGCTGGACCAGCAGATGGCGGCCACGCTTCAGGCCCATATCGGCGACCGGATAACGCTGAGGGCGCCGGGTGACGGCCCGCCACGGACATACCCGGTCTCCGGCGTGGCGCTGATCACGGCGCCCGACAAGCTCTTCCAGCCGCTGAACCCGCAACTCGGCCCGGCTCCGGCACAGCCACCGGCCAACGTCGCGGTCATGCCGTTGGAGACGTTCGCCTCGACGTTCGCGCTCGGACTGCCGAGGATCGCAAACGCAAGCACCGGGACGAGCGCCCAACCTGGAGCGCAGTCCGGCGTGCAGTGGCAGGTCCAGACACAGCTTGACCCGGTCGCCCTGAGCGGAGGCAGTCCCAGCGCGGCCCTCGAACGGGCCACCCAGACCCGCAACCGGATCGAGCGCAGCCTGCCCGGAAGGGTCCAGTTCGTCGACAACCTCTCGGACTCGCTGAACACGGCCGCCGGCGACGCGCTGTACGCCGAGACGCTCTACATCATGCTCGCGGTGCCGGGCGCGCTGATCGCGCTCGGGCTCGCCTACCTGGCCGCCCTCGGCACCGTCGAGCGCGATCGCCGGGATCTCGCGCTCCTGCGTGCCCGCGGCGCGCGTCGGCGGGATCTGCTGGTGCTCGCGAGCCTCGAGAGCGTGATCCTCGGGATCGTCGCCGGCCTGCTCGGCACGGCGGCCGCGTTCGGCGCCGTGTCGGCGCTGGTGACGGGTGGGACCCACGCGAGCACCGGAAGGGTGCTGTTGATCGGCGCGATCTGCGTGCTTCTGGCAAGCGCCGGTGCCGGCGCGGCACGGGTCGGAGCGAGCCTGTCCTCGCTGCGAAACAGCGTCGCCACCGGGCGGCGCGGCACGCGTCGAGAGGGTAGGCCCCTCTGGCAGCGCCTCTACCTCGACGTCGTCTGCCTGGCGGTCAGCGGGCTGATCTACTGGCTGACAGCCAGCACGGGTTTCTCCGCTGTCGTCAGCCCAGACTCCAACCCGACCCTCTCGCTGTCGGTGTACATGTTCTTCGCTCCAGCGCTCTTGTGGATCGGGGCGACGCTGCTTCTCGTCCGTCTGCGGGGGCGCGCTCTCTCGTGGCTGATCGCGCGTGCCGTCCGCGGGCGAGCCACCACGACCCGCGCCTTCCTGCTGGTTAGCGCGGGACGCCGCGGCGCAGCGATCAACCGCGGTCTGGTCGTGGTCGGACTGCTGCTCGCCTTCGGCGTGAACCTCGGGATCTTCTCGGCGACCTACAACCAGCAGGTGAAGGCAGACGCCCAGCTGACGCTCGGCGCGGACGTGACCGCCACCGCCCCGCCCGGCGTCGCCTCCCAGCGCAACCTCACTCGTCAGATCGCCGCCGTTCCGGGCGTAGCTGCCGCCACCGGGGTCGAGCATTCGTACGCCTACGTCGGACCCGACCTGCAGGACACATACGGGATCGACGCATCCTCCTTCGGTAAGGCGACCCTGTTGCGCGACTCCTACTTCCTGCACTCCACCGCCCAGCAGGTGCTCGACCGGCTCCGCACGACCCCGGACGGGATCGCGGTCAGCAAAGAGACGATCACCGACTTCTCGCTGAGGAACGGGGATCTTCTGCGGCTGCGCGTGCTCGACCAGCGCACGGGAACGTTTCACGTCGTCCCGTTCCACGTTGCAGGCATCGTGCAGGAGTTCCCCTCGGCGCCGAAGGACTCCTTCATGGTCGCCAACCTGGGCTATCTGGAGTCCGTGACCCACGCCGGCGGCCCGAACGTCGTGTTCGCGAAGACCAGCGGCTACCCGCCCGACGTGGCTCGCCGCGTGGCGGCGGCGACGAGCTCCATCGGCACCAAGGTCGACAACATAAACAACCAGAGCGCCCGCACGAGCAGCTCGATCACGACTGTCGATCTGACCGGCATAAGCCACATCGAGCAGGCGTTCGCGATCGTTCTCGCCGCCGCCGCGATGGCGCTGTTCGTCGCGCTGGGAATCTCCGAGCGCCGCCAGGAGTTCGCCACGATGGCGGCGATCGGCGCACCCCTGTCGCGGATCTCGGCGTTCCTCTGGACGGAGGCCGCGATCGTGCTCGCAGTCGGGCTCGCGCTGGCGATCGGCCTGGGCTGGCTGCTCTCGCAGATGCTCGTGGCGATCCTCCAGCACGTGTTCGACCCGCCCCCCGACACGCTCGCGGTCCCCTGGGGGTTCCTTGCGGGGCTCGCCGGCGCGGCGATCGTCGCGACGCTGCTTGCGACCGCGCTCGCGAGTCGCGGGATACGGCGTCTGCGGCTCGGAGAGATCCTTCGCGAGCAGTAGCCCACTGTGGCGGGGGCCCGGCCAGCGCCTGAAGATCGCGCGCTCGGTGATACTAGGAGCAAGATGGCCGTGGCGCAGATCCTGCTGGTTGAGGACGATCAGGACTTGCGCGCGCTGCTCAGGCGCGGCCTGGAGGAGGAGGGCTTCGCCGTAGCGGGCGCGAGCACCGGCGCGGAGGCCATGGATCGCGTGTCCGCCGAGACGCCCGACGCCGTGGTCATCGACGTGGGCCTGCCCGATGCCGACGGGCGCGACCTCTGCCAGGCGCTGAGGGCGCGCGGGATCCAGACCCCGGTTCTCTTCCTGACGGCGCGCGACGCGCTGACCGACCGTCTGGCCGGCTTCCGGGCCGGCGGTGACGACTACCTGACGAAGCCCTTCTCGCTCGCCGAGCTGATCGCGCGCCTGCGCGCGCTGTTGAACCGGTCGGGCGTCGACGGCACCGTCATCGCCGCAGGCCTCGGCCTCGATCCGACGACGTTCGAGGCCTGCTGCGGCGAGCAGAGCATCCGGCTCACGCCCACCGAGTTTCGCCTGCTCGGCACGCTCGCCGCACAGGCGCAGCGGACGGTCAGCCGACGCGAGCTCGTCCGTGCGGCCTGGCCGGAGGGCGCAGTGGTGCACGACAACACGATCGACGTCTACCTCGCGCGCCTGCGGCGCAAGCTCCGCGGGCTCCCCGGAGCTCCTGCGATCACGACGGTGCACGGCGTCGGCTACCGCCTGAGATGAGACGGCGCCGCCTCAGCCTGCGCGCGCGCCTGACCGCGAGCGCCGTCGTTGGCGCCGCGATCGCGCTGGCCGCGCTGATCACCGCGTTCAACGTCGTGCTCGATGCACGCCTGCGCACGGACGCCGACAACGTCCTTCGCGAGCGCGCGAGCACGGTGCTGCGAGGCCTTGGCACCGTCGACGGACGTCTGTCGGTGATCGAGGCGCCGGACCTCGGTGCGATCGACGCGCAGACGTGGATATTCGCCGGGGAACGCGTCCTCGAGCAGCCCGCCCGGGTCGATTCGCGCAACCAGCGGATGGTTCTCCAGCTCGCGCGGACGGGGCAGGGCTTCAGGACCGTCGACGTGACCGACACGCGCCTGCTCGCCACGCCCGCACGCGAGGGCACGCAGCGTCTGGGCACGGTCGTGGTCGGCGCGTCGGTGTCGCCGTATGAGAGCACGGCGTCCGCGGCGCTGCTGGGCTCGGTCATCCTGGGCTTGCTGATGCTCGCCGCGATCGCGGCGCTGTCGCTGTGGCTCATCACCCACGCGCTGCGCCCCGTCGCCGAGATGACCGCGCAGGCGGCCGACTGGGGGGAGCGCGACCTCTCGCGCCGGTTCTTCGCCGGCCGGCCCCACGACGAGCTGACCAGCCTCGCGTCGGTGTTCGACGCCCTGCTCGCACGGCTTGCGGGAAGCCTCAGACGCGAGCAGCGTCTGACCGCCGAGATCTCACACGAGCTGCGCACACCGCTTGCGAAG
>JAOPZM010000063.1 GCA_025964115.1 Solirubrobacterales bacterium
GCAGCGGCCTGAGCAAGCGCGTGCGGGTCGGCGTCGCCAACCAGCGCACCGTGCTGCGCACGCTCGAGCTGCCCCCGGTTACCGACCGCAAGGAACTCGCCGCGGCGGTCAGCTTCCAGGCGCAGGACCAGGTGCCGATGCCGCTCAACAATGCCGTCCTCGACTTCCATCCGCTCGGCGTGATCGACACACCTGCCGGTCCCCGTCAGCGGGTCGTGCTCGTGGCGGCTCAGCGGGACATGATCGAGCGCCTTCTGTCGGCGGTTCGCGGAGCCGGCCTGCGTCCAGAGGGAATCGACCTTTCGGCCTTTGCTCTGATCCGCTCGCTCTACCGCTCGGACCCTGAGGGCGCCTCGCGTGTGCTGTACCTGAACGTCGACGGCCTTACGAACCTCGCCATCGCCGAGGGCCACGTCTGCCGTTTCACGCGCGTCGTCGGCAGTGGCCTCGAGGGAATGGCAACCGAGATCGCCGAGCGCCGCGGTATCGCGCTGACCGAGGCGCGGGAGCTGCTGGGCGGCGTCGACCTGAACGCTTCCGAGGAGACCCCCGCCGACCCCGGGCCCGCCGCTGGTGCCGTCGATGAGGCAATCGCTGACGGCGATACGCCCGAGGAGCTCTCGCCCGAGGCTGACCCGGGCGAGGCCCACGATGACCACGACGCGCGCGAGCGGGAAATGACCTACGAGGAGATGGTGTCGGTCGCAGGGCCGCCCGCGCCGCCTGAGACGTCAAGCGTCCCCGACGCGGACGTCCGTGCAGTGCTCGAGCGCGGCATCCACGACATCGCCGGCGAGGTCCGCAACTCACTCGACTTCCACCGCTCCCAGGACGGCGGGGGAGAGGTCACACGGATCGTCCTCAGCGGCTCGGCGCTGGACCTTCCCGGGTTCGCGGAGACCCTGCAGAGCCATCTGCGCGTCGACGTCCAGCCCCAGACCGTCGGCCTCGCCGACGAGAGCCTTGCCGGCAACGTCAGCACACACCGGCTGGCGATCGCCGCCGGCCTCGCCTCCACGGAGATCGGGAAATGAGGGCCGTCAACCTCATCCCAGCCGACCAACGCGGGGGCGCCCAGCGTGGTGCCGGCCGCTCCCAAGGTGCCGCGTATGCCGTCCTCGGCGTAATCGGAGGGCTTGCTCTCCTCGCGGTCCTCTATGGCGTCGCCCGCCACCAGGTCTCGAGCCGCGAAGCGAAGGCGGTCGCGCTGGAAGCTCAGGCTCAGAACGTCCAGTCCAACGCCGCGAAGCTGGCACCCTACTCGAGCTTCATAGCGCTGCGCGAGCAGCGCATTCAAGCCGTGTCTCAGCTCGTCAACTCGCGCTTTGACTGGGCGCACTCCTTTCACGAGCTCGGACGTGTGCTCCCCGCGAACGTCTCGATCTCGACCGTGACGGGCACGATCGTCGACAGCGCCAAAGGCTCCGGGCCGGCCGCCGCTGCCCCTGCGCCACCGGCCTCCAGCACCTCTAGCACGCCGGGCTCCAGCGCCTCTGCCACCCCGGCCTCCAGCGCCTCCGGCACCAAGGCCTCCGGCCAGGGCGGGTCGGTGGCATCCAGCACGCCGGCTGGCAGCGTTCCCACGTTCTCGCTCACCGGTTGCGCAAAGAGCCAGTCCATCGTCGCTCTCACGCTCGACAGGCTTCGCTTGATCGATGGTGTCACCGCCGTGACGCTGCAGAGCTCGACCAAAGGCACCGGAACCGCCGGCGCGACTGGGACGGGCGGCTGCCCCAGCTCTTACCCGGTGTTCAACGTGCAGGTCACGTTCGACCCGATCCCCACGTCCTCGGCGACCAGCTCGCCGCCCACCACTGCGCCGGCGTCTTCGACCAGCGGCGCGAGCAAATCCACCGGAGGTGCGCGATGACCTCCCGCGACCGCATCGTGCTGACCGTCGTCGCAACCCTCGTGATCCTCGGGGCGGCATGGTTCATGCTCGTCGCCCCGGAGCGTGAAAAAGCATCCAAGCTCGATGCGAGGATCACTGCCGCGGGCGCACAGCTTTCCACCGCCGAAGGCGAACTGGCCAACGCGCGCGGCGCCGAGGCGCGCTACTCGACGGCCTACGCCTCGATCGTGAGCCTCGGCAAAGCCGTGCCGCCGGGTCAGGAAGTGCCTTCGCTGGTCTATCAGCTCGACCAGGCCTCGAATCAGAAGCACGTCGAATTCTCCTCGGTCACCTCCGGCGGCTCCGGCGCTGCCAGTGCTTCGAGCGCAACGCCAGCGGCGTCTGTGACGCCCGCGGCTTTCACGCAGATGCCGTTCACATTCGTGTTCAACGGCAGCTTCTTCGACCTGTACCACCTGTTTCAGCAGCTCAATCGCTTCACCGAACGGACGCCGTCCGGCGTCCTGCAGATCAGCGGTCGGCTGCTCACGATCCAGGGCGTGAAGCTCGCCCAGGTCACTGCCAGCGGCAACGAAGCCAGCAAGGAAGGACTGTCGGGCACGATCACGGCGACCGCCTACGTGCTTCCCCCCAGCCAGGGGCTGACGGCCGGCGCGACCTCCACCGGTCCCGCGGGCGCCGGCTCACCGGCATCCGCCACGAGCTCCCCGACCACCACTCCCGCGATAGCCAGGGTGACCCCATGACCGACTTCCTGAACTCAGTCAAGTCTGATCTTCTCGACCGGCGCATGCTGCCGCTGCTCGTCGCCGTCGGCGTCGCGCTGCTCGCCGCCGTCGGATACGCGGTGCTCGGAGGATCGTCCAACAGCACGACTCCCCCCGCGACCCCGCCGGTCGCGCGCGCGGTGGGCATCGCGGTCACCGAAGCGCCGAGCAACCCGAATCAGCCCGTAGCCGAGACGACCAACGGCGCCACCGTCCAGCGAGGCGGCCACGCACGCAACCCGTTCGCTCCGCTGGTGAGCGCGAAAGTCGCGACGGCGACAGCGACAAGCAAGACCTCCTCCTCGTCGAGCTCCTCGACGACGAGCACAAAAACCGGCTCGGGCTCATCCACGACGGGCGGATCCGGTGGCAGCGCTCCATCCAAACCGGCGCAGCCCTCGACGCCGCGCATCGTCATCCACTTCCACGTAACCGCTCAGTTCGGCCTCGTGCCGCCTCCGCCTGCCCCAGGGGCCCAGCCGCTGCCGACACAGCTGACGAGCTACGAGAACATGAAGGTCGACCAGCCGCTCCCGGACAAGACGAGCCCGCAGGTCGTCTTCCTCGGTGTCGTGCTTCCGACCGGCAAGAGCGCCGTGTTCGCGCTGATCGGCGAACCGATCCTGCACGGGAGCGCCAAGTGCCTTCCCAGCACGACCCAGTGCCAGGCGATCCAGCTGCTGCCCGGGCAGAGCGAGACGCTCGAAACCATCGACGCGAGCAACAACACTGTCACCTACGAACTGAAGCTCGTCAGCATCAAGAGCTCCAGGAGCACCGCGTCGACCGCCTCGGTTCACGCCGCCTTCAAGGCGCCGTCGAAGGCGCAGCGCGAACTGCTGCGCCGCGCCGGGCTGAAGGTGCTGCCCGCCCTGAAGGGCGCAGAGGGCGCCGGAATGCTCGTCTTCATCCCGCATCGGGCGCGCGGCGCCCACGCACGCATGGCGCTCAAGCGCCGGCTCCCCGCCGGCTGAGGCAAATAAGCTAGGAGCCGTGGCGCTCCGTCTCATCACCGCCGGCGAGTCGCACGGCCCCGGCCTGACTTGCATCGTCGAGGGTCTTCCCGCGGGCATGGAGCTGCGGCCGGAGGACCTCAACGACGACATGGCTCGCCGCCAGCTCGGCCACGGCCGCGGCGGGCGGATGAAGATCGAGCGCGACGCGGCCGAGGTCACTGGGGGCGTCCGCCACGGACGCACGCTCGGCGGCCCTATCGCGCTCCAGGTCGCAAACCGCGACTACGCCAACTGGGAGCAGCGGATGAGCCCGTGGCCGGTCGAGGAGGAGCTACCCGAGGTGCATCTTCCGCGCCCGG
>JAOPZM010000073.1 GCA_025964115.1 Solirubrobacterales bacterium
CCGGCACCGCGGCGGGCGCCGGGCGCGGCGTGGCCAAGGAGGTGGCCGACCCGCAGGAAGCGAGCAGCTTCCCTGTCGCGGGCGCCGTTCATCACTCGGCGGCGGCCACGCCGTCGAAGGCGGGCGAAGCGATCGTCGCGGCTGGAGCGCCGTCCGACGCCGAAGTGCGCAAGGAGCTCGACCAGATGCAGGCGGTGGAACGGAGCGCCAAGCAGGCTCAGCAGCGCCAGTTCACGCCGGTCCCCGGCGGACGCTCGATCGGTGGAAATGGCGCGATCGCGATCCCCACGGGTGTCCCCGAAGTGGTGCAGAAGGTGATCGCGGGCGCGAACGCGATCGCCGACTTCCCATACGTGTTCGGGGGCGGCCATGCCTCGTTCGTCGACAACGCCTATGACTGCTCGGGGTCGGTGAGCTACGCGCTCGCGGCGGGAGGCCTGCTCAGCGCGCCCGAGACCTCGGGCGAACTGGAGAGCTGGGGCGCTCAGGGGCCGGGGCGCTACATCACGGTCTATGCCGCGGCGGGCCACACGTACATGTACGTGGACGGCATCATGTACAACACCGCAGGGCGCAGCGGCGTGTACGCGTCCCGCTGGCAGGTCGGTGCCGCGGACGGCAGCGGATTCGTCGTTCGCCACTGGCCGGGGCTGTGAAACGCGGGCGCCGCACGGCATGCTCGGCGCGCTGACCCTGTCACTGCCATTCGCCCTCGGCGGCGAATCGGCGGGCGGGGAAGGCACCGGGATCGCCGTGATCTCCGCCGTCTCGCTGGTCGTCGGCTACCTGCTGATCGCGGCGTTGTGGTACTTCGTCTTCAGCGAGCGGGCGCGCACGCGTCGCAAGGGCGGCCGCTCGGACTGAGGGCTGCGGGCCTGGTCAGCCGCTCAACGTCACGGTGGTGAGCACCGTCGTCGTTGTGGGGCTGTGCCGGTCTGCGTTGCGTACGAACAGCCTGAGCATCAGCGGGACGCTGTGCAGCCGTGCAAGGCGTGAGGCGGTCCGTTTCGAGAACTGGATGTCGACAGTGCTGCGGCCGGCGGCGGTGGTGATGACACTCGCTCTCCCGATCACGACCTGCGGCGGGGTGCCTGCCGGGAGCCCGAGCGCTGGCGGGCCCCCGATACCCAGACGCCGTGCGATCGTTCGGCTGAGCAGGACCTCGAAGTGGCCTGCGACCTGCTCGTTGACCGAGTAGCGGACGGTTAGGCCTTTGCGCAGAGCGCGGCGAAGCGAGCGGGAGACGACCGCTGCGGCCGCGACCGGCGCGGGTAGACGCGGACTGGCGCCTGGGGTCGAGCCGCCCGGCGAACCGCCGGTCGAGGTGGACGTCGGGCTGGAGGTGGGGCTGGAGGTGGGAGTGGAGCCGCCGGCAGGAGTTTCTTTGGGTGGCACCGGCGGCGGCGGGCCGACGACGGTGAGCGGGTGGCTGACGGCAGCCACGTTGCCGACCGTGTCGGTCGCGGTCAGTGTCACCTGGTAGGTGCCTCCGTACTGGTATGAGTGAAAGACGCTCGCCGCACACGGGCTGAGCCACGGCGTTTCGCACGCGGGCGCGCCTGGCGCGTAGCCTTCCACGGGCGCCGTGCCGTCGCCGAATTCCCACTTGTACTTGGCGTAGGTCTTGACAGCAGCGCCTTCGTTGTAGGTGAACTGCGCGTTGAGCGTGAGGTCTGACTCCATCCCGTCGAAGCCGACGGTTTCACCGCTGTTGACCGTGTTCGGAGCGGTGAATTCCGGTATTAGGTTGACGCCAGGAATGCATGGAACACTCGGGTAGGGCAGCAGGGACGACGCGAGGTCGAACGCCATGTTCAGGTAGTAGCTGTGGCCGTTCAGCGTCTGGTTGAAGAGCGTGCCGGCACCCGATTCAGGGCCGGCGGACGCACCGCCGCCGGCGTGCCCTCCGGCGAAGAAGTTCCGGCACTGGTCCGTGGCCTCTTTTTTGCCTTTGTTGTCCTGCCATGCGTTCAAGAGCGGGTTGGTCACGATGTTCTGCTGCTCAACGGAGATCTGGTTGACGATCAGGTCGGCGAGGCCCGCGTCGCACAGGCCGTCCTGGAAGTTCGGGCAGGCGAGCTGGTTCGGCTCTTGGTCGTGCGGGCCCTGAAGCGCTTTCAGCGCTTCGAGCTGTTCTTTTTCTTCGGGCGTCTTCCCTTGGAATTCTTTTTCTTCCTGCGCGTTCCTCGGTTTGATTTTCTCTCGTTCCATGGGCGGTTTGCTGCTCGGATTCCAGCCGCCGTCCTGGCAGTACGCCGCCTGTCCCGCGATCAGTGAGCCCGTGCCTCGGCCGGCGCTTCCCGCGGTCCACGGCACGACCCCGTAGAGGATCGTGTTGCCATCGCCGAGCGGGCTTCCGCCCGGGTTGATCGCCGAATGGTAGCTGCAGATCGCTTTTTGATAGCTCGCGCTTTCATACCGGTTTTGTTCGATTTCCAGCGTCGAGCGTTCGAATTCGGTGCAGCGAGTCGCCAGCGCGTCGACGCAGACGGTCACGCCGGGGGGGGTCATGAGGTAGTAGATCGTGCCCATCCCCGTGGGAAGCCCGTGGGCTGCGATGAACCCTGTGAGCTCGGCCTGCATCTGAGCGTCGGTGAGGCACGTGAACACGCTCGGGCTGGCGCAGCCTTTTGCTGGGTATTGGTGGGTATCGGTGTAGGCGACGCGGAAGCTCGACTGGTAATAGGCCGGCTTGTCGGTGAAGTCGGTGTACTGCGCGTCGACCGCGAACACGCTGGCGAGCGAGCCGCTGCTGGCACCCATCGACTGCATGAAGGTGTTGATCAGGTGCTGCCAGTCGGGGTTGTAGTGGTCGGTCGGGTCCCAGTAGATGGCGTATGTGTTCGCGCCGTGCACAACAGGGTAGGCGCTGGGGTTGCGAAACGATGCCGGACCCGTGTTTTCCGTGACCGTGAATTTTTCGGTGCTTTCGTTGAAGCCCTGTTCGAACCGGCCGTCCACGAAGGACGCCTGATTGACCGCCTGCAGGCCGACCTTGGTTCCTTCGACTTCCGTCACAACCGCGCGTGCCGGCGTGGCGACCATCAGGAGCGCCGTGACAGCAGCCGACGCCGCGAGCGCGCTCGTCAAGAGCTGCACGGGGCGCGCATGGGCGTGATCGCGCCGGAGGAGCAGGCGGGCAAAGATCGTCACGCTGGCCGTATCGGCATGCCTGAGGGGATGCCTTAGCGCGGTGGACGAACCTGTTAGCGGGCGAGGTCACCGAGGCTCGCTCGAGGCGAGCTCGAGACGCCGATTCGGCGGCCGCGGCGCTCGCTAGTGGCCGGCGGCGGTGCTGTGCCGGTGTGCCCTCGCCGCTTCGGCCCGGGCCTTCATGGCGGCGGCGGCCGCTCGGTAGGCGGCCACGAGATCGCTGAAGGTTTCGCGCGAGGTCTCGCCGACAGCGGGCATTTCCTGCGGGTTGGTCGTGCCCAGCGGCTCCATGCCGAGCTCGAGATGGGGAGCGGAGGAGATGCCCACGGTGCCGCAGCCGACATCCGCTATGGGCTGGCCGGCGCTGACATGCGCGCCCACCGGCACAAGCGCCGGCGCCGCGTGCCCGTAGTAGATGTAACGCCCGCGGTCGGGTCCGCTTTCGAGAAGCAACACCGGCGCGGAGGATCCGAAGCCGTCCAGGCCCTCGTGGACGATCGTCCCGTTCGCGACGGCGAGCTCCTGCAACCTTGGGCCGCACTGGTTCGCGTTGCCCCCGAGGTCGACACCCTGGTCGAGTGACCACCAGCTCCTCGCCGCGACGCGCGCGAGCGGATAGAGCGGGAAGACCCAGCCATGGGCGCTCGGCGGATAGGGGGAGCGCGCGAACACCTGCACCGGGCCGCCCGTTGGAGCGCTCGGGTTCGTCCCTCCGTTCGGGCCGCCCTGCGGGGGTGCGGTGGCAGGCGGGGGCGTGGGAGGGGTCGCGGACGGGACTGCCGTGCCTCCCGTGGCACCGGCGAACGCGATACCCACCATTCTCGATGCCCCGGCCAGCGAGACAAGCACGAGGCCTAACGCGTACGTCCGTCGCCGCAAACTGAGCCTTTCGTCGGCCGACGGGGTTAGCTGACGGGCTAGCGACTTGCGCCTCCCGCGGATTACCGCGGAACTCGCCCCAACAACTCGGTTCCCCCGCTCCGGGACGCCTGCCCCGGATTAGGCGCGCACAAGAGTAGCGGAACCGCAGGACGAGCGTGCAGGAACCGTTTCGCTCCTCAGGCCGGGCCCTGGTAGAGCTGGCGCAGCAGGCCGTTCATGACAGGAGAGGTCTCACCCGGCGCCGGGCAGCACGTCGAGCCCCCCGGCGGCGTCAGGCCGATCTCGAGGTGCGGCCCAGAGGAGAGGCCCACGATGCCGCATCCAACCTCCGCGACGGGCTGGCCCGCGAGCACGTGTTCGCCCACCGTTACGAGCGCGGGCGCGGCATGCCCGTAGTAGATGTACCAGCCCGCGTACGGGCCGCTGTCGATGCGGATCACCGGCGCCGAGGGTCCGAAGCCCGAGATTCCCTCGCGGACCACGGTGCCGGCCGTGAGCGCGACCTCGATCGCGGCATTTCCGCAGGCGCCGTGCGCCGTCGCTATGTCGATGCCCTGGTCTTCGCTCCACGCCTGCGGTGCGATCGCCACGGCGACGGGCTGGATCGGGAACGCCCACACACCGCCACCACCGCCGCCAACGTATGTCGCCCCCTGTTCGAAGGACTGCGCCGTGTTGCCCTGGGGCAGGATGATCCCGGCTTTGCGCGCCAGCGCGATTTCCGCGCGGATCTGAGCGTCCGACGGAGCGCCGGGCGCGACGTAGCTTCCGCCGGAGCTTGCACCGGAGGGCAACACGTCTGCCTTTCCGACCTTGCCGGAGACCTCTTTCTTGTCGAGTTCGCTCGCGGGCTTGCTCGGGGGCAGCGGTAGCGCCCGCTTCGCCGCGTGCCCGTGACTCCCGGTGCCGGCTGAAGCTCCCGCGGACCCGGTCGCCGGGTCGGCCTGGCTCCGGACCTGCGGCGCGCTGCTCGCCGTCGCCTTCGTGTGAGCCGGCGTGCCAGCAGATCCGCAGGCCGTGAGCGCGAGCGCCGAGGCGCCCATGCACGCGAGGCCGGTCAGGGCGCGGCGGCTTGACATCGCAGCGATGTTAGACCCGCATGCGTCGCGCGAGCAGCGGCTTACGGTGCGGTTCTAGTTCGCTCGTGCGCATGCGCTCTTATACTTGGACCGCCTCGGCCGGTCCCTGGATCGGGGTTCCTTACAACTCCAGGAGGTTCAGATGAGCAAGCTGGTCGCGCGTATCGGTGCACCCGTGCTTGCCGTGCTCGCAATGGCGGGATGTGGCAGCAGCAGTTCGTCCACCAGCACGTCGACGCCGCCCACGTCGAGCACGTCGACGCCGAGCGCGAACGCGGCGATCGCCGGGCAGGTACCGGCCGCGATCAAATCCAAAGGGACGTTGAACGTCGCGACCGAAGCTCAGTACGCCCCGAACGAGTTCATCGCACCGGACGGCCACACGGTGATCGGCATGGATGCGGACCTGATCAGCGCGATCGCAGCCGAGATGGGGCTGAAAACGAACCTGATCAACTCGAACTTCGAAACGATCATCCCGGGGCTTGCGGCCGGCAGGTACGACCTCGGCGTGTCGTCGTTCACCGACACCAAAGAACGCGAGAAGACGGTCGACTTCGTCACCTACTACTCCGCCGGCATCTCCTTCTACGCGAAGACGTCGGCGAACACCGGCGTGAGCAAGATCTCCGACCTCTGCGGCAAGACGGTCGCAGTCGAGAAGGGGACCACGGAGCTCGAAGAAGCGACCAAGCAGAACGGCAAGTGCACCAAAGAAGGCAAGAAGGCGGTCAACGTGCTCAGCTTCCCGGGCCAGAACCCCGTCAACCTCGCGATCGCGAGCGGACGCGCGGAACTCGGGATGGTCGACTCACCAGTCGCCGCCTACCAGATCAAAAAGACGGGCGGCCAGTTCAAGCTCATCGGCGAAAGCTACGGCTTCGCGCCCTACGGGATCGCGGTTCCCAAGAACAGCGGCATGGCGACTCCGATCCTGGCCGCGCTGAAGGCACTGATGGCAAACGGAACCTACGGCCAGATACTCACCAAGTGGGGCATCCAGTCCGGAGCGATCAGCACGCCCAAGATCAACGGGGCGACCAGCTGAGCTGATGCGCGGTGCCCTCCGCTGAGGTCACCGACAGCGAGGGGCGGCCCGAGGACATTCGGGCCGTCCCGGTACGGCGCCCTGGGCGCTGGGTGGCCGCCGCGATCGTCCTGGTCGTGGCGGTCGCGGTCGTCCGTTCGATCGTCACAAACCCGCATTTCGAATGGAGCGTCGTCGGGAACTACCTGTTCGACGAACGCGTCCTCGAAGGCCTGAGGGTGACGATCGAGCTGACGGTGATCGCGATGGCGATCGGGATCGTCCTCGGCATGTTGCTGGCCGTCATGCGCCTCTCGCCCAACCCCCTCGTGTCCGGCGGGAGCTGGCTCTACATCTGGTTCTTTCGCGGCACGCCCGTGCTCGTGCAGCTGCTCTTCTGGTACAACATCGCCGCGCTCTACCCGAAGATCGCACTCGGCATACCCTTCGGCCCGGCGTTCGTGCACCCGAACGCCAACACGTTGATAACCCCGTTCGCCGCGGCGATCCTGGGTCTCGGGCTCAACGAGGGCGCGTACATGGCGGAGATCACGCGCGCGGGCATCATTTCGGTGCCCGAGGGGCAGGCGGACGCCGCGCGATCGCTCGGCATGACCCGCCTGCAGACGATGCGAAGGATCGTGCTGCCGCAGGCGATGCGGGTGATCATCCCGCCGACCGGCAACGAGACGATCTCGATGCTGAAGACGACATCGCTCGTCAGCGTGATCGCTGTGGCGGATCTCCTCTACGCCGTGCAGAACATCTACTCGACGAACTTCAAAACGATCCCGCTTCTGATCGTCGCCAGTATCTGGTACATCGTCTGCACGAGTGTTCTCTACGTCGGCCAGTACTACCTCGAGCGCTACTACGGACGCGGTTCCTCGCGTGATGAGCAGGGCCCACTCGCTGGGCGGGTGCTGCGCGGGGTGCTGAGCTTCACGCGCCCCGGCGCGTCCTTCCGGCCCAGTGGAGGCGAGCATCGGTGAGCGAGCCCATGGTGAAGGCCGAGGGCGTGCACAAGCGCTTCGGAAGGCTGGAGGTGCTCAAGGGAATCACGCTGCAGGTGATGCCCGGTGAGGTCATGTGCCTGCTGGGACCCTCGGGCTCGGGCAAGTCGACCTTCCTGCGTTGCATAAACCACCTCGAGAAGATCAACTCGGGGCGCCTGTCCGTCGACGGCGAGCTGGTCGGTTACCGCCAGGTGGGCGACCGCCTGCACGAGCTGCGCGAATCGGAGGTCGCGCGAAAGCGCGCGGAGATCGGGATGGTCTTCCAGAACTTCAACCTGTTCCCCAACATGACGGCCCTCGACAACGTCACGTGCGCGCCGATCCGGGTGAAGGGAACCTCCCGGGACGCGGCAGCGGCACGGGCGCGGGAGGAGCTCGCACGGGTCGGGCTTCCGGACAAGTTGGACTGCTATCCGGCGCAGCTCTCGGGCGGGCAGCAGCAGCGGGTCGCGATCGCCCGGGCACTCGCGATGGACCCCAAGCTGATGCTCTTCGACGAGCCCACCTCGGCGCTGGATCCGGAGTTGGTGGGAGAGGTGCTGCAGGCGATGAAGCGGCTTGCCACCGAGGGCATGACGATGGTCGTGGTCACGCACGAGATGGGCTTTGCCCGAGAGGTCGCCGACTCCGTCGTGTTCATGGACGCCGGCCTGGTGGTCGAGGCCGGAAGCCCGGCCGAGGTGCTGGCCAACCCGCGCGAGGAGCGCACCAGGGCGTTCCTCTCCAAGGTGCTGTAGCGCCCGGCGCCTCAGCCGAGATGGGCGTCGAGGCGCTCGAGCGCCTGCGGCAGGCTCGCCCGTCCGAACCCGAAGCGCACGTGCCGGGGCTCCTCATAGACGGCGCCGGGAAGCAGCAGCACGCCCGCGTTCATCGCCGTCTCTTCGCACCACGCCTGTACGTCGAAGGCGCCCGCGACGCGCGGAAAGCCGATCGGCCCGGCCTTCGGGCGCACCCAATCGAACAGGTCGTGCCGTCGATCGAGGAAGGCGTCGAGGAGTGGCAGGTTGGACACGACCAGCCGTCTGCTGCGCTCGACGAGTGCGTCGCCGTGGCGCAGCGCGAGAGCGACGAGCAGCTCGCTCGGGGCGCTCGAGCAGATGGTCGTGTACAGCTTCAGCTCCCTGACGCGGTCGATCAACGCGGGATCGCGGCTCGCGAGCCAGCCGATTCGGAGCCCGGGCAGCCCGTATGCCTTTGACACGCTGTTCAGGGAGATCGCCCGCTCGTAGAGGTCGCTTGCTGGCGGGAGGCGGTCCGCCGGATCGTGCTCGAGTCCGCGGTAGACCTCGTCGCTGAAGAGGATGATCGAGCGCCCGCGGGCGATCTCGACGAGCCGCTCGAAGGCCGCCCTCGACATCTGCGAGCCGGTCGGGTTGTGCGGGCTGTTCACATAGATCAACCGCGTGTCGGCGCGCAGGAGGCTCTCGAGCTCCTCCAGGTCGTAGGCCCATCCGTCCTCGTGGTGGCGCCGCCAGAGGCTCACCTCCGCGCCCGTGCTGCGGGCGACGTCGATCGCCGAGCCATAGGCCGGTGCCTCGACGACCGCGTGATCGCCTGGGCCGAGGAGCGCGTGGTAGGCGATGAAGATGCCCTCCTCGGCTGCGGCCAGCGTAAGCACGTCCTGGGGCTGGGCGCGCTCGTAGCGGCCCGCAACGGCGGTGCGGAGCTCGAGCGAGCCGGGAACCTCGGTGTAGCCGAGATCCAGCACGCGCAGGCGCTCCTCAGCGTCCGGCTCCAGCGCCAGCAGGTCACTCACGGATAGCGACTCGCAGTCGCTGCTGGAGAGCATCAGCTCGGCGCGAAACTCCCAGCGCTCGTAGAAGCGCTCGATTGCAAACGGTCTGATCTCCATCTCCCTGGATGCTATGCGTCAGCGTGCCCCCTCGGATATTCGTCCAGAGGCCCCCACAACTCGGACAAAACATGACCTGCGGACCGATCTGGCCCTACCGCTCGCATGGCTGTGCGCGGAAGAGAGCGCGATGTGACCGACACCGACCCCATACCGCAACCGGCGCTGCTCGAGCTGCCACGGCGGGCCCGCACCAGCCGGATCGCTCGGCTGAGGCGGACGGCGCGGAATCGGCGAAGCGTATGGGCGGCGACCGTACTCGTCGTGGCCGCTGGCACCGTCGGGTCGGTGCTAGGGGCGCGCTCGGTCGCCGGCGCGGATGCCGAGAAGTCGCGGCTGGCGTTCCATCTCACATCGGACGAGATCGCCTCGACGCTCATGCTCGCGATCAAGCATGAGGAAGACCTCGTCGTAAGCACGAGCGCGTTCGTGGCCTCGAACGGCGACACGTCTCCGACCGGCTTCGACAAGTGGGTGGAATCGGTTCACGCCCTGCAGCGCTTCCCCGAGCTCCAGGACATCGGGCTCGTGGCGCGCGTTCCGGCTGGGCAGCTGGCTGCCTTCCAGCGGCGGATCACGGCCAACCCCCTACGCCCTCTCGGGCTCTCCTCGCCCGGGCCGAAGGAACCCTTCCGGGTGATGCCGCCCAGGCCTCGTCCCTACTACTGCTTCGCGGTCGCCGGCCTGGCGAGGAGCCTCGCGAGCTATCTGCCGGCCGGCGTGGACTACTGCGCGCTGGCGAGCACGCTCGCTCCCACCAGAGACACCGGCCTCAGCAGCTACGCGCCGTTCGTCAACGGCACCGTCGCGACGCTGGGCGTCGAGACGCCCGTCTACAGAAGCGGCGTGGCGCCCGCGACGGTCGCCGAGCGCAGGCGAGACTTCGTCGGCTGGCTTGGCGAGCTGCTCGTGCCGGGGGTCGTGCTGCAGCGAGCGCTGCAGGGTCACCCGAACACGGCCGTGACGTTCCGCTATGGCAGTGGCTCAAGTCATGTCGTCTTCAGCAGCGGCTCCGCCCCCCGCAACGCGCAGAGCGCACGGGTGGACCTCCACAACGGCTGGAGCGTGCAGAGCCTCGGCAGGGCAGTCGCGTCCGGCGTGTTCGCCAACGGCCGCGCGCTGACGGTGCTCATCGGCGGAATCCTGCTGAGCGTGCTGCTCGGCCTGCTGGTGTTGGTGCTCGGCACCGGCCGCACGCGCGCGCTGTCGCTCGTCGCGGAGAAGACCCGCGAGCTCTCCCACCTCGCACTCCATGACGCGCTGACCGGGCTCCCCAACCGGGCATTGGTGCTCGACCGAGCCGAGCAGATGCTCGCCCGGGCCGAACGGCAGCCGGGCAGCGTCGCCGGGGCGTTGTTCATCGACATCGACGGCTTCAAGCGCGTCAACGACAAGCTCGGGCACGCGGTCGGAGACCAGTTGCTTCAGATCGTCGGCGAACGCCTCCAGAGCGTAGTGCGGGAACAGGACACCGTCGGCCGTCTAGGCGGAGACGAGTTCGTCGTGCTGGTCGAGTCGACCACGCGCGAGGGGCCGCTCGACCTTCCCGACCGCATCATCGAGGCGCTGCGGCAGCCGATCGATCTCGAAGGGCGCGGGAACACGCTGTCGTTCACGGCGAGCGTCGGCATCGCGGTGGGCCAGTACACGACCCCCGACGCGCTGCTGCGCGACGCGGACCTGGCGCTGTACGCCGCCAAGGCCGCCGGAAAGGA
Source organism: Solirubrobacterales bacterium (assembly GCA_025964115.1). Lineage (GTDB taxonomy): Bacteria > Actinomycetota > Thermoleophilia > Solirubrobacterales > Solirubrobacteraceae > Palsa-744. The sequence goes on from JAOPZM010000073.1 coordinate 10,725, forward strand.
TCGCTACGCGCTCTTCGACGCGAGCATGAACGCAGTCGCGGAGGGACGGCTGGAGCTCGAAGGCGAGCTGGCCACGGCCCTTCGGGACGAGCAGTTCTTCCTGCACTACCAGCCGATCTTCGATCTGCCCGGTCGCACCGTCGTCGGCGTCGAGGCTCTCATCCGCTGGCGCCATCCCGAGCGCGGAGTCGTCCCCCCCGACGAGTTCATCCCGCTGAGCGAGGAGAGCGGGCTGATCCTGCCGATCGGTCGCTGGGTGCTCGGAGAGGCCTGCGGCCAGGCGGCGATGTGGCACGCGCACGGGCACCGCGTCTGCACCTTCGTCAACGTCTCGGCCCGCCAGCTCGCCCGGGAGGGCTTCACCGACGACGTCAGGCAGGCGCTCGAGAGCTCGGGACTCGAGCCCTCGCTGCTGGTGCTCGAGATCACCGAGACGACGCTGATGCGGGACGTCGCGGCCGCCGGCGAGCGGCTGGACGAGATCAAGGCGCTCGGCGTGAGCGTCGCGATCGACGACTTCGGCACCGGCTACGCCTCGTTGTCGCACCTGCAGCGCATGCCGGTGGACATCCTCAAGATCGACCGTAGCTTCGTAGCCGCCCTGAGCGACACAGGGCAGGGCCGCGAGCTGCTCGAGGCGGTCCTCGGCGTCGGCCAGGCGCTGTCGCTCACGGTCGTCGCCGAGGGCGTCGAGACGCAGAGCCAGATGACGACGCTCCTGGAAATGGGCTGCCAGAGGGTGCAGGGCTTTCTCATGGGCAGGCCCTGCGCGCCCGAGGTCGTCGAGGACCTGTTCGCACCGCCGCGCCGGCAGGCGGCCGCATCGCTTGCGGGCGGCGCCGGTGCGACCGAGACGTCCACTTGAGCGGGGACGCTCAGGCCGTCAGCGGCTGATCCTCTCCGGCCCGCCCATCGATCTCCCGTAGGAGCCTCAGCGCGTTCTCGTCGCGCTCGGCGCGCGCGTCCGTGAGCGGGTTGAGCACGCCCCGCAGCACCGACATGAGCACCCAGCGACGCGGCCTCATGATGCGCGGCCGGCGGCGCTCGATCCCGCGCACGATCGCCTCGCCGGCCGTAGCCGGGGCCAGGCGCTTGTGCAGCGGCTTGGGGAACATGGCGAGCATCTCGTTTGCCAGCGGGTCGCGGTCGATCGCCCGATGGACCATCTCGGTGTCGATGAAGCCGAAGTAGGCGACGCTCGCGCTGGCGCCGTGCGGAGCGAGCTCGAGGCGCAGCGCGCGCCCGAACTGCTCGACCGCAGCCTTGCTCATCGCGTAGGGGACGGCGCCGACCCCGTTCGTGAAGGCGTAGATCGATGAGATGACCACGACGTGGCCCCTGCGGCGGACGATCTCCGGCAACGCCGCGTCCACGGTCCGGCAGACGCCCATCAGGTTCACGTCGAGGACCCGCTCGAAGCTCTCCGAGGAGGTAGCCCGGAAGGTGGCGACCCGCGAGGCGACGCCGGCGTTCGCCACGACGACGTCAAGGCCCCCGAACCGTTCAACCGCCGCGGCGACAACCCGCTGCATGGCGGCGCGGTCGGTCACGTCGCCGGCCAGCCCGAGCGCCCTGGAATCGTGCAGCTGCGCCGCGGCGCGAGCGCATGCCTCCTGATCAAGGTCGACGATCACCACCGAGGCTCCGCGCGAGATGAGCCTGCCTGCGGTGGCAAAGCCGATCCCGCGCGCAGCGCCGGTCACCAGAGCCACCTTCCCGGCGAGGTCGTAGCGCGCCACGCACGAAACTCTAAGGGCATCCGCGCCCGCGAGGCGTCCGGCAGATCACGGGCCGTCCCCTGCCGGTCGACCCATGCGAGCTGGACATAGAGTCTTCGGTGCTCATGTCCGTCGCACACACACGCGTCGCGGTCATCGGAGGTGGCGTCGTGGGCTGCGCAGTCGCACACGCCCTGGCGCGGCGAGCCGTCGAGGCGGTGCTGCTCGAGGTCGAGGACGCGCTCGCGCTGGGCGCGAGCGGAGCCAACTCAGGGATCCTCCACACCGGCTTCGACTCGACCCCCGGCGAGCTCGAGACGACGCTCGTACTGCGATCGGCCCTGTTGCGAGAGCAGCTGCTCGGCGAGCTCGGTGTGAGGGTGGTGCGGTGTGGTGCGAGCCTCATGCCCCAGGGTGAGGACGAGCGGGCCGCGGTGGGAGGGATCGCCGAGCGTGCCCGCTCCAACGGTGTTGTGACGCAGCTTCGCGAGGACGGGTCGCTGACGGTGCCCGGCGAGGCCGTCACGGATCCCGTCGCGTTCGTTCATGCGCTCGCGGGCGCCGCACGTGCCGGGGGAGCCGAGCTCAGGCTCGGGGCGCAGGTTGGCGGCCTCTCGGGAGCGCCCGGCGGAGGGTTGATCGTCAGGTTGCAGACCGGGGAGCAGCTGCAAGTTCGCGCCGCGGTCAACTGCGCGGGGCTGTTCGCCGATGAGGTGGCCCGCCTGGCGGGGGAGGACCTGGTGCGCATCTACCCGCGAAAGGGCGAGTTCCTGGTCTTCTCCCCACCAGCGGGCGAGATGCTCGAGCGGATCCTGCTGCCGGTGCCGTCGGCTCTCGGGAAGGGCGTGCTCGTCTTCCCGACGGTCGACGGGGAGATCGTCGCCGGACCGACGGCCCGCGAGCGGGAGGACAAGCACGACTGGTCCGTGGAGCCCGACGCCCGCGAGCTGATCCTCGCGCGCGCGAGGCGAATGTACCCCGCGCTCGAGGACGCGAGGGAGGTTGGCGCCTACGCCGGGCTCCGCCCAGCCGGGCGGGAGGCCAACTACGTGATCGAGCCGTCGCGGACGCTGCCCGGCCTGGTGCACGTCGCGGCGATCCGCTCCACGGGACTGTCGGCGTCGCTGGGGATCGCGGAGCATGTCGTCGGCATGCTCGCCGCTCAGGGCACGATCGATCCGGGACCGCCGCGACCGCTGCCGGCCCCCGCACCGGCCACCTCCACGGAGCGGTGGTGGCAGCGCGCCGCGCTGCACCGCGAGCTGGCGGGCCGGGGCCAGGCCCCGATATGAGCTCGGCGCTGCTGCTCGGCATCGACGAGGGCACGACGGCGGTGAAGGCCGCGCTGTTCGATGACGAGTTGAGGGCTGTGGCCGAGGCTCGGCGACCGGTGCCCGTCAGCCGCCCGGGCCCCGGTATCGTCGAGCAGGATCCCGAGCTGATCCTCGACGCTGTCGTCGACGCGGTCGCGGAGGTGCTCGCGCAGGCCGGCGGGCGTGAAGTCCTCGCCGCCGGACTCGATCATCAGGGCGAGTCGGTGCTCGCCTGGGACGCCGAGAGTGGACGGCCGCTGACGCCCGTGATCGTCTGGCAGGACAAGCGCCACGAACCGCTTCTCGCCCGGCTCGACGAGCATTCCGTGGAGCGCTCGGGTCTGCCGCTGGACCCCTACTTCTCGGCCGGCAGGCTCGGCTGGCTGCTCGATCGCGACGTGGCGGTCGGGCGTGCGCGGGATGGCGGGTCGCTGCGCCTTGGAACGGTCGACGCCTTCCTGACCGACCGCCTGGCAGGACGCTTCGCGACGGACCTCTCGACGGCTTCGCGCACCCAGCTACTCGCCGTCGGCGGGCGCGATTGGGACGAGCAGCTGCTGAGGACGTTCGGCCTGCGGCGAGAGTGGCTGCCGGCCCTGGGAGCGACGTTCGGGCCACTGGGAGAGCTGCGCTGCGAGCGCTGGCCGGTGGCCATCCCGCTCACCGCTCAGCTCGTGGACCAGCAGGCGGCCCTCGCCGGCTCGGGCGCGGTGCGGCCGGGCGAGCTCAAGGCCACCTACGGCACCGGCGTGTTCGTCCTCGGACGCACCGCCGGGCCCACCCGCGCGAGCGGCCTGCTGCCGACCGTCGCCTGGGCCTCCTCGGAGGACGGCGGCGTGGGCGAGATCGCCCATGCTCTCGACGGTGGCGTGTTCGCCGCCGGATCGCTGCTCGACTGGCTCGCGGAGGGGCTCGGGCTGGCGCAGGACGCACCCGCGTTGGCGGCAGCCGCCGCAACCGTGCAGGACAGCGGCGGGGTGATGATCCTCCCAGCGCTCGCGGGGCTGGGCGCTCCCTGGTGGCGTCCCACAGCCCACGGAGTGATCGCCGGCCTGACCGCGGCGGCGAGCGCGGCGCACCTCGCGCGGGCGGCGCTCGAGGCGATCGCCTGGCGTGTCGCGGACATCGTCGGGGCGGTGTCGGAGATCGTGCCGGTCGGTGGCCTGCGCGTCGACGGCGGGCTGACGAGCGACGAGACGCTGCTTCAGATCCAGGCAGATGCCCTGGGCCTGCCGCTCAGCGTCGGCCGCGTCGACGCGACCGTCCTCGGAGCCGCGATGCTGGCCGGCGTCGGCGTCGGGCTGTTCGCGAGCGTCGAGGAGGCGGCGGAGCGGCTGCCGCAGGGACGCGTCGTCACACCGCTCATGGATCCCGGCGAGCGCTCGCGCCGGCGGGAGCTGTGGCGGGCCTTCGTGCAGGCCAGCGCGGAGCTGTAGGGCTACTCCAGGTCCACGTCGTAGCCGGCGCTTCGCAACGAGGCGAGCACGTCATCGGTATGCCCACGGCCGCGCGTCTCGAGCGTCAGCTCCACGCCGGTCTCGCGCACGTGCAGGCGCACCGCTTCACGGACGTGCTCGACGCTGACCACGTTGGCGCGCGCGCGAGCGACGAGATTCAGCAGCTCGGCCAGGCCACCGGGGCGGTCGGGGACGCGTGTGAAGATGCGCACGCGGCGGCCCTCCTCGGTTTCATGACGGAGCAGCAGCCCAGCCAGCAGCCCGCTGTCGACGTTGCCTCCAGAGACGATCGCGACGGTACGACCCTCGACAGGCTCGAGCCGCCCGCTCAACAGGGCTGCGACGGCGACGGCGCCCGCGCCCTCTGCGATCAGCTTCGCGCGCTCGGCCAGGAAGACCATCGCTTCGGCTATCTCGTCCTCGGCGACTGTCACGAGCGAGTGAAGCAGCTCGCGCAGAAGCACGAGCGTCAGCTCTCCGGGTCGCTTGATCGCGATGCCATCGGCGATCGTGGCGCCCGTCGCCGCTTCGAAGCCGGTGCCGCGAGAGGGGTCCTCCAGCGCCTCCGCATATGGGGCGCAAGCGCTCGCCTGGACTCCAACGACCTGTACGTCCGCGCCAGCGCGGCGCAGCGCGATGCCGACGCCGCTCGCGAGGCCGCCGCCGCCGACGGGCACCACGACGCGGGCGAGGTCGGGAACGTCCTCGAGCAGCTCGAGCCCGAGCGTGGCCTGACCGGCGATCACGTCGAGGTCGTCGAAGGGATGCACGAACGCCGCGCCGCTCGTCCTCCCGCGCTCGGCCGCGAGCGCCAGCGCCTCCTCCACGGAACCGCCCTCCAGCTCGACCCGTGCCCCGAGCCGCTGCACGGCCGCCACCTTGGAGACGGGTGCGTCGCGGGGCATGAAGACCTCACAGCCGACCCCCCTCACTCGGGCTGCCTGAGCGACCGCGCGACCGTGATTGCCCGCGCTCGCGGTCACCAGACCGGCGTCGGCGCGCCGGCCGAGCGCCGCGACCTTGTGCAGCGCGCCGCGCAGCTTGAACGATCCCGTCACCTGCAGGCACTCCGCCTTGAGCGCCACTGGAGCGCCGGACGCCTCTGTGAGGTCCGAGCAGGAGATCGTCGGAGTTCGCACTGCGACGTCCCGGATCGCCCGCCGGGCGCCGTCCAGGTCCGCGGCGGCGATGAGTGCGGCGGCCGTTTGCTCCTTCCGGGTCACAGCTGGTGAAGGTATAGGTTGTGCTCCTTATCGTGCAACGAACGTTGGAGCGGTGGGCGAGCTAAACGACATCCTGCAGCGCCTCGAACCGACGCTCGGCCCGCTCTCTGGACAGCCGTCCGAGCTCGGTGGAGGCATCACCAACCGCAACTTCCGAGTGACGCTGGGCGGCGATGACTACGTGATCCGAAGGCCGGGCAAGGACACAGACCTCCTGGGCATCGACCGTGAGGCCGAGCGCTTGGCGACCGAAACGGCCGCTCGCCTGGCCATCGCTCCGGGGGTCGCCGCGGCACTCGACGATTGCCTGGTGACGCGCTTCATCGCCTGCCGCTCGCCGAGCGCTCACGAGCTCGACACGCGAGTGGAGGAGATCGCGGGCGCGCTGCGCAGCTTCCACGAGTCGGCGATCGTGCTTCATGCGAGCTTCTGGGTCCCCGACCTGCTCGACCGATACGCAGCGATCGTGCGCGAGCGCGGCGGGGAGCTGCCGGCGCCCTACCTGCAGGCGGCGGCCGTAGCGGCGCGAATCGAGGCGGCCCTGCCGCTCGCACGCCGCTACCCGTGTCACAACGACCTACTCCCCGGCAACATCATCTTCGCGCGGCAGGACGCGCGCATCCTGATCGTCGACTGGGAGTACGCCGGCATGGGCGATCCCCGCTTCGACCTCGGCAATCTATCTATCAACAACCGCTTCGACGAGGCCACCGACGAGCGGCTCCTCACCGCCTACTACGGGACGCCGCCGACGGACGGCGCGCGTGCCGCGCTGAAGCTGATGCGCGTGATGTCCGATGCCCGCGAGGCCGCCTGGGGCATCGTGCAGCGCGAGGTCTCAGAGCTCGATTTCGACTTCGAGAGCTACGGGAGCGAGCACTTCCAGCGACTGCAGAGCGCCGTCGCGCAGCAGAATTTCGACGACTGGCTCGCCTGGGCCGAGAGCGAGGCGAGACCGCACAGTGGCCAGAGCGCGTGAGCTTCCCGAACGCGCGCGCGTGGTCGTCATCGGCGGGGGCGTGGGTGGAGCCTCGATCGCGCACCATCTCGCAAAGCTGGGCGAGCGCGACGTCGTCCTGCTCGACCGCAACGAGCTGACGAGCGGCTCCACGTTCCATTCCGCGGGTCTGGTGGGCCAGCTCCGCTCGAGCGTCTCGCTCACCCGCATGATGATGGACTCGGTCGAGCTCTACCGGACGCTCGACTGCGGCTGGGTGCAGTGCGGCGGGATCCGCCTCGCGTGCACGGCTGAGCGCGAGCAGGAGGTCCTGCGCCAGGTGGCATGGGCCAAGACTTTCGGGCTGCCGCTCGAGCTGATCTCGGCCGAGCAGGCCCGCGAGCTGTTCCCGCTGATGAGCGCCGACGGCGTCCGCTGCGCGTCCTACCTGCCGAGCGACGGCTACCTGGATCCATCGCTGCTGACGACGGCGCTGGTCGATGGCGCGCGCCAGGGCGGCTGTCGCGTGTTCACGCATACCCGGGTGACGGGGATCGACGTGGATCGGAGTTCCACCCAGCCACGGGTGCGCGGCGTGCAGACCGAGTGGGGCCCGATCGAGGCCGAGATCGTCGTCAATGCCGGCGGTATGTTCGCCGCCGAGCTGGGACGAATGGCCGGGGTGCGCGTGCCGGTCGTTCCCTTCGCCCACGAGTACCTCGTGACGCAGCCCTTCCGTGAGCGCGATGCCGGCGGAGATCGTGTTCATCTGCCGACGCTGCGCGACCCCGACCTGCTGATCTACTTCCGCGAGGAGGGCGGCGGGCTGGTGATGGGCGGCTACGAGCGCGACTCCGCACCGTGGGCTCTGGACGAGCGCCTGCTCGACGCGATCCCCGCCGATTTCAACGGGCGCCTGCTCGAGGAGGACTGGCCTCGCTTCGAGGAGATCGCGACCAACTCCTCCAGACGCGTGCCTGTGATGAACGAGATCACCGTCACTCGCCTGATCAACGGCCCGGAGGCCTTCACGCCCGACAACGAGTTCTGCCTAGGCGAGAGCGAGGTCCGCGGCTTCTTCGTCGCGGCCGGCTTCTGCGCGCATGGCCTTGCGGGAGCCGGCGGAATCGGGCGCGTGATGGCGGAGTGGATGCTCGGCGGGGAGCCCTCGATGGACGTCTGGGAGATGGACATTCGCCGCTTCGGGCCCCATTTCCGCTCTCCCAGCTACACGCTGAAGCGCACGAAGGAGGTCTACGAGACCTACTACGACATCCGCTATCCGGGGCACGAGCGCCAGGCGGGTCGCCCGCTGCGCACGTCCAGCGCCTACCCCTGGCACGCCGGCCATGGGGCCGCATTCGGAGAGAAGTCGGGCTGGGAGCGCGTCAACTGGTATGAGGCGAACGCGGCGGCCGGAGACGAGGAGTTGCGCGCGCGCGGCTGGGCCGGGATGCACTGGTCGCCGGCGATCGGCGCCGAGCACCGCGCCACGCGTGAGCGCGCGGGCCTGTTCGACGAGTCCTCGTTCGCCAAGCTGGAGATCGCCGGTCCGGGAGCGGCGGAGTTCCTCGAAGGGCTGTGCGACAACACGGTGGCTCGCGATGTAGGCGCGATCACCTATACGCAGATGCTCAACAGCCGCGGCGGGATCGAGTGCGATTTCACGGTGACGCGCGTGGAGGAGGACCTCTTCTCGATAGTCACCGGCACGGCTTTCGGCAACCACGACCTGAGCTGGATCCGGCGCCACGCGCCGTCTGACGGCAGCGTGCGCTGCTCGGATGTGACCGCGCGCTGGGCATGCTTCGCACTCTGGGGTCCGCGTGCGCGCGATATCCTCGCGCCGCTCACCGACGATCCACTGGACTTCCCGTACATGCACATGCGCGAGCTTCCGGTCGGTGACGTACCCGTGCGCGCACTGAGGGTCACGTTCGTCGGCGAGCTGGGCTGGGAGCTCTACTGCCCGACGGAGTACGGAGCGGGGCTGTGGAGCACGCTTTGGCAGGCGGGGCGCGGGCATGGGCTGGTCGCGGGCGGCTACCGTGCGATCGACTCGCTGCGCCTCGAGAAGGGCTACCGGGTCTGGGCCGCCGACATCACCCCTGATGACAACCCTTATGAGGCCGGGCTCGGCTTCGCCGTGAAGAAGGAGGGTCGCTTCCTCGGCGCCTCGGCCCTCGGCGTGGGCGCAGGCGAGGAGCCCGTACCCCCGCGCCGGCGGCTGCGCTGCCTGGTGCTTGAGGACCCGCAGTCGGTCGCGCTCGGGAACGAGCCCGTGCGCGTCGACGGCAGGATCACCGGCCGCGTCACGAGCGGTGGCTACGGCTACACGGTGGAGCGCTCGATCGCCTACGCATACCTTCCAGCGGACGTTCCCCTTGGCGCGACCGTGGAAGTCGACATCTTCGGCAAGTGGATTGCAGGTGAGGTCGCGCGCGAGCCGCTGTTCGACCCCAAGGGGGAGCGGATCCGCGCCTAGACTTCAGAGGACGACGATAGGAGGATCCATGGCGGGGGCAGAAGACGAGCCGCAAGGGAGCGACGAGCAGGAGCCCAACCCCAGAGCAAGGCTCATGCACGAAGTCGCCGAGCAGATGGACGCGATCGACGCCGACTATCCCGACGGCTTCACGATCGGACGCGTTGTCACGGTCGTCGAGGTCTTCGGGGCCAACGAAAGCGTCGACGTTCGTGTACGCGCTGCGCAGTTGCCGTGGGTTTCGCTTGGGCTGCTCGACTGGGCGAAAAAAAGCATGGAAGCGGTGAACGGTCCCGGCGCACCGGACGCCGAGTAGGAGTCCTTCCCCGCCGTCGGGCGTCGAGCGTCGAGCGTCGAGCGTCGAGCGTCGAGCGTCGAAGAATTACCGACGCTTTAGAAAGGTTGTGTCCGGGTGCGCGTCTCCGTGTGTGTAGCCGCTTCATACGCACGCCGTGCCCTCGAAGAGGAGACACGGGTGTGACTTTCATCTACTCACAGCAAGGACGACATGACTCTCAGTGCTCACACCGAAACCCGGCCACGGCGCCGCCCACGCGCACAGCTACTGCCCGCGCTCACCGGCGTCGGCCTGGCGCTCCTGGTCGGCGCCTGCGGAGGATCGGGCAACAGCTCGACTCGGGCGTCGGGCTCGCCGCCGCCGGTCGCGCACGGCAACGCTCCGGCTGCGCAGGCGCCGGCCGGCAGGCCGGCACGGAAGACAGCCACCCACAGCACTGTGCCAAGCACAACCGCTCCGGCTCGGCAAGCGAAGGCACCGGCTCCCGAATCGAGCGCCGCAGCGGCGCCCTCGGAAGCGAAGGCCGGGGCCCCCGAACCGAAAGCCGCGGCCCCCGAAGCGAGAACAGCCACGCCCGAACGCAAGGCCGTGACGCCCGAACGCAAGGCCGTGACGCCCGCACCGAAAGCCGCCCCGCCGCGCTCGGAAAGCTCGGAAATCCCCCAGGGCAACGCTGGCGACCAGGACGCCGACAACAACGGCGGCCCCAGCGACGGCGATGGCAATATCTAGCGCTCCGCTACGCGTGTGGGGGACAGGCGCCGCCGCGGCGCTGCTCTTGGGCGCAGCCGCTTTCGCTCTCCTCTCCTCTGCGTCGAGCACCTCCGGGTCACGCGGCGCGGGCGGGATCTCATGGTCCCAACCCACTGGCGGCCCACCGGCCAGCTGGGTCAGCGCGACGACCGCATCACGCAGCGCGACGCTGTTCTATCCGGCCGGTTGGAAGCCAATCTCCGGTGACAGGGGAACGGTTTCCGTCGCCCAACGAGACCGTGATGGCCGCTACCGGGCATATCTCAACGTCACCCCGCGCCAGGGGGCGGAGAGCCTTCGCAGATGGGCGGTTTTTCGCGTCACACGCAACCGGGGTGAGGGCGACCGCGGCGTGCGCGAGGTTGCGGCCGCTGAAAATCTGCGCTTCTTGCACGCGCGAGGCTCATGCGTGATCGACGATTACCTCTCGCGGGTTGGCGCGAACGCGTACAGAGAGCTCGCGTGCATCGTCGCGGGGCGCGGCCACACGGACGTATTCGTGGGGGCCACCCTGCGCGGCGAGTGGAACAGGCTCGCCCCTGTGATCGAGCAGGCGGCCTCCGCGCTGGTCGAGCGCTGAACCGCCAGTCAGTTGCACACGCGGCAGCGTCCGGCCGCGCAGGAGCACCCCAGGGGAATGAGGCCGACTCGTCCGGGTCCCCAGAGGCGCACCCACTCGAGCGCCACGGGCTCGCTCCGGTCCCCGGGCCCACCGGGCCAGGAGCAGTTGAGCATCGCCGCGACGAGTCGCTCGCTCTCGGGCTCGGCCCTGCTCGAGATCAACTCGATGTGTGCCTCGATCTGCGGATCACGCGGCTGGCGGCCCATCGAGTACATAGATACCCGCCGGAGCGGCGGACTTAACGACACCGGACCCCGGCGCCTCGCCAGGCGAGGCGCCGGGCGAGATCCGGGTTGGGTGTCAGGTGGTCTGGGGAACGCGCGCGATGGCGTCCCGATAGAGCGCCATCTGCCGTGCGATCTCCTCGTTCGTAACGCCTTCGACGTGACGCAGGCCGTCGACGATGAGGCTGGCCTCGATGATATTGCGCTGGAACTCGTCGTCCTCACGTACAGCGGCGAGCTGCTCTGCCGAGCCGTGCAGCTCGATGTAGCCATTGAGGTCGCCGCTGGGCTCCAGAAGGACGACCTCGAACCTCTCGATGCGGCCTTCCTGCTGCAGCCGCCCATAGAGCCCCATGGACTCGTTGAACACCTCAAGGCCACGCTCCTCGCGTCCGCGAACGGGCGTGGTCCAGCTGATGAAGAGCACTCGGTCGGCCATGCCGACCCCCTTCCCCTCACGGCCCGGCCCGTCACCGGGCCTGTCGCGTCAAAGCTATCAACCTTCGGTGCCCCGCGGCGTATGATCGAGGTGGAGGAACTTGAAATGACTGCGCTCGGCTTTGCACTGCTACTCGTGGGTGCCCTGCTGGTGGTCGCCGAGGCTCACGTGCCCGGCGGAGTACTTGGTGTGGCAGGGGGTATGGCGCTGATCGTCGGTGGCATCATCGTCATCGCGGCGCTGGGCGGGGGAGCAGCGCTCGCGGTGCCGGTCGGCGTCGGGCTCGGCGCCGCGACGGCCGGCTGGGCGTTGCTTGCGGCTCGCAAGGCAGCCGGCTCGCGGCGCGTGCGCATCCAGGCGGGGGCGGAGGCTTTGTGTGGCAGGGTCGGGGTCGTACGTCGCTGGGGCGAGTCAGGGGGCAATGTGTTCATCGACGGGGCACTGTGGCGAGCGAGCAACGGATGGGGCACGGACAACGGAGAGGCGTTGTGCGAGGGGGATCCCATCGTCGTCGAACGCGTCAACGGCCTGACGCTCTCGGTGCGCCGCGCGGAGGAGTGGGAGCTGATCGGGTGATCCTCGCGCTCGCCATCGTGCTGGTCTGCCTTGCGGTAACCGCCCTGGTGCTCGCGGGCGTCTCCGTGCGCGTGCTGCGAGAGTACGAGCGCGGCGTCGTCTTCCGTCTGGGCCGCGTCACGAGCCAGCGCGGCCCCGGACTGATCTTCCTGCTGCCAGCCATCGATCGCATGGTGCGCGTGAGCCTTCGCACGGTCACGCTGGAGATCCCTGCCCAGGAGATCATCACGCGCGACAACGTACCGGCGCGCGTGACCGCGGTGGCGTACTACCGGGTGATCGATTCCACTCGGTCGGTGCTCGAGATCGAGGACGTGTTGGCCGCCACCTCGCAGATCGCCCAGACGACCCTGCGCTCGGTGCTAGGCAAGGCAGAGCTCGACGCGCTGCTGTCCGAGCGGGAGCGGCTGAACGAGCACCTCCAGCAGATCATCGACGATCAGACCGAGCCATGGGGCGTGAAGGTCACCACGGTCGAGATCAAGGACGTCGAGATCCCCGAGCGGATGCAGCACGCGATGGCGCGTCAGGCGGAGGCCGAGCGCGGGCGCCGCGCGAAGGTGATCAACGCCGAGGGCGAGTTCCAGGCGGCGGCACGGTTGAACGACGCGGCCGACGTGATCAGCCGCAACCCGGTGACGATCCAGCTGCGGTACCTGCAAACGCTGACTGAGGTGAGCGGCAACCAGAGCTCCACGATCGTCTTCCCGCTGCCGATCGACGTGCTGCAGGGGCTGGTGTCCGTCGGGGAGAACCGTCACGCGGCAGCAGCCGACGGCGCTGAGCGCGCGCGTCTCGACAAGGCTCTGGCCGCCGCGCGGGCAGCGCTCGAGACGGCCACGAGCGAGCCGGCGGCGGACGAGTCTCCACCCGCCATCCCAGCCTCCCGGGCATCCGAGCCCGCGGCGTGACGTAGCTTCGGGCCCGGACGCCTGTACTTCCTCGATCGAGGCCGGCCGGGCCTTGGAGCATCTGGGCGTTGGTAGCGTGGCCCGCATGCGCCGACTGCTCCTGCTCGCCGGGGTGCTCGTGTTCGTCGACACGATGCTCTACGCGGCACTGACGCCGCTGCTGCCCCGCTTCGCACACGATTTCGAGCTCTCAAAGGCGGGTGCCGGCACTCTGGTGGCGGCCTACGCCGCCGGCGCGCTGATCGGCGGCCTTCCCGGCGGCTTCGCGGCCGTGCGGCTCGGCCCACGCCGCGCGGTGCTCGTGGGGCTCGCGCTGATGGGCCTGTCGAGCGTGGGATTCGCCCTCGCGGAAAGCTTCTCGGTCCTGTTCGCCGCGCGCCTGTTCCAGGGAATGGGCAGCGCCTTCACCTGGGCGGGGGCATTCGCATGGCTGCTCGCAGCGGCGCCGCGCGAGCGGCGCGGCGAGCTGATCGGCGCCGCGATGGGGGCGGCTGTGGCAGGCGCCCTGTTCGGACCGGTCGTCGGGGCGGCGGCGGCGCTGCTCGGACGCGCCGCGATCTTCTCGGCGCTCGGAGGCCTGGCCGCGGTGCTCGCCCTCTGGACCGTGCGCATCGCCTCCCCACCGCCGGAGAGACCCTCGGCTGGAAGATTCGCGCGTGCGTTCGGCAACCGGCGCTTCCTGGGTGGGCTGGCGCTGATGTCGCTCGCCTCGGTCCTCGAGGGGTACCTGTATGTGCTCGCGCCGCTGCACCTCTCGGCAGCCGGGTGGGGCGCCACGGCGATCGGCGCGGTCTGGCTGCTCAGCGCGGGCATTGAGGCGGCCGGGTCTCCGCTGATCGGCCGCCTCAGCGACCGGCGTGGGGCGCTGCTGCCCGTACGCGTTGCGCTCGGCATCGGCGTGGTCGTCTCGCTCGTGCTCTCCTTCGCCGGCCGACCGCTCGTGTACGCGCCTCTGCTCCTGATCGCGTCCGTCTCCTATGGAGCTCTCTTCACTCCGGCGATGGCCCTGATCGCCGACGGCGCAGACCGCGTCGGCCTGATGCAGGGACTCGCGTTCGGCCTGATGAATGCGGCCTGGGCCGTGGGAGCGGTGATCGGACCTTCCGCCGGAGGTGCGATCGCCGGCGCGACCGGCGACTGGGTTCCCTTCATCCTCGCGGCGGCGCTCTGCGCCGCCTACCTCGCCGCGACCCGTGGATCCTCCTATCGCCCATCCGTCGCCGAGCAGGTCAGCGCGGTTCCCGGCGGCCGCTGAGAACAGAGCGTGGGCCCCACGATCGGCCTGCCAGACCGCCAGGGCGACCGGCCGATATAACCTAACTACGCTATGGAGAGGCAATGCTCGCAATGAGTAGCCGGGCGGGGGTCGAGACGAGGGGGCCGTCCGGGGGGAGCCTGGCGGCTGTCCGAGACGGCGGATGGCGCGCTCCGCCTTCGACGCTGGTCGGCGCCGCCTCGCGGTGGAGGCCGTCGCGGGTGGCCACCGTCGCGTTCCTTCTCGGACTGCTCGTCACCGCGGCGTTTTCGCTGACGTCGCTGTGGCTGTACGACCGCAACGAGAACCGCCTGTTGCGCCTGCGTGCCCGTGAGGTCGGCTCGGTGTTGACGGCGGTCGTTCCTTCGATTCAGACGCCGCTGGCGTCGGCCGCCGAGCTCGCCGACGCGACAGACGGCGACCAGCGGCGCTTCCGGGCGTTCATGGCTCCCTACGTCGGTACGGGTCGCCAGTTTGCCTCTGTCTCCCTGTGGCGCTTGGGGAGCTCTCGGCTCGCGCCGACAGCGGTGGTGGGCGCTCGGCCAGCATTGGCATCGCTGCCTGCGCAGGCGCGCAAGTTCTTCGCGCATGCCGAACGGTCGCCGCGCCTGAACATCACCGGGGTCCTGACCGCCCCCCGTCCGAGCCTGGGATTCGAGTTCAGCACACCGGGCACGCGGCACGGCTTTGCCGTCTATGCGGAAAACCCGCTTCCGAAGGACAGGCGGTCGGGGCTCGCTCGCGACTCCGCATTCTCCGATCTCAACTACGCGCTGTACCTCGGGCATTCCCGGCGCCAGGCGGACCTCCTGGTCACGAGCCTTCACCGTTTCCCGATAAGGGGTCGGCACGCGTCCGCGGTGGTCCCATTCGGAGACAGTACCTTCACGCTGGTGGTGACTCCGAACGGGCCGCTCGGCGGCAGGCCCTTCGCGAGCCTCCCTTGGATCATTGTCGTCGTGGGCGTGCTGATCTCGCTTGCTGCGGCGCTGATGACCGACCGGCTGGCGCGTCGCAGGCAGTACGCCGAGCAGCTGACCGGCGTCCTCGACCGCGTGGCTGCCGAAAACCATCAGATGTACACCGAGCAGCGCGGCATCGCCCAGACGCTCCAGCATGCGTTGCTGCCGGACGCGCTTCCCGAGTTCACCGGATTGCGGGTGAGCGCTCGCTACATCCCGGCGGCGTCCGGCATCGACGTAGGGGGCGACTGGTACGACGTCGTTGCGGCTGACAATGGACGGCTGCTTCTCGTGATCGGCGACGTCTCGGGGCACGGTCTGCACTCGGCCACCACGATGGCGCTACTGCGCCATGCGTCTCTTGCCTACGCGGCTGAGGAATGCCGGCCTGCGACGGTGCTGGCGAAGCTCTCGGACTTCGTCAACAGCGACGATCATGACTATTTCGCGACAGTGCTGTGTGCCTTGATCGACGTGCGGGCCCATTCGCTGACGATCGCCAGCGCAGGCCACATGGCGCCACTCTTGATCGACGGCGAGCGAGGCGAGTATGTGAAGACCAACGTGAACGTGCCGATCGGCGTGACGCGCGACTTTGACTATCAGGAGACGACCGTGTCGGTGCCGGTGAAGTCCACGCTGGTAGCCTTCACCGACGGCTTGGTGGAGCGCCGCACCGAGATCCTCGATACCGGCCTGGCGCGGTTGCGAGACACGGCCACCGCGGGCCGGCGGCTTGCGCCCGATGACCTAGTCGAGATGCTCACACGCGACCTCGCGTCCAAGGACCACAACGACGACACGGCGATAGTGGTGATCCAGTGGGAGACCTAGCGGGAGACCGTGCCGCGGAGGTGGTAATCGACACACGTACCGATGCAGCCGGTGTACCGTTGATAGCCGTCTCGGGTGAACTGGACACCTCGAACGTGGCCTCGTTGGAAGCTGCGATCGCGTCGATCACGGCAGAGCGCCCCGAGCGGCTCATCTTGGATCTCAGTGGCCTGCGGTTCATGGACAGCGCCGGTATATCGGTGTTGATCGGCGCCACGGCGAAGGTGGAGGCCGTGTACCTTCGCAACCCGTCCCCGGCTGTGAGACGGGTGATCGAGCTCACCGGCCTGACAGGTGTCCTCCCACTCGAGCCGTCATGAGAGTTCGTAGGTTCGGCTGCCACCTCGAGTCCGTGCCGGCCGCCCGTCGCTTCGTGCGTGACACCCTGAGCGGCCAGGCTCGGGACATCTTGGACGCTGCAGAGCTGATGACGAGCGAGCTTGCAACCAACTGCGTCCAACACGCGCAGACCGCCTTCGAGCTCGCCATCGATGACGCCGAGCGCCACATCCGAGTTGAAGTGCGCGACACCGGCCAGGGCCGACCGGTGCGCCAGTCCCCGGCGCCGACCGACCGAACGGGACGAGGGCTCCTGATCGTCGAAGCGATGTCAGACGCCTGGGGGATCGAGCCGTCGTCCGCTGGAAAGACCGTGTGGTTCACGCTTCCCCAGCGCGCCGGCGCGTGACTCAGCCGCGCAGGGGCAGTCACTAGAGGTCCTGCCGGGCTCCTACGGGCCGCCGGCAGGAATCCGCACACCTTCGCGAAAACGGGTGAAGTGGAAACCGCACCCGCGCCTCGACCGTTCGTCCAAGACGGCCCCAGAGCCTCGACCGCCGAGCCCTCGATCTGCCACCGTACCGTGATGAGCCGCTTGCGCGGGGCCGGCACCACGGACGCGCCGTCGGCGCACCACGGGCGCCGTGGCGCTCTCGCTGTCCTCGCTCTGTCTGTCTCGCTCGTGGTGATCCCGTCATCAACGCAGGCGGGCAAGGCAACCGATCCTTCCGGACGCACCGCGGCCCGCCAGATGATCTGGGCCGAGGACTTCAACGGGCGCGCGGGCTCGAGGCCAAGCCGCAGGAAGTGGAACTTCGACGTCGGGGGCGGTGGCTGGGGCAACCGTGAGCTCGAGTCGAACACCGCCCGGCGGAGCAACGCGGTCCTCGACGGGCGCGGGCACCTCGTGATCAGCGCTCGCGCAGAAACCTACACGGGTCGAGACGGGCAAACGCGCAGTTACACCTCGGCCCGCATTCAGACGCTCGGCAAGTTCGAATTCACATATGGGCTGGTCGAGGCCAGCATCAGGGTACCCGCCGGTCAGGGTTTGCTTCCCCAGTTCTGGATGCTCGGCAACGATGGCTACCGGCCAGGAGGCTGGCCGGCGTCGGGAGAGATCGATGCGATGGAGGTTCTCGGGTCACACCCGAACGTCGCGATCGGAACCGTCCACGGCCCGTGGCCCTGGGCTCCGCACGGCGTCGGTACCAAGGCCTACTCGGCGACCTCGCTCGCCTCCAGCTTCCATGTTTACGGAGTCGAATGGTCCCATGAGCGGATCAGGTTCATGCTCGACGGCAACGTCTACCGAACGATCACCCCGTCGAGCCTTCAGCCTGGATCGACATGGCCGTTTAAACGCCCGAACTTCCTGTTGCTAGACGTCGCCGTCGGTGGCAACTGGCCGGGTTCACCGGACGCTTCCACGCGCTTCCCGGCTCGCATGTACGTCGACTGGGTGCGCGTGTGGCGGTGACGCAGCACACCGTGTGCGGAGGCTCCTTCTGGGTCGCGTGGAAGCCTGCGGCGCGCTAGAGTTCCCCGTCCCCGAGCCTGCAGATCTGGTGGATTATCCCGATAACCCGCAAGCAGATGCATCAGTGATCATCTGTGCCTACACTCTCGACCGCTGGGATGATCTGGTCAACGCCGTGCGGTCGATCGCCGAGCAGACGGTGCGCCCGCGCGAGACGACGGTCGTGGTGGACAACAACGCTGAGCTGCTCGAGCGGGCGCTCGGGGAGCTGGAGGATGTGACGGTCGTGCCGAATGACCAGGCGCCCGGGCTCTGTGGAGGGCGTAACACGGGCGCGGGGCGTTCGAGCGGCTCCGTTCTGGTCTTTCTCGACGACGACGCCGTTGCGTCACGAGAGTGGCTCGAGCAGCACATGGTCGCCTACTCCGACCCGACGGTTCTGGGGGTAGGTGGAGAAATCACACCGATCTGGCGCTCGGGACCGCCGAGTTGGCTCCCGGCCGAGTTGTACTGGGTCGTCGGTTGCACATACACAGGGCTGCCGGTCCAGCCTGCTGCGATCCGCAACCCGATCGGAGCCAACATGTCGATGCGAGCCGAGGTCTTTGCGCGTGCTGGCGGGTTTCAACCCGAGCTCGGTCGGTTGGACATCGGCGGCCGTGCGATCACGGGCAGCGCTGACGAGACCGAGTTCTGCATTCGCGCGTCGCAGCACTTCCCGGCCGGGCAGTGGATCTACCGGCCGAACGCGAGCGTCCGCCATGTCGTCACCGCGCACCGGGCGACGTGGCGGCACTTCGTCAAGCGGTGCCAGCTGGAGGGGGGGTCCAAAGCGGTGCTCGTCGGCCTCCGGGGGCAGGGCGAGGGCCTTTCATCTGAGCGTCGCTATGTCACGCGGGTGTTGCCGCGCGGAGTTCTGCGAGAGCTGCTCGCAGCGGTGCGCGGCGAGGCCGACGGGCTGCGCCGTGCGAGCGCGATCATCGCCGGGCTCGCGATCACAGGCATGACCTATTTTCGCGCAAGATTTGAAATCCGCCTCGGGCGGGGTCGGCAATACTCGTCCTGACGGCCGCGCCGCCTGGGATCAGGCCGCGGCCGAGGTGACTCGCGGCTCGCGAAGAACGGGAAGAAGCCGCGGGATCAGCGTCAGGAAGATCACCGCGTTGGCCATGAGCCACGCGGCTCCGACCCCGTCGATCCCGTATGAGTCGGCAAGGGGAGCTGCCGGGCCGAGCACGAGGACCAGCAGCGCGAACTCCATCAGCGCAAGCCGGAGGCCGCGTCCCTGCACCCGCGAGACGGCAGAGAAGAAGGCGATCCCGGCCCGGAACAGGCTGGCGCACAGGAGCAGGCGCAGGACACCGGTCCCATGCTGGACATAGGCGTGCCCGAAGGGGAGCAGCACGAGCGGCGCGGCCAGGATCAGCAGGGCGCCCGCCGGGGCGACCAGCACGAGCACACGACGTACCACCAGGTTCGCCAGATCGCGAAGGTGACCCTCGTTCAGCCGGGCCGCCTCGACCACGAGTGGCGTGCATGCGCTGTAGGCGAGTGTGTCGAATGCCATGACGATCATGAACGGGATGGCGAAGTAGGCGCTGTCCCGCGCGCCGAGCAGCGCGAGCACCGTCAACGGAAGCAGCGTCAGTGTCGCCTGCGTGAAGATCGACGCGAAGTAATCCTGTGAGAGAAAGCGCACCGCTCTCGCCGCACCAAAGCGCTTGACCGATGACGGCCCCTCGGGTCCATCGACGCCCAGCTGCGCGGGGATCGCACGCCGAAACACCAGAAGGTTGACGGGGATCAACAGCAGTGCCATCGGAAGAGCCCACGCAAGGAACACGCCGTGAACCGCCCCTGCTGCCAGCAGCAGCGGCAGAGCCGCGATCTTCAGCACCCCGAAGGCGGCGTTCTCGATCGGTACCCAGGGCGCGCGACGCGTCGCCGTCAGCACGGAATCCTGGAGCGCGAACACGCCCCAGAGCACGAGCGCCGCGACGAAGCCGACCGCCAGCGTCACACTGGTGCTCAGGAACGCGAGCTCATGTGAGACATGTGGCGCAGCGAGCACGAACGCAGAGCCGACCACCAACGCGAGTGTGCTCGCCAGCGCATACGCGATGCCAACCGCGCGCGCGCTCCGGCTGCCCAGACCTGGAAGGAATCGGACGATCGCGTTGCCGAGGTTCAGCTGAGAGAGCGTCGAGAGCTCGATCATCGCCGAGACCAGCGCTCCATCTCGCCCGACCTCGACGTTTGAGTACATGCGAGCGGCCGCGACCCAGAACCCCATGCCGAGGAGCGAGGTGACCGCCGTGTTGGCGATCAGGCTGTACGCGCCCCGCAGTAGATGCCGCGACGGCGCCGATGAGCTCTCAGCAGCCACTGCGGACTTGTACACCGGGCCGATCCGTGCCTCGGGCAGGGCCGCCTCGCTGCTGCGGCGGCCGAGCGGCGACGATGGCCTCGTCGAGGCTGAGCCTCCGTGCCCAGTGCCGGCTCTTCACGTACAGCCGCGGGCCACGCAGCATTCCACTCCGCACGAGCGAGGCGTATTCGCCCGGCAGCGAGGCGGCCGCGGTCTCCTCGCCACCGCCTCGGCGCCTTCGCACGGCAAGCGGCACAGAGCGGCCGAGGGCTCTCAGGAACCGGCGATCGTTGAGGAGGTACTTCGTCAGGATCGCGGTAAAGCCAACCCCGTAGTTGAACAGCTGACGCTTGAGCGCACCGTCATCGCGTCGGTGCTCGTGCCAGCAGAGCGCGCGCGGTTCGTACACGAGGCGACCTCCGCGTAGGATCGCGGCGCTGAAGGCCTCGATGTCCGCTCCCGCGAGGGCGAGGCTCCCGGCACCCAACGCCGGATCGAATCCACCGGCGGCCGCAAGCTCGGCCGTCCTGAAGGCCATGCTGTTCCCCGAGCCGAAGACTCCTCCCCAATATGGATAGAGGACGCGCCCATCGTCTCTCGCGGCGTGTAGATCGTAGGAGCGTCCCGTGACGCCCTTGGAGAACCCGGCGTACTGCTCGAACCGCTTCTGCGCCTCGGTCCTCAGCTCAAGCGGCAACACCATCCCGGTGACAGCTGTCACCTCCGGTTCGGCGAACGGGGACAGCAGCCAGTTCAGCCACTCCGCGTCGATCACGACGTCGTCATCGGTGAACGCGACGAACTCCGAGCTCACCTCGGCGATCCCTCGGTTGCGCGCCACCGAGCTTCCGGGGCGAGGCTCGGCGACATAGCGGACGCGCGCATCGTCCACCGCGATCGCCTCTGCCAGCCGCCTCGTCTCGGGGAGGTCGGGCCGGTTGTCGACCACCAGGAACTCGAGCTTCGGCCGCTCGAGAGCCAGCAGGGACCGCAGACAGCGCCCCAGCTGATCGGGTCGCCCGCCGGTGGGGATCACCACGCTGGCCGGGCCGAGCCGATTCCCACAAATGGCGCCGAGACAGGCACCCGTCGGTGCGGCGCACGCGCCGAACAGGGACTCGTCAAGCGCCGGCGGCTCAACGCACCCGTATCTCTCGACGTGCGCCGCGATCGCCCCGGACGCCTGCTGCCATATCAGCGAGCCGAGCTCCTCGGCCTGCAAGGCGAGCCGCGGCCCCTGTACATGGATGACCGCCAGGGGATCTCCGTGAAGGCGCACGAGCAGAAGACCGTCACTCGGATCCGCCGCGGCCGCGGAGTGATTCGGAAGCCTGATCGTCGGCGGGCCATCGAGATCGACCAACCCCATCTGCGTCGCCCCGAGATGCTCGAACGCAGCGACCGGAAGGTAGCCGTTCGTCAGGTCATCCGCGCGACGCGCATCTGCGCTCAACTCGCGTCCACCTCCGACTCCGGGTCGGTGTCGCGCGGCGGGATTATGCGGGCGGGAACCCCGACCGCCGTGGCGCCCGGCGGCACATCCTGCAACACGACGCTCATCGCGCCGACGCGGGCATCGTCGCCCACGGTCACGCCACCGAGCACCTGCGCGTAGGCGCCGAGCTCGACGCGGTCTCCGATCACCGGCGCCCGGCCGTTCGGCACCACGTTGCCGATCGTCACCCCGTGACGCATCACGCAGTGTGAGCCGATCCGCGTCCTGGGGTTGATCACGATGTTGCCTCCGTGCCAGATCCGCAGCCCCGGACCCACGCTGGTCTGGGGCGGAAGCTCAACTCCGGTGAGCGCCTCGACGAGCCGCTGACCCATCAGCAACGGGACCTTGACGGCGTAGCGCAGCCAGAGCGGCCGGCCGGCGAGCCAGGCACCGAAGCGCGAATCGAGCCAACTCCCGAGCCGGTATGCGGCGACCGCCCACAGGGCGCGCTCGGAGATCCACGCCTCCCGCGGATAGGCGGCACGATCCAGGCGAAAGGACTCGCGCGCAGATGGCACCCGCTCGCTCATGGGATCGCGGTCGCGATCTGTGGGCGGCGCAGCGCACGGACCAACGCCGGCAGCAGCGCGAGCGCCAACGTGCCATGCGCGAGCGCCCAGGCAAGCCCGACGCCGTCAAGGCCCTCGGAGGGCGCGAGCAGGGCGATCAGGCTCACCAGGCCCACCGCCAGCGCCGCGCCGACGAACAGCAGACGCCGGCCATGGCCTTCCAACCGAGCCATCGCGCTGACCAGGAAGAGGAGAGAGCGAAAGCAACTCGTGGCCGCCAGCAGTCGCAGGAGCGTCGTTCCGTGGGTCACATAGGCGTGGCCGAACGGGAGCAGCACGAGCGGTGCGGCGACGACGATCAGCAGCGAGATCGGCACCTGCACCGCGAGGAACCTGCGCACCACCGTGCCCGTCAGCTCCCGTGTGCGGCCGGGCGAGCGCGACGCCTCGGTCGTCAGCGACGTGGTGACCGCGAGGAACATCAGGTCGAACGTGCTCACCAGCGTGAACGGAATGTAGAAGTACGCGTTCTCCCTCGGGCCCAGGAACGCGACGACGAGCAGTGGCAGCGCGGTCAGGGCGATCTGGCCGAACGCGGCGCCGAAGAAGTCCTGCGCGAGAAATGTGAAGAGCCGCCTGCGGCCGAAGATCTCGAGGACCCCCTGGGCGTCACGCTGGGCGATCGCGGCTTGCGGGACGACGCGCCGAGCGATCAGCCAATTCATCACCGGGACCGTCACGAACATCGGGACGACCCACGCCAGGAACACGCCGTGCCCGCTGATCAGGAGATAGGCGACCGGCAGGATCACGATCTTCAACGCACTGAACGAGCCGTTCTCGAGCGGCAGCCACGCGGCTCGTCCGAGCGCTGTGAGAACGGCATCCTCCAGCACGAAGATCGTCCAGGCCGCGGTCGCCGACACGTAGAGGATCGCGAGCCACGTTTCCCTGTGTAGGAAGTCGAATTCGGGCGAGACGAGCGGGGCGACGATGACGAAAGCGACGCCGCCGATCAGGCTGAGCGCTACCGCGCTTGCGTACGCGTCCAGAACGCGCCTCCCCACGCGATGACGGACCTGGGGAAGGAAGCGCACGATGACGTTGCCCATGTTGAGTTGGCAGAGCGCAGCGATCGTCGCCATCGACGAGATCAGGGCGCTGTCCCTGCCCAGGATGTACGGCGGGTAGACCCGTGCCGCGATCGCCCAGAAGCCGATCCCCAGCCCGGCCGTCAGCAGGGTGCTCGTCATCAAGCTCCCCGCCGTGCGGTGCAACGGCTCGGCGAAGCCCGAGCGCAGACGCAGGATTGCCGCGGAGATCATGAACGTCCTAAGCGCCCTTCCCGCGCTCGAGGTGTGCACCCAGCAGACCCTCGCCCGATTGCCAGGGAGCAGCGCGTCGCCAGCTGGCATATACGTCGTGCTTGCGGTCGATCGCGGCGCGTCGTTCGCTCAGAACCTTCCAGCCGGTGAATTGCGAGAGAAGGTCCCACCCGAGCCGCTGAGGCTCGGTGGGCGTCGGCTCGTGGTTGACCTCGACGATGATCAGGCACGTGGCGCCCACCTTCGCCACGCGCGTTATCTCCTGAATTGCGGCAGCGACGTCGTCGACGTGATCCAGAGCGTTGAACGCCGTGACGATGTCGAAGTGCTCGTCGGGAAACGGAATAGCCTCGGCGCCGGCTCCAACGTAGGACATCTGGTGGCCGTCGATGCCAAGTTGCCGATACTGCGGGACGAGTGGATCCAGGCCGACGCGCTCGAGCGCTCCCGTCGCCCACTCGAGGCTTCCGCGAGGTCCGCACCCGATGTCGAGGACCCGCTTGCCGGCATAGAAGTCCTTCGTCAGGCCGAACTGCTCGGTGTAGGCCGCCTCGAGATGGCCGGCACCCCTGGTGAGATCGCCCTCCTGCCTGTATCGCTTTTGCCAGTAGTTGAACTCGGCGCTCGACTTGCTCGTGCCCCGCGCGACGGCAAGCCGGTTCAACAATCGGCGTAGGAGTCGCCTCATGCCTCAGCGCCCGACGATCGGGGGGCTGCGCTCCGGGCGTTCTGTGGAGGCCTGCCTGCCAGCGAGGCTGCCACCGCGATCGCCCGCATGTAGTCTCGCGCCCGCAGCTCCCCGCGGGAGACGAGCAGGGCACCCACCGCAAGACGGTGGAACAGTGACAGGGCAAGGTGAGTGTGTTGGCGCAGATGCTTGGCGAGCACCGCTACGTTGCCAACGTAATACTGGGCCGGTCGGTGGCCCTTGTAGGGGTGCTCCACAAAAACATGTGCTGGCGAGTAAATGCCGCTGAATCCCGCGGCGAGCGCCCTCAGCACGTAATCGGAGTCCTCGGCCGACCCCAAGCGGGCGCCCA
This sequence comes from Solirubrobacterales bacterium, assembly GCA_025964115.1. Taxonomy (GTDB): domain Bacteria; phylum Actinomycetota; class Thermoleophilia; order Solirubrobacterales; family Solirubrobacteraceae; genus Palsa-744. The sequence continues at coordinate 35,231 of JAOPZM010000073.1, forward strand.
GTCCGAACCGCTGATCGAAATCTCCGATCACTCTGACCGCGCCGGCTGCGAAGAAGACGTTGTTGGAGCTCACGACACGCGTCACGAACGACGGCGTGAGCGGCCGCGATGCTCGCGGAAAGCGCCGCTCGTCGACCGCTGGGCGAGTCGGACCGTACGGCCCGCACACGACGTCGACCCCGCCGCCGATCACACGGCCCACGTCGCCGAGCAGGCCCGCCGGATAGACGCAATCGTCGTCGGGGAATCCCACGACGCCGGCCCGATCGAGGAGGCTGTGCTCCCTTGCATGCGCGAGGGCGGCGTTGCGTGCCTCGCTGAGGGACGTCTCTAGCGGAAGCTCGATCACGTGGGCCCTGAGCGCATCCCGGGCGGGCAGCTTCACCTGGCCGCCGCCGCGCATCACGAGGATCAGATCTGTCGGCGTGGACTGGCCTGCGAGGCTGGCGAGCAGGGAGGCGAGGTTCGCCCGCGACGCGGCGGAGACATCGGTCGCCGTTATCAGCAGAAACCGCATCAGAGACCGCCAGCCGCGCTGCTTGTCGTGTCGGTCAGCTCGTAGATCCGCGCGCTTCCCGTCGCGTACCAGAGGTGAAACCGCGGAGAGGCTGCGATGGCGCGCTCGAGCTGAGTCAGTGCGCCCTTTCGGGTCGAACCGAAGATGTCGGCATATGCCAGCTGCGTCGTCGAGAACACGATGAACCCGTAGCGCGAGTAGCGATGCAGCGCGTTGACCACGGTCGGGAGATCGGCGCTGCCGAGCGCCTTCCGGCCCAGCAGGTGGTTTTCCAGCAGGTCGGGACTATGGTCCCCCGGCGGCCCGGCCATGTCGGCGTAGCGTGCCCCGGAACGAAGCGGGAAGTCCTCGCCGGCGAGCATTAGCACGGCGCCGGCGGGAGCGTGGCTGTAGAAGTGTTCGCTCGCCCGGACCTCGCCGCCGGGAATGATGTTCGTCGTGGCGTTGCCGAGGAAGGCGAAGACGAAGAGCGTGACGAGCAGCCCGACGGCGGCGACCGTCGCACCGAGGCGAATGCGCGTCCCAAGCGTGACAAGCCCCCAGGCGATTACGACGTCGCGCCACGGCGAGGAGAACAGGAAGACGCGAAGCGATGCCTCGCCGCCATAGTTCTGGCCGAAGAGAATGAGGAAGGGGATCGCCGCCAGAACCCCGAGCGGAAGCACGCGCGACCCATATCCGCGGCGCGCCAGCCGGAGCGCGAAGACGATGGTCAACAACGCAGCGGCGTATGACAGCAGCTGCCCGACGTGGGCGTGAAACCAGTCGCGGAACGTCAACGCGCCGGGCTGGACCTGCGCGTTTTCGATGGGGTTGAGACTCTGGAACAGCCCGTAGTGGTGACTGACATATGAGAGGTTCGGCAGGAGATATCCGACCGCAAGCGCCGCGAAGACGATCACGAGCCATCGCGGACGCACGATTCCCATCAGTGTGAGCGCCGCCACCTGGAACACGACCATGTATGGGGTGAGCTCGTGCGTGGCGACGATCACGGCATCGATGGCCACGACGATCGCGATGCTCGTCCACCGGGGCCATCGCAGGGAGCTCGCGATGGCTTCCTGTGGCTGCGGGCGACGCATGACAAACGCGACGAGCCTCATCACCCGGGGGGCGATCTTCCCGTTTGCCGTGAATCGCCGAATGATGATGAGCATCAGCGCCAGGTCGAGCGTGTAGGCGACCGCTTGGGGCGAGTAGTAGTTCTGCCCGACCCAGTTGGTGCAGGCGAACAGCAGCGCTGCCGTGCCCGTCACGCGGATGTCGCGGACGACGGCCTGGGCGATCGCGGCGACGAGACCCACGTCGGTGAGCACGCTCAACGGCTCGAACCAGCCTGCGTAGCTGAGCGGATCGACCCCGGCGACACGTGAAAAGGCCGCGGTCACCGCAAAGAACCCCGGCCAGCGGTTGTAGATGTCGACGTTGGGGCTCACAGCGCCACGGGCTTCGAGCAGGCGCGTGACGCCTATGTGCTTGTAGGTCCACGCGTACTGCGGAGCGTCGGCGAGCGCCGGAACGGTCCCGTAGAGCACGATCACCGCGGCGGCTATGTAGGCGCCGATGATCCACGGGTTGGGATCGGAGCGCGAGACGCTCGCAACCGTTCCGAGGAGGCAGATCGCCAGGGCGGCATACCACGTGCCCGGGAGCGCCGGCGGCAGCCCGGCGGAGCCGAGGTGGCCGACGTGAATCGATGACAGTGAGACCAGCCAGAGCGCGATGGCGAGCGCGAGCAGGATCGCCGCGAGGGCCGCGTCGGGGGCAAGCAGTCGGCCGCTCAACCGGATGTGCGCGCGTGCGCGGCCAGCCTCACGCACGGTGACTATGCGCGGCGACGATACGCTCACGGCGCGACCCTCAGGACGCTCTCGGAGTCCTGCTCGGACCGGGCTCGAAGGTAGCTCCACGGACCGGTGAGAAGACCGCGAACCTCAGCGAGCATCAGCCGGTGATCGAGCCCGGACCGGGCCCCCGCGTCACCGGAGCGCGCGCGTAGCGTGGCGAGATGGCCGAGGCCGTGAGGGACCCGTCGCAACACGTCACCGCGCGTCTGCCGGGAGACGACGTACTTGGTGAGGTATGCGGAGAGGCCCTTGCCGTATGCGTACAGCTGGTGGCGCAGCTGTTCCTCGTCGGCCCGGTGCTCGTGCCAGACCAGGGCCGCGGGCTCGTAGGAGAGGTCGTAGCCTGCGCGGATGACTCGCACGAAGATGTCGAGGTCCTCTCCGCCACCGCTACGCGACCCGGCACCCAGGCTCTCGTCAAAGCCGCCGAGCATTCGCAGGACCGATGCGCGAAAGGCACAGTTCGCGCCTGTGCCGAACTGGCCAGCCGCATAAGGATGCAGGCGGGCGTCGGCCGGCCCGTGGGTGGCGTCGTATACCCGCGGCTCGCAGCTGCTGGACCACCAGACCCTGGCGTCGAAATATTGCTCGGCGGCCTGCTCGAGGGAGGCACTCGCGACCAGGCCCGTGACACACGCGACGGCCGGCCTGCGGGCAAAGCCCCGAAGCAGCCCCTTGATCCAGTGAAGGTCGACTCGGACGTCATCGTCGGCGAATGCGACGAGATCCCCCTCGGCGTGGAGAAGCCCGTGATTGCGGGCACGTGAGAGCCCGGGCGTCGGTTCGACGAGATAACGAATGCGGGCGTCCCGGTCCGCCATCGCGGTGACGAGCTCGTGAGTCGAATGGTCGTCGGGCGCGTTGTCGACCACGAGGATCTCCAAGGGCTCATGCTCGAGGCGCGTCAAGTGCGCGAGGCACCTGGCGAGCTCGACGGCTCGGTTTCGGGTGCAGACAACGATGGAGAGCGGCGTCGAATCGGCGAACCCGATGAGGTCGCCCCGCGGGGAGTCCTTCAGGAGAGCCTGTCCGAGATCCTGCTCGATCGCGGCGAGCACGTCCCCGGCAAGAAGTGACTGCTCGCGGACGGCGACGGTGGTGAACCCGACGGGCTCGCCGTGAACCCTCACCAGAAGCCGGGCCTTGTCGAATGACTCGCCACCCGCCCCCGTGGGGACGTCCGGCAGGCTCAGCGAATCACTCATGTCGACCTCGCCGCTCCAGAGCCGCTGCGTCGCCTGTTGTGCCCGAGCCTTCACCTGAGCGGCCTCCCGCGGCGCGACAGGTCGACCATCAGCACCGCTGCCGAGAGCCCTCCGATCACGACTGCGAACAACAGCGGATGCCACCATCCGGTCCACACCATCACCAGCGAACCCGCGATCTCGATCGACAGGCTCAGGCTCACCGCCACCGCCAGGCTGCTCGTGCGGCTGCCGTCCGGGAGGAGCCTCAGCACGGCTCCGCCCGGCGCCAGCGATGCCGCCAGGAACACGATCGGGACGCGCACTGCGGCCGGAGCGTCAGCGACGCGGAGCACCGCGGCGAGCATGATCAGACCGATCAGCAAGGCGTCGACCACGACGGCCCAACCCGGGCCGCCCAAGGCCTCGCTCGCGCGAGCGTCACGCACGCCTGCGCCGCGCGTGCTGCTCGCGACACTCATCGGTTCACCTGCCGCGCACTGCTCATGTACGCGAGCGGGCCGAGCAGCAGGCCGAGAAGCTCGAGCGCGTCGAGCCTACCCGGGAAGCCGCCTCCCTTTCCCGCGTTCTTCCTCGATGCCGGGTCGAGCAGATACCTGACGGCGGACGGAAAGTGACGGATGAGGCCGAGCCGCTGAGGCCCGCGTGCGAGCTGCTTCGTCAGCATCGCACCGAGCCCCACGCCGTAGCTGAACACCTGCGCCCGCAGACGGTTGTGCGTATCCGGATGACGGTGCCACACGATCGCTCGTGGCTCGTATGCGAGCCGGCCGCCGGCCTGCAGCAGGCGGATGCACATGTCCAGATCCTCTCCGGCCCGCGCCGCCGTGCCCGCGCCGAGAGCCGGATCGAAGCCGCCGAGCCGGCGCGCGACATCGGTCCTGAAGGCCATATTCGCCCCCGAGCCGAAATAGCCGGCGGTGTAAGGGAACAGCGGCTGATCCTCGGGCGGCAGCTCAGCCGAGTACGTCCTGCGGAGGAATCCCTTTCCGAAGCTGGAGAACCGCTCGACCAGCACCTGTGCCTGCGTCTCGAGCTCGAGCGGCAGGATTAGTCCTGTGACACAGTCGGCACCAGCCGCGAAGCCATCGCGCACCGCCGCCATCCACGCCTCGTCGACCAGGATGTCGTCGTCGATGAAGGCCACGAGCTCCCCACGCGCGAGGCTGAGCCCGGTATTGCGCGCACGCGATAGGCCGCGCTGGCGCTCCTCCACGTGGCGGATCCGCTCATCACGGTGAAACCGCTTGTCCAACTCCAGTCCAACCCGTGAATGTTGCGGGCGGTTCTCCACGACGATCAGCTCGAATGGCCCGACGGCGCTTGATCGCAACCTCTCCACGCACCGGAGAACGCACTCGACGTTTGCGCACGTGGTGACTACGACGCTCATAAGCGGCTCGACGTTGTCGCCGGGGCGACGATCGCGTTGGCCATCGTCGCGTGCCGTCTGACCGTGACGGCCGGGCAGTGCGTCGAGTGAAACGCGTCCGTCCGGCGGCACCGGCAGAGCGATCCAGCCGATCGGGTCCCCATCTAGCCGAAGGAGCGCCACGAGCGTGCGATAGGGCTCTCCAGTCGGGCTCGGAAGCAGGCTCAGGTGATCCAAGCGATGCTCGAGATCGATGACCCGGACCGCCAACGGCGCGTAGCCATCGAGATGCTCCGACAGGTCGCCCGGCGTGGTCTCGGGTGACAGCATCAGCGCGACTCCGTGCTCGGCGAGCATGCTCGCAGCACGCTCGCGGACCTATTCCGGCCGAGTCGGCAGAAGACTCCATCTGCCTGCAGGCGGCCCCGTGCTGGCCAAACAGCCGCCTGATATCGTGCCAGCGGTCCGGGTAAGAGAGGACCGATTGTGGCGAGGGACGATGAGTTGGCGAGCGGACAGCTGCGCCGCCGCATAAGCCTGGGCACAGAAGCCGTGTACCGCGTTGTCGAGGTGAGCGATAAGTCGGTGCAGGTCGAGGTTGTTCGCGCGCCCGGCCTCACGCCCGGTCGCCGCTTCGACTTCACGCGCGTGGACGTGCAGCGCATGGAGTGCGTCGATGGTGCGGACGCCGAAGGCTGACCGATCAGCTTCATGCGCCGTTCGCCTCACGGGCAGAGAGCCTGCGGCGCACTCGGCGCCCCGCGCGGGCGATTCGCGTGCGGCGGCGCTCGTCGCGCCACGCCGGCGGGGCGCCGGACCCGTCTAGCACCCGCGCAAACCGATCGGCCCGCATATCTCGCGTGACCGTGTAGCGGGCGATCGCCCATGGATCGTCGCCGGTGTGAGAGATGGCGTTCTTGACCGCGGCCGCCGAGCGGAAGCCCGCCTCGATGACGGCTGCGCGGACGCGCGCGTCATATGCCCCGTGGGGATAGGCGAAGGTGTCGATCGCGCCGCCGGCCAGCTGCTCGACGATCTGCTTGCCCTCGATGATCTCGCGCCTCAGTGCGTGCGGCTCCAGCTCGTCCAGACGCGGATGCGAGATGCTGTGCGCGCCGAGCTCGACGGGCGGACCGCACTCTGCGAGCGCAGCGACCTGAGCCGCGCTGATCATCCCGTCTGCCCCGATCGACCCGGCTGTCAGATACACGGTTGCGCGTAGCCCCGCTGCGACCAGGCGGTGAACGGCCGCCGGTGTGTCCTCATAGCCGTCGTCGAACGTGATCACCACCGGCCGGGCTGGCAGCGCTCGTGCGCCACGTATGCAGTCGGCTAGTTCCCCGATCGTTATCGCGGTGTGCTCTGTCGCGAGCAAGATCTCGATCTGCTGCAGGAAGCGCTCGCGCGCCACTGTGAAGCGCTCGCGGCTGGCGGCGGCGATCCCGTGGTAGAGGAGCACCGGAACTGATCGGGGTGTCCGCCGGGAGGCGCTCACCACGGGAGAACATGGCAGGGGCGCATCCGCCGGAGCCATGCCAATGCCAGGGGACATCCGAGCGTGGTTAGACCGACACCTGGGCGCGGGGCTCGGCGAACGCGCGCGAGGCGTCCTCGCAAGGCAGCTCGCCGAGCTCGCGGAAGGCCGGCTGCCAGCCTCCCTCGACGGGCTCCCGTGTGTCGATGAGCCTCTCGCGCAGGATCGTGCGCAAGACGCGGGAGCCATCGCGCATCGGACGGAGCTTGCTCTCGCCATGCAGTCGCTCGCGCTCGATGCTGGGTACCTCTGTGATCGTCAGCCCGGCCTTTGCGACACGGACGTTGATGAGCGTCTCGACCTCGAAGCCGTCACAGGTGATCTGCATGTGTGACAGAACGTCCGACCAGAACGCGTTGTAGCCGTAGCAGAGGTCCGTGTAGTGAGTCCCGTACAAGGTGTTGACCGCCCTGTTGAGAAAGCGGTTGCCCCAGTCGCGCAGTGGCGTGATGTCGGAGCTTCCAGCGCCATCCATGAAGCGCGAGCCCTTGGCGAAGTCGGCTCCGGCCTTGAGCGCGTCGACATAGCGTGGGATCTCTGCCGGATCCGTCGAGCCGTCACCGTCGATCATCACGATGATGTCACCGCGTGCCGCCGCAAAGCCGCAGGCGAGAGCGTTTCCCTTGCCCTTCCTGTCCTGCAGCACCACGCGCACGGCGGGGTGCAGCGAGCGCGCCATCGCCACTGTGTCGTCGCTCGAGTGACCGTCGACGATTATCACCTCGTGTATGTCCTCGAACGGAATGCGGCTGAAGACGTGCGGGAGATTTGCCGCCTCGTTGAGAGTCGGCATGACGACACTGACGCTCGGGTGTACGCGTGCTCGGGACTTACGAGCCTTTACGATTGGCATGGTTCCTCATTCCTTGAAAATTGACAGCACGCTGCCGGCGGGCGTTCTTCTCCCATATGCACGACCGCCGGCCTGCCTCCACTACGAGCAGACCGTACTCGCTCGTCGCCTCCGTTGGAATGAGTGTTTTTGATGGTCGCGTTTCTCGTAGCCAAGGGATCTCGCTTACGGCGCCTCGCCGCCGCGGCGCAAGCCGCTGCGGCGAAGTTTCCGTTGATGACACCCCCCGACCCCTGCTGCCAGAGTCTAGGTACCTTTCGCGAGGTCCGTTAAGACCGTTCGTCCAAACTTCCAGCTCCGATTCTCGACAGGTGCCCTATCGCTGCGAGACCATGTGGAGCGCAAACTTCAGGAGCCGTGTCCAGCTCTAGAACGATTCAGGGATCAGTTCCGGGCGCGGCCCCGGCGATGACCTGGCGACGCCTTCGCGGCGCCGGCAACCCGTTGCGGGTGCTCGTGCTCCTCGCGCTCTTGCTCCTGGCCGACTGGGCCTACGCCCGCGTGCACGCCGCGCTCCCGCTCGCCGGCGCGCTCGACGAGAGCGCACACCTCTGCTTCGCGGCGCTCCTCCTGCTTGCGCTCCGCCAGCCCCTCGGCGGCCGCGTAGGACGCGCAGCCCTCGTCGCGTCGGTCGCGATCGACATCGACCACGTCCCAGGCGAACTCGGAGCGGGCTGGCTCACGGTCGGTACGCCGCGACCGTACACACACTCGCTGGCGACGCTCCTGCTGGTGACGCTTGCCGCAATCGCCTGGCGGCGTCGACGCCTCGAGCTCATCGGCGCACTTCTCGGCCTCACGGCCCATTTCTGGCGCGACCTCGGTGAGACGGGCAGCGGAGTCGCGCTGCTCTGGCCGCTCTCCTCACACAGCGACAGCGTTCCCCACTCAGCCTTCCTTGCCAGCGTTGCGAGCGTGGCCGTCGTGGCTCTGTGGAGGATCGCGGACCGCAGTCCGGCCAGACGTCGAACGACCGCCCGTTCCTCGGGCGTAGACTGACCGCGATCCGGCGTCGGTCAGACGAGCCGGGCTCGGAAGAGGGGGAACGCATGAAACGTATGACTGTGGCGGGGCTGGGTCTCCTGGCTATGCTCGCCGCCAGCTCAGCCATTGCCGCGTCGGCCTCGGCGGCTCTGCCGGAATTCAGTGCGCCATTCAGCAAAACGTTCACGTCGACAAGCAAAACGAGCGTGCTGGAAACGGTCGGCGGAATAGCGGTGACGTGCACGGCCGCCACGAACTCCGGCGAAATTACGGGACCGCAAACTGGCTCTGTGACGATCGTCTTCACCGGGTGCAAACTCGGCAAAGTTCCCTGCAACACGCCCGGAGCGGCCGCGGGAGTAATTGCAACCGCGACGCTGAGCATGAAGGTCGGCTACATCAACAAAGCCAAAAAAGAAGTGGGAATTGACCTGGTCGAAGCAGCGGGAGCGCCATTCCTGTCGTACGGCTGTGGCCCGGTGCTGCGAGGGGTCGTCATAGGCTCTGTCATCGGCAGGATCACGCCGATCAATAAACTGGTGACACCGCCCGAAAAATTCATACTGAAATTCGCCCAGACCATAGGAGTGCAAAAAACGATCAAACTCGAAGGTGCGCCTATAGACGTGCTCGAAACGTCATTTGGCGGGCCGTTCGAACAAACAGGCCTGGCATCAACGGATCTGATTCTCTTCGGCGAACCGGTCAAGCTCATCGCCTAGGTCGATCTGGAGGGGCGCGGGATCACGACTGGTCCCGCGCCTCCGTCTTTCGGCTTACGCAACTGGCTGCGTCCGATCACGACGAAAGGCGCAAGTCCGGCGTTGATCGATGGGCGATCCTGGACTCGAACCAGGGACCTCTTCCTTATCAGAGAAGCGCTCTAACCGGCTGAGCTAATCGCCCGGAGGCTGACGCGACGTGCGCGCCAGACGGCCATCTTATCGCCCCAGATTTTCCGCGCTTGGCTTCCTGTTCGGCGCGCGGCCGAGCTCAGACCGGTGTGCCAGCTCTGAGGCTGCGTGCGAGCTCGATCGCCTCCTCCGGCGTCGCGAACGAGAGCTCTGCGCGGTAGCCGCCGTCGCGCGTGGGCCGCACGTGCACCTCGGCGCCGAGCGCCCCTCCGAGCGCCTCGGCGATGTCATGTGCCGCCTGCTCGGCGTCCGGGTGCAGGACCATCGGCGCCTTGCGTCTACGGGCGGCCGTTGCTCCGGGCGTGCCATCGCCGCCGTTGCTCCTGCGTGCGCTCGCTTCGGTTACGCGCACCGACCAGCCGTCCGCCACTGCCTCGCGCGCAAGGCTCCTGCGCGCCTGATGGTCTTCGGCGAGCAGCAGTGCCCGTCCGTGCCCCTCGCTCAGCGCTCCCTCCTCGAGGAGCTCGATGACCTCGTCCGGGAGATCGAGCAGACGCATCAGGTTCGTCACGGCCACCCTGCCTCGCCCGACGCGCCGCCCGACCTCCTCGCGCGTGAGCCCGAGCTCCTCCACCAGGGCGGCGCATGCGCGCGCCTCCTCGATCGGGTTCAGATCCTCGCGGGCCATGTTCTCGATCAGCGCGAGCTCGAGCGCCTCGGCGTCGGCGCGTGGGCGCACGAGCGCGGGGATCGCCTCAAGGCCGGCCATCCGCGCCGCGCGCCAGCGGCGCTCGCCGGCGACGAGCTCGTATGTGCCTCCGGCCTTCGGGCGCACCAGGACCGGCTGAAGCACGCCGCGCTCTCCGAGTGACCCCGCCAGCGCGGCGAGCGTCTCCTCGTCGAAGCGCCTCCTGGGCTGGTTCGGATTGGGCGAGATCAGCTCCACCGGCAGCTCGCGAAGCTCCTCCTCGCTCGCCTTGGCGCTCGTGGACGACGCAGAGAGGATCGCCTCCAGTCCTCTGCCCATTCCGCGACGTGGAGAGCTCATGAGGCCTGCTCCCGTCTCCCCGGTCGGGTTCTGCCTGGGCGGACTGTACCGACTATACGAATGCTACCCACGCGCAGCCACCTCCTTGGCGAGCTCGAAATAGGCCTCCGCGCCCGCGCTGTGTGGGTCGTGGTGGGTAACCGGCAGCCCGTAGCTGGGCGCCTCGCCGACCCTCACGTTTCGCGGGATCACCGTGTCGAAGACCAACTCGGGGAAGTGAGCCCTGACCTCTCGCTCGACGTCGCGCCCCAGTCGCGTTCGACCGTCGTGCATCGTGAGGAGCATCCCGGCGACGGTCAACCGCGGGTTCGACTCTCGCTGCACGAGCGCAAGCGTCTCGAGCAGTCCTGCGAGGCCCTCGAGCGCGAAGTACTCCGTCTGTACGGGCACGATCACCTTGTCGGCGGCAACCAGCGCGCTGACCGTGAGCGGCCCGAGCGATGGCGGACAGTCGAGCAGGATGTATTCGAAGCGATCCCTCAATGGCTCCAGGCACTCCCGCAGGCGTTGCTCGAACCCGTCCATGCGCGGCAGCTCCACGTTGGCACCTGCGAGGCCGGCGCCCGCGGGCAGGACCTGGAGGCCCGCGATAGGGGAGTCGGTGAGGGCCTCCACTGCCTGGGCCTCGCCGGTCAGCACCTCGTAGAGCCCCGGTGCCTGCGCGCGCTCGATGCCCAAGCCCACCGTGGCGTTCGCCTGCGGGTCCACGTCCACGAGCAGCGTCGCGTAACCGGCCTCGGCGATGCACGCCGACACGTTGACGGCAGTGGTCGTCTTGCCGACCCCGCCCTTCTGGTTGGCGATCGCGTAGATGGTTCCCATCGACTGGAAGCTACAGTCGATCGCGGCCGGACGGCCGCGCCGCAAGCAGCCGATGCGCCATTTTGCGCGGCTGCTCAGCCGCCAAGTGGGCGCTTACGCGCCATTCCTGCTCGTCTCGGGAACCGCGCGGGCGTATCCCGCACCTTCATGTAGAGGTGTAGGTGTCGGTCCCTGGCGCCCTCGAACGGCTGCACCTCCTCGATGCCGACCAGCGTCACGCCGAGCTCATGGGCGGCCCGTGCCGCAGCCCGCTCCTCATCAGCGACCCGCGCTCCTCGCCAGTCCACAAGCGTCCCCCCGAGGCGCAGCAGCGGTGCGGCGTACTCGAGCACGACCGGCTGGGGACCCACGGCCCTGGCGGTTACCACGTCGTTCGCCGAGGCTCCCGCGGTCCACTCCTCGGCGCGAGCACATACGACACGGGCGTTCTGAATGCCGGCCCGCGCGATGGAGTCCTCGAGATACGCGCACTTACGGCTCTGGCTCTCGAGCAGGCGTACCTCGCAGTCTCCGCGGGCTACGGCCAGCGCAAGCCCTGGAAATCCCGGCCCGGAGCCGAGGTCGGCGATCGTCGCGGCGGCGCGCACTGGCTCGAAGTCCAGGGCGACAAGCGAGTCGGCGATGTGCATATCCACCCCAACGGCGGGATCGCGCACTGTCGTCGGGGCGCGGTCATCCCGCTCCATGTGCGCCAGGAGCACGGCCAGCTGGTCGCGGGCGGGCGCTTCCAGTCCCCACCGCGCTGCCACCCTCGCGAGTGCCGCCGACACGCCGTCGCCTTTATCCATGGACCCGGGCCGAATGCAGCTGCCGTTAGGAGGACTTCACGTGAAACACTCCGAGAGCTACTGCGGGCCTGCGGGTGAGATCACGAGATACCGCTCCGGCTCGTTTCCCTCGCTGTGCGTCTCGACATCCCCGCGCTCGCGCAGATACTCGTGAACGACCCGGCGCTCGAGCGGTGGCAGCGGGTCGAGCTCAACGGGCTCGCCCGAGCGGATCGCCTCGTCCGCGGCCTCGTCCGCCTCCGCGCGTAGCGAGGCGGCTCGGCGCTCGCGGTATCCGTTGGCGTCGATCACGACGCGGACCGGTGAGGGGCCGTCGGGGAAGATGATCCGCTGCGCCAGGTGCTGGACAGCTTCGATCGTCTGGCCGTGGCGACCTATGAACAGGCCGAGGTCCTCGCCCGTCAGACGGCCGCTCAGGACGCCCGCGTCTTCCTCCACCTCGATCTCCACGTCCAGGCCGAGGCCCTCGACGATCTCGTCCAACAGCTCCTCGAGCGCCTCCAGCGGGTCCAGCTCCTCCCCCTCCGCCGCCCCACCGCTCAGGTTCCCGCCGCCGTCGCTCATCGCCGTCTGCCGGAACGCTTCTTCTTCTTGCGCGGTGGTCGCGGCGGAGCCGCGCCCGTCCTGCCGTTAGGCCCGGTATCCGCGACACCCCCGCCGGCGAGAGCCGGCTTCAACGTTCGTTGTGGTTTGCCGTTCGGGGCGGTCTTGGCCGGTTCGGGCTTGGGTGGGAGTGGGGGCATACGCCGTTTGATCAGATACTGCTGCGCGATCGTCCACAGGTTGCTGGTGATCCAGTAGACGAGCAGCCCCGCGGGGTAGCGGTAGAGGATCACGACGAACACGACCGGCAGCAGGAGCATCAGCCGGCGCTGGGTGGGATCGGCGGTTGCCGTCGCCACGAGCGTCGACGCCAGCTGGGAGCCCACGTAGAGCACGATCAGGACGATCAGCGCGGCGCCGGTCGCCTTGTCGGTGATGTCGGGAAGGAAGAGGAACTTGGCCGCGTGGTGGGCGCCGGGCACCTGTGAGCAGGTGACTTCCGAGAGCGACTTCAGATGAACGCCCTTGGCAGTCGTCACCGCTTTCGTTGGGATTTCGCTGTTGTGGAGGATGGTCCTTTCGAGCGCCGTCCCGTAGAACTGGCGCAGCTGCTTGCCGCAGATGTCGAGCTTCAGGTCCGTGCGGAGCATGTAGAAGAGCGAGATGAAGACCGGAATCTGCAGGACCAGTGGCAGGCAGGATGCCAAAGGATTGATTTTGTGCTCCTGGTAGAATTTCATGATCTCCTGCTGCTGGCGCTGTTTGTCTTCCTTGTACTTCTCTTTCAGCGCCTGGATCTGAGGAGCGAGCCGCTGCATCTCCTGCATCGACTTGAGCTGCCTGAATGTCAGCGGCACGAGAATCGCGCGGATCAGCACCGTGAGGCCGACAATCGCGAGCCCCCAGCTGCCGCCCACGAGGTGCGCGTGGATGAAGACCATGATCGACTCGAAGGCGCTGATCAGAGGCGAGAACGCGCTCTCGATGAAGTTGGTGGCGAAGATGGGCATGTGCTCTTAGGCGCTCTCGGCGGTGGTCGTGGGTGGCTGCTCGCCTGGCGCGCTACGGCTGGTCACGTGATCTCGGCTGCCTGACCTGCGCCGCTCAGCCGTCAGTCTCGTTACCGACCCTGAAAACCCGCTGAGCCTCCACCGGATCGTATCCGCCGTGGCTCCACGGATTGCACCTGAGCAGTCGCCACCCCGCGAGCACCAGGCCCCTAAGTATGCCGTACCGCCGGATCGCCTCGACCGCATAGCGCGAGCACGTGGGCTCGTACTTGCACCGCCTCGGTATCGCGGGTGAGATGAGCCGCTGGTAGATGACGATCGGTGCCGTGGCAGCGCCGCGCGCCAGCCGCGCGAGCGCCGAGGTCGCCGAGTCCGTCGCCGTATCGAAGCTCATCCTTGCTCCTCTGCCGAGATTCGGCTGCCGCTCCGCAGCCCCGCCTTGTCGATCAGCTCACCGAGCGACGCCTCGAGGCCGGCGAGGCCCTCGCGCTCGGCGAGGTCCAGAGCCGTCGGGCGGGCGACCACGACCACGTCATGGGTCGGGTCGAGCTCCGGCTCGAACTTCGCGAAGCCCTCTCGCAGGAGCCTCTTGACCCGGTTGCGCTCGACCGCGCCGCCGACCTTTCGCGAGACCGAAAGTCCGAGCCTGGGGCCGGTTGCCGACGGGTTCGCGAACGCGTAGAGCACGAGGTACTTATTGCCGGTCGAGCGGCCCTGTCGGTAGACCCGCTCGAACTCGGCACTGCGCGACAGGCGGCCGCGATTGGATGACCGCCCTGTCATCGCGCCGGTCACGCTCAGGTGGAGAGGCGCTTGCGTCCCTTGTCGCGCCGCCGCTTTAGCGTCAGCCGCCCGGCCCGTGAGCTCATGCGTTTGCGGAACCCGTGGGCCCGGGCTCGCTTGCGCTTCTTTGGCTGGTAGGTGCGCTTCATTCGCTCAGTTCTCCGTCCGCCGGCCGATCTCCTCGCGCGTCCTCGGCGAGAGGCCGCGCGACTCCGTGGCCCGGCTGCAGTATAGGACCGTCGAGGCAACGCCGATTTTTCCCGCCAATTGCGGCCAGCCCCCGAAGCGCCTCTCAGGCCGTTGGATATAGTCGCGAGACCGGGCCCCCGCGGGCCCTCCTTGGATGCGTCTCGTCACTTTCTCGGGGAGAGAAGCGGATAAACACTGCCGTGAGCGCCGAGCTCGAGCACATATGGTCGCGCGTGCAGGCGGAGCTCTCGCTCGCCGTCGACGAGCCCACGTACCGCATCTGGTTGGCTCCACTGCGTCCCGTCGAGCTCTCGGGCGAGCATCTCCTCGTTGAAGCTCCGCCGCACACCTGCGGCTGGATCCATGACCGCTTCGGGCGCGTCATCCAAGCGAGCGTTGAGCTCATCCTCGGGCCCCACGCCGCGGTCGAGCTCGTCGCCGCGCCACCCGCCTCAAAGCGCGCGACGATCCGCCCGGCGGCGCCCCGCCGCCAGCATGCGCCGGGCCCAGCCGCGCGTGCTGACGACGCCCCGATCGGCGGCGAGGGGCGGGGAACGATCGACCGCCCCGCCCCCTCGGGCGCCCTCGGCAATCCCAAGCTCACCTTCGATCAATTCGTCATCGGCGACTCCAATCGTCTCGCACACGCGGCAGCGCTGACGGTCGCCGAGATGCCCGCCCAGGCCTACAACCCGCTCTTCATCTGCGGACCCCCGGGGGTCGGCAAGACGCATCTCCTCAGCGCCATCGCCAGCATGCTCCTGTCCCACAGCCCGGGACTGACGGTGCGCTGCACGACCGGCGAGGCGTTCACGAACGAGTTCCTCGGCGCGCTGGGAGGCAGGCACACCGAGGACTTCAAGGCCCGCTTCCGGCACATCGACGTCCTACTCATGGACGACGTGCAGTTCCTCGAGCGCAAGACGCGTACCGAGGAGGAGTTCTTCCACACCTTCAACGCGTTGCACGACGGAGGTCGCCAGATAGTGATCACCTCCGATCGGCCTCCACGCGACCTGCAGGCCCTCGAGGATCGGCTGCGCGAGCGCTTCCAGGCAGGACTCGTCGCCGACGTCAAGCCTCCCGACCTCGCCACGCGCCTGACGATCCTTCGCAAGCGCGCCCAGCACGACGGGGTCGAGCCCCTCGACGACCTCGCCCTGAGCGTGATCGCGGAGCGGATCGACACGAACGTCCGTGCGCTCGAGGGTGCGCTGATTCGGGTCGTGGCCTTCAGCTCGCTCACGGGCAGGCCCCTCACCGGTGACCTGGCCGTCGAGGTCCTCGACGGCCTCTACCCGCGCAAGAAGACCCCTCAACAGCCGCGCACTCGCTCCATTGGCGAGATCCAGGCCGTGGTCGGTGAGCACTTCGGCCTCTCCGCGGATGAGCTCCTCTCGTCTGCCCGTACGCAGCGGGTAGCATGGCCCCGCCAGGTCGCCATGTATCTGGCGCGTGAGCTGACCGGCGAGTCCCTGCCGGCAATCGGGAGGGAGTTCGGTGGACGGGACCACACGACCGTCCTTCACGCGTGGCGACGCGCCACCGCACGCATCGCGTCCGACGAGAAGTCACGACAGGCTGTGGAGAAGCTGTGCGAGACACTCGGCTGCGAGCGTCCGTGAGCCCATCGGTGCCGCCCGACCGGGCCGCCTGAGAGACTTTCCCGAGCCGTACACAGGCCTATCAACTGCACGACCAACAGATTCTCCAGAGCCAGAGCCAAATGCACATCTCTACATCCCCTACTGACTCCTGTTTCTCTCAGGAGGATCAGCTGTGAGGTTGTCCATGTCGACGGCGGAGCTCTTGATCGAGCTTCAAACGGTCACCCGTGTGGCCTCCACGCGCAGCGCCGTACAGGCCCTATCCGGAGTGATGATCTCGGCGCCGGGCGACTCCACGGCGGAGCTGCTCGCGACCGACATGGAGATAGGTCTGCGCGTTCCCCTTCAGGCCGAGGTCTCCCGTCCCGGTTCCGCGGTGCTGCCCGCCCGCCTCCTGTTGGACGTCGCACGTTCGCTACCCGCCGAGACGCTCACGATGGAGTTGAGGAGCGCCGAGCAGGATGTCGAGTTGATCTGTGGCCCCACGACGTTCCATCTGCGTACCCTCCGTGCCGAGGACTTCCCTGCGCTGCCAAAGCCATCGGCCGAGACCCGCGTCGCCCTCCCGGCCGAGGCATTTGTTCAGACCGTTTCCCGCGTCGCCCGCTCGGCCTCGCGCGATGAGACGCGCCCCGTGCTGACCGGGATCCTCATGTCGGCGTCGGGGACCGAGCTGCGGATGGTGGCGACGGACTCCTACAGGCTGAGCGTCAAGGAGACCACGCTCGACTCCCCCTTGGATGGGAGCCTCGAGGCGAACGTCCCCGCGCGGGCGCTGCAGGAGCTCGTGCGGATCGCCCAGCAGGTTACGGGCGAGTCTGTGGCCGTGAGCGTCGGACAGAACCAGGTGATCTTCGAGCTCGGCGACGTCGTTCTCTCCTCGCGATTGATAGATGGACAGTTCCCCAACTACCGCCAGCTACTGCCCGAGTCGGTCGAGCACGAGCTGCGCCTCGCGAGCGCCGAGCTCACCGACGTGGTGCGCCGTATCAGCCTGCTCGCGCAGAAGAACGCCCCCCTGCGGTTGAGCTTCAGCGAGGGAACGCTGACGGTGTCGGCCCAGACCCCCGACGTAGGCGAGGCGAGCGAGTCGATACCGGTGCCGTTCCACGGAGAGTCGTTCGAGATCGGCTTCAATCCGGAGTTCCTGCGTGACGGCCTGGAGAGCATCGAGTCGGACGAGCTCGTGCTCAAGCTCATCAGCCCGCTGCGGCCGGGGCTGATCGAATCACCCGACACCGGCGACTTCGTCTATCTGATCATGCCCATCCGCCTTAACGTGTGACGGGTGCGTCGTGCGGATCGCCAGCGTGCAGTTACGCGACTTCCGCACATACGCTCGAGCGGAGGCGCATCTCGGCCAGGGTCTCACCGTGGTGCACGGACCGAACGGCGCGGGGAAGTCGAACCTGCTCGAGGCGCTCTACTTCGGCTGTACCGCCCGCTCCCCGCGCACGCACAACGAGCGTGAGCTCGTGCGCTTCGGAGCGCAGGCTGCACGCGTTGTCGTGAAGATCGCCGACGGCTCGCAGGAGCATGAGCTGAGCGTCGGCTTCGGCGCACTCGCCGACGGGTCGCGGGCGACGAAGCGGATGACCGCTGACGGTGCTCCGGTCGAGCGGCTGCTCGACGTTCCCGACAGGCCGCTGATGAGCGTCTTCATGCCCGACCGCCTCGAGCTCCTCAAAGGCGCCCCGACGCTGCGCCGCGCGCACCTCGACCAGTTCGTCGCCGCCATCTGGCCCGCCCGCGCGCAAGTGCGCCGCGAGTACTCCCGGGTGCTGGCCCAGCGGAACGCCCTGCTGAGCAGGATCCGCCACGGCCGCGCCTCACAGGCGACGCTGTCCACCTGGGACCGCGAGCTCGCGGGCAAGGCGCTTGCACTGCGGGATCTGCGCTCGGATGCGGTCGCGTTGCTCGCGCCGGGGTTCACCGAGCGGGGTGCACAGCTCGGGTGCAGCGGCGAGCTCACGCTCGAGTACCGCCCGCGCTCTGGCGCGTGCGACGAGGAGGAGTTCGTCGCCGAGCTGCAACAGCGCCTGCCGGGAGACCTCGAGCGCGGGTTCTCCGGCCATGGGCCGCATCGGGACGAGCTCGCGATCCTGCGTGACGGTCGCGAGCTGCGCGTCTACGGCTCGCAGGGCGAGCAGCGTCTGGCACTGCTTGCCCTGCTTCTCGGCGAGCGTGCCGTGCTGGCGGCGGAGCGTCGCCGCACGCCGGTCATGCTGCTCGACGACGTCATGAGCGAGCTCGACTCCGACCGCCGGGAACTCCTCGCCCGCGAGCTGTCGCTCAGCGGTCAGAGCGTGATCGCGACGACGGATCTCGGACACGTGCCAGGCGCCGGGGACGCCGCCGTCACGCGCCTGCGCGTCTCGCCGGGAGCGATCCTGCAAGAGGCCCTCGCCGCATGAGCAGAGGCGCTCCCCGCTCGCTATCCGTCGCCCTGCAGGACTTCACCGACGCCCTCGCTCCGGCGACGACGCTGGCCCGCGTCCAGGAGATCTGGGAGCGGACCGCAGGCCCCGCGATCGCGCTCGCCGCGAGACCGACCTCCGAGCACAACGGCGTCCTCACGGTGACCTGCGAGGCCTCGGTCTGGGCGCAGGAGCTCAACCTGATCTCAGAGGAGCTGGTCGGGCGCCTCAACGCCGCGTTGGGCGCCCCCGCGATCAGCGAGTTGCGCTGCCGCACGGGTTGATCGCCGTCGGATGGCCAAGCGTCTCGCGCGAACGCGCTCGGGATCGCGAGCGTGCCTCAAGCGCACGCGCATCGGGGCCGATAGCTACACGCGGACGGCCGATAGGTCATCCGGGTAGCGAGCGACCGCGGGGCCACCCATCCGGCCCCCGGTCGCTCGGCAACCGCCGTTACTCGGATCGCGTGTGCTCCCTCGATCTGGGTAGCCATATCGAATTCGATATGGCAGCCGACGATTTGCTTATGGGTGTCGTTAGGCTGGGGATCGGCCACCGGGGAGTCGGCGTGTCCAGCACCCCCCATCTCCCTGGGCCGTCGAACGCACACGCAGGGAGTGAGGCGTCTCCGGTGGCCACCTAAGCCGTTCGTTACGGCGGCGAAGCGGGCGCGGCGCCGCGCTGCGCTGCGTGGCTAAGCGGTTGCTTCCCGGCACGCGGGACAGACGTGTATGTGCCTGTCCAGGTCGCGGTCGTAGCCGACGAGCCAGCCGCCGGCTTCTGCGGCGGCCTCCGACTCCGCTTCGGCCTTTGCGCAGCTGTCGCAGACGAGCTGCGGGTCGGGATACTCGATGTGCACCGCGCGCCAGTCTAGCCATAGGGAACGACGATGGGAGTGGGATCTTTTCTTATCGCGCGCTAGGCTTGGGGGAGTGGCCACCGGGGGGTTACGACGTGTCCCAGCACCCCCATCCCCCTGGGCCGTCGAGCGCGCACAGCAGCGGGAGTGAGGCGTCCCCGGTGGCCACGTACTTCAGCTACCGGGTTCGGCAAGTGCCAGACCCCTCCATTTTCGGCCAATTTGCAGGCATTTAGGGCCGTTTTACACCCCAGAGCGACCCCCCTTCGTGCTATCATTTCAAGCACACTCAAACCGTCCCGCCCCGTGGTCTCGCGCCCCGGAATCCGGGGCGTTCCCATGTCATCGGAGGGCCATTGGCAACAGGTAGCAACAGCTCAGAGCGGGGCGCCAAGAAGGGCGGCGTCAACGATCCGTCGATGACGGACGGCGCTTCGAGCTACGACGCTCAAGACATCACGGTTCTGGAGGGCCTGGAGGCCGTCCGGAAGCGTCCCGGCATGTACATCGGCTCGACCGGGGTGATGGGCCTGCACCACCTCGTCTACGAGGTCGTCGACAACTCCGTGGACGAGGCTCTCGCAGGTTTCTGTACCGAGGTCTCGGTCACGATCCATCCCGACAACTCGGTCACGGTCATCGACAACGGCCGCGGCATCCCCGTGGCGACGATGGAGAAGGAGGGGAAACCCGCCGTCGAAGTCGTGCTCACGGTGCTCCACTCCGGCGGCAAGTTCGGCGACGGCGGCGGCTACAAGGTGTCCGGCGGCCTGCACGGCGTCGGCGTCTCGGTCGTCAACGCCCTCTCCGAGCAGTTGGATGTGGAGATCAGGCGCGACGGATACGTCTTCTCACAGGGCTACTCACGCGGCGCGCCCCAGTCGGAGCTGGTCAGGGGGGAGAAGCTGGCGAAGGGCGCGCCGACCGGCACGAAGGTCACCTTCCTTGCCGACGCCGACGTGTTCGAGTCGCTCGACTTCGACTTCTACACGCTCGAGGAACGGCTGCGCGAGACCGCCTTCCTGACGCGCGGCCTGAAGATCTCCATCACCGATGAGCGCGGCGAAGGGCACTCCGCCCAGTTCCAGTACGACGGCGGCATCGAGGACTTCGTCTCCTATCTCAACGAGAACAAGGAGACGGTCCACCGCAAGGTCATCTTCTTCGCCGGCGAGTCCGAGGAGGGAGCGGCAGAGGTGGCAATGCAGTGGAACTCCTCCTACCAGGAGTCCGTCCACTCGTTCGCCAACAACATCTCAACCCGCGAGGGCGGGTCGCACATGTCCGGCTTTCGCTCCGCGCTCACCCGCACGCTCAACAAGTACGCGCGCGATCACGGGCTGCTCAAGGAGAAAGACGACAACCTCACGGGCGAGGACGTGCGTGAGGGGTTGACGGCCGTTATCTCGGTGAAGCTGCGCGACCCTCAGTTCGAGGGTCAGACCAAGACGAAGCTCGGCAATCCCGGCATGGCCGGGTTCGTCGAGTCGATCGTGAACACGGGTCTCGGCGAGTTCCTGGAGGAGAACCCGAGCGAGGCGCGTGCGGTGATCATGAAGTCCGTCCAGGCCCAGCGCGCGCGGGAGGCCGCCCGCAAGGCGCGCGATCTGACAAGGCGCAAGTCGGCGCTCGAGAACTCGACGCTCCCCGGAAAGCTCGCTGACTGTTCGGTCAAGGACCCGTCGCTGGCCGAGCTCTTCGTGGTCGAGGGCGACTCCGCTGGCGGCTCCGCCAAGCAGGGGCGCGACCGCAGCACGCAGGCCGTGCTGCCATTGCGCGGCAAGATCCTCAACGTCGAGAAGTCACGCATCGACAAGGTGCTTCAGAACGCGGAGATCCAGGCTCTCATCACGGCCATCGGGACGGGCGTGCGCGACGAGTTCAACATCGAGAACGCCCGCTATCACAAGGTCGTGCTGATGACCGACGCGGACGTCGACGGCGCCCACATCCGCACGCTCGTGCTGACCCTGCTGTTTCGCGAGATGCAGGAGCTGATCGAGGCCGGCTACGTGTACATCGCCAAGCCGCCCCTTTACAAGCTCAAGCAGGGATCGCGCGAGCGCTACATCGAGAAGGACTCCGAACTCGAGGAGATACTGCTCTCCGACAAGTGGGAGAAGATCGAGGTCTTCGACCGGCACGGCACCCAGTTCAAGCTCACGGAGGCGCGCTGGCAGCGCTTCACGCGACTGCTCAAGCAGTACGAGGGGTGGTCCTCCTCGTTGCGAGCCGTGCACGGGCACGAGATGGTGCAGTTCCTCGAGGAGTCCTCGCTGCTCGACGACCAGGCGATGAGTGCCGAGGCGGCGATCGAGCTGCTCGCGCACGCGGCCGTCGAGGGTGACACGCACCTGGCGGACCTCGTCGGCCAGGACGAGCTCGTGATCCACGTGAAGGCCGTCGAGGCGAAGACGGGCTTTGCCCGCACGCACCACATCAAACGGGCGCTGTTCGACTCGCAGGAGTACCGGCAGCTCGCCCGTGTGCACGCTCAGCTGGTCGAGCTCGCCGGGACGCCCCCGTTCGAAGTGCGCCTGGCCGACGCCAAAGAGCTCGCGCCGTCCTTCGAGGCCCTGCGCGACGCCGTCCTCGCCGTTGCGCAGAAGGGCATCAAACTGCAGCGCTTCAAGGGCCTCGGCGAGATGAACGCAGACCAGCTCGGTGAAACCACGATGTCCCCGACGACCCGTACGTTGGCCCAGGTGACGCTAGAGGACGCATTCGCCGCCGACCGCATCTTCTCGATGCTCATGGGAGACCAGGTCGAGCCCCGCCGCGCGTTCATCGAGGACAACGCCAGAGCCGTAGCCAACCTGGACGTGTGAGCCATGGCCAGCGCTGATGTCATAAACGGCGGCAACGTCGAACCGCGCGCGCTCGAGGACGAGATGCGCACCGCGTATCTCGACTACGCGATGTCGGTCATCGTCGGTCGCGCGCTGCCAGACGTGCGCGACGGATTGAAGCCCGTCCACCGCCGCGTCCTCTACGCGATGAACGAGCTCGGCCTCGGCCCGACGAGGTCCTACTCCAAGTGCGCCAAGATCGTCGGCGAGGTGATGGGCAACTATCACCCGCACGGCGACTCTGCGATCTACGACACGCTCGTGCGCATGGCGCAGGACTTCTCCATGCGCTATGAGCTCGTCGACGGACAGGGCAACTTCGGCTCGATCGACGACGACCCGGCCGCCGCCATGAGGTACTGCGTTGCCGGGGACACGCGGGTGCGCACTCCGGCGGGCACCATGCGGATCGATTCGATCGCGCCGCAAGCCTTGCCGAACTCGGACACGCCGGTAGACATCGAGGTGCTTGACCGCCTCGGTCGCCCGGTCCATGCATCAGTCGCGTTCCATTCAGGCGACCACGCCACGCTGCAGCTGCGGACGACCGAGGGTTACGAGCTGACCGGTACCGCCAACCACCCCCTCTTGTGCCTCGTCGACATGGCGGGCGTTCCGCTTTTGATGTGGAAGCTCCTCGAGGAGATCCAGCCCGGCGAGCGCGTGCTCATTCACCGCGCGACGCGCGTCGACAGCGCCCAACCGCAAAGGCGCTCACGCATGCTTGCGCTCTTGGCGGGGGCCTTCGTTTCGGAGGGTTGGTTCGGCGCGCGGCGCGCCGGCTTCAACAACATCGACAAGGCGTTCTTCGACGCGGTGATAGAGGCGTATGACTGCGTGGTCGGCGGACCTCGTTACGTCACCTCTCGCACGATCAGGTCCGGAAGCCTCTGCCATGAGCTTGACGTGCAGAACCTCTCCGCGCTCCGTAGCGGTCCGCTGGGCGAGCTTGAGGGGCTTCCGAGCGACCGCAAGCGAGTACCCGAGTTCGTCTGGTCGGCCGACAGCGGCTTCAAGCGTGTGTTCCTTCAGGCGCTCTTCGAGGGCGACGGCTCCTCCTCGCTCCTACCCCGAAGCACGATTCAGATCTCCTATTCCACCCGCAGCACGGAGCTGGCGCGTGATGTCCAGCTTCTGCTGCTCGAGTTCGGCGTGATCTCTCGACTTAGCCTCTCGGCGCGTGGCGAGATCAAGGTGGTCGTTACCAATCGCCGCGACGCCCGTCTTTTTGCCGAGCGCGTCGGCTTCCTTGCCGCAAAGCAGTCGAGGCTTGAGCGCCAGCTCGCGGGCATACCTGCGACGAGCCGAGCACTCAGCCACGACCACGTTCCGCATATGGCACGCTACATCCGCTCGGAGGGCGGCTCCACGTTCACCGAGCGAGACTGGCTGAGACGGCACAACGTCGACCGGATCGAGCGGTGGGAGCATGGATCGACGGCGATCCTCGAGCGCATCTCCTCGGAGGAGGTGCGCGACGTCGTTGCCCCGCTCGTCGGCGGCGACTACTACTACGCCGAGGTTGCCTCCGTGGAGCCGGCCGGCGTTCAGCCTGTCTACTCGCTGCGAGTCGACACGGACGACCATTCGTTCCTCACCAACGGCTTCGTCAGCCACAACACCGAGGCGCGCCTGGCCCGCATCGCGACGGAGATGCTGCGCGACCTCGACATGGACACGGTCGACTTCGCGCCCAACTACGACGGCTCCAGGCAGGAACCGCTCGTGCTGCCAGCGCGCTTCCCCAACCTGCTCGTCAACGGCTCTTCGGGCATCGCAGTGGGCATGGCGACCAACATCCCTCCGCACAACCTGCGTGAGGTGATCGCCGCCACGATCGCCTACATCGACGACCCCACTCTGGAGGTCGACGGCCTGATGCGCCACATCAAGGGGCCGGACTTCCCGACCGGGGGAATCATCCTCGGCCACGCCGGCATAAAGGACGCCTACGAGACGGGCCGTGGCCGGGTGCGCCTCCAGGCGCGCGCGCACGTCGAGCCGCTCAAACAGGGCAAGGAGGCGATCGTGGTCACCGAGCTGCCCTTCATGGTCAAGAAGGGTGGCCCCGGCGGCCTGATCGAGAAGATCGCCGAGCTCGTGCGCGAGAAAAAGATCCCCGAGATCGCAGACCTCAACGACTACTCGGACAAGCGCGGCATGCGCCTGATGATCGAGCTCAAGCGCGACGCGATCCCGAAGGTGGTCCTCAACAAGCTGTACAAGCACACGCCGATGCAGACAACCTTCGGCGTGAACATGGTGGCGCTCGTCGACAACGTCCCGCGGACGCTCGACCTGCGCGCGGTGATCCACAACTACGTCGCCCACCAGCGCGAAGTGATCGTGCGCCGGACCAAGCACGAGCTGTCGGAGAAGGAGGCCCGCGCCCACATCCTCGAGGGCCTGCTCACGGCGCTCGAGAACCTCGATGCGATCATCGAGCTGATCCGCGGCTCGCGCGACCGGGACAGCGCGCGCGAGCAGCTCGTCGCGCGCTTCGAGCTGAGCGCCGTGCAGGCGACGGCGATCCTCGACCTGCGCCTCTCCCAGCTCACCGCGCTCGAGGCCGACGCGATCAAACAGGAGCACGCCGACGTGACCGAGCGGATCGCCGAGCTGCGGGCGATCCTCGGCGACGAGAACCGGGTGCTAGCGGTGATCAAGGAGGAGCTCACGGAGCTCTCCGAGCGCTTCGGCGACGAGCGGCGCACCGAGATCAGCCACTCCGAGGACGAGATCGACATCGAGGACCTGATCGCCGACCAGCAGATGGTGATCACGATCACCCAGAGCGGCTAC
>JAOPZM010000100.1 GCA_025964115.1 Solirubrobacterales bacterium
AAATCGAGGGCTGCACCGCGCAGACCTACAGCGTCAACTCGATGCACTCCGCTGTGGTCGAGATCATCGTGCAAGAGGGCGCCAAGGCGCGCTACACGACCGTGCAGAACAGGTCAAAGGACGTCTACAACCTCAACACCAAGCGCGCGGTGGTGGACGCCGAGGGGACTGTGGAGTGGGTCGGGGCTCGATGGGCGCGAAGTACGTGATGCTCTACCCGGGCTCCTTCCTGATGGGCGAGGGCGCGCGCGCCGACCATCTGAACGTCGGTGTCGCCGGCAAAGGCGTTCACAAGGACACGGGCGCGAAGGTCGTGCACCTGGCGCCCAACACCACATCGAACATCCTCGCCAAGTCGATCTCCAAGGACGGCGGCATCATGGGCTACAGGGGCCTGGTCAAGATGGGCCACAACTCCGCCGGATCCAAAGCGAGGGTGCAATGCGACGGGCTGATGATGGACGGCGAATCGCGCTCGGACACCTGGCCTGACATCCAGATCCAGAACCCTCACGTCACCGTCGCGCACGAGGCAACCGTCGGTCGCATCTCCGACGACCAGCTCTTCTATATGGGCTCGCGAGGCTTCACCGAGGACGAGGCCGCGGCGATGATCGTCAACGGCTTCATCGAGCCGGTCACGAAGGAGCTGCCGATGGAGTACGCGGTCGAGCTCAACCGGCTGATCCAGTTGGAGATGGTCGGCAGCATCGGCTAGCCGCGCGGCTTGCGCGCGCCCGTAGACACGATCGCAGCGCCGCTGTTTCCGACGAAGCTGCCATGGGTCAACGTCGAGCGTCCGCAGGCGAGCATCCAGCGCGGGCGGCCGCTGCTCGTGGAGTTCTGGGACTTCTGCCGGCCGAACTCGCTGCGCACCCTTCCCTACGTGAAGGCGTGGCATGAGCGCTATGCCCCGGCGGGCCTTCGTGTCGTCGGCGTCCACTGTCCCGGCTTCGACCCGTCCCGCGAGGAGCGGGCCGTCCGAGAGGCCGTGGCGCGGCTTGAGATCCCCTACCCGGTGCTGATAGACAGCGAGCTGGAGCTCTGGCGCGACTACGAAAACGAAGGCTGGCCGGCGCGCTATCTGTTCGACGGGCGGGCACGGCTCTTCGAGTACCACTACGGCGAGGGGGCTTACGCCGAGACGGAGCTCGCGATCCAGGAGCTCGTCGGAGTCGAGCGGGAGCCGATGGCTCCGCTGCGACCGGAGGACGCCCCGGACGCGCGGCTCAGCCGCCAGAGCGCCGATCAGCCCGGTGCGTACCGCGGCCCGTACGAGGCCGGCGGCGTGTGGGCAGTGCTGGACGGGGCCGGAACGGTGCGCGTCAACGGCGGCGGCGGCCAGGGCGGCCTCGAGCTCGAGGTGGAACACCCCGGGGCGTACGCGCTGGTCGAGCACGAGCGCCACACGGCGGCGGTGCTCGAGCTCGAGATCGCGCCGGGCGTGCGCTGCCACGCCACGTGCTTCACGCCAGGAGTCACATGACTGGCCGTCAGGTCCCGTCGTCGGACGGCTCTCGCTTCTCTTGAACCTCGCTCGCCGGGTGCTCGACGAGCGCGAGGACGCGGCTGGCCATGAATCGCGCCCGTCGCACCGGCTCACCGGTGCGCGTCACCTCGGTGACCTCGACGACACCCCGACCCGTTGTTATCTCCACCCGGCGACCGGCGCGCGTAGCGGTGATGTCATACGTGCGAGAGCCGTCGTCCGCAGCGACAACCACCTCCACACGATCGCCTCTCATGCAGCGAGGGTAGCGCCCCCTCGCCCCGCCGGCCAGGCGCCGCCGATCGCGCCTGGGCTCCGACGCTCTCATGTACACTGCCGCCTCGAAGGAGCCCTCGCGCGATGACCTACGACCCAGTTCATCAGGCGCAGCTCCTCCTGTGGCGCGCCGGACACCTACGCGGGCGCGACTCGGCCGACACCACGCGCCTGGACGCCATGGACGAGGCGGCCCGTCAGCGGTTCTTCGAGAAGGGCTCCGAGCAGGTTGCGACGCTGGCGGCGAGGATCGAGGCCCAGACGGGCTGCACGCTGGAGTCGCGCACCACGCTCGACTTCGGCTGCGGCGTGGGACGCAACGCCCTCGCGCTCGCCGAACGCTGCGAGTACGTCTACGGGCTTGACGTGTCGCCCGCGGTGCTGCGGGAGGCGGACCGCAACGCAAGCCGCCGGAACCTCACGAACGTGGAGTGGATGGAGGCGGGGAGGCTCGCCGAGCTCCACGGCCGCTACGACCTCGTGGTCTCGTTCTTCGTCTTCCAGCACATCCCCTCACGCGAGGGCGAGCAGATCATCGACACGCTCGTCCGGGGCCTGCGTCCGGGCGGGGTGGGAGCGATCCACGTGACCCTGCCGCCGCCCTTCCGCTCGCTCGACCGGTCATACCTGTACAGGAGCATGAACTCCTACTCCCTCACCCGCCTCGGCAAGCTGCTCGCCGAGGCGTCGGTCACCGAGTGGCATGCGAAGTTGCATTCCCGCCCGGTGGCTGGAACCGCCGAGCGCTCCTACGAGGAAGCCACCCTGATCTTCCGCAAGGACTGATCGGGGCGATCAACCCACCGATCGAGGTGGTCTTCTGAGGAGTGCTCCCGCACCTCGAAGGCGGCGTCGAATCTGCCGAGCCCGCCGGGGACTCAGACCGCGACCGGCCTGAGCTCGGACTGCGAGCGCTCCTGCAGCAACCGGAGCAGCTGCGGTGCTCCCTCGTCCTCGACGAGCACGCAGGCGCCCGGCCAGTAGGGGCTCTCGCCCGGGTTGGCTGTAACGAATATCTCCGAGTAGGTCCAGCTGCCGGCGTTGACCAGCCGCGCGCCCCCGCGCCCGCGCCACTCCTCCATGCGGTCACCCGGCAGCGGGCCGGAGCGATGGGTATGGCCGAAGACGACGTATGCGTCACCGAGCCTGAGTCTCGCGGCGACCTCGCCCATCGCCCTCAGCCCGGCCCGGCGGAGCTCTCCCGGCGAGATGTCGGGACGCAGCGGTCCGATTCCGGCGCGGTTGAGTGCGGCGACGGCGATAGGGAATGCGCCGACCAGCGCGCGCAGGCGGAGCCTGCGCCCGGCGGCGCGGCGGCGAACCGTCAGCGGGCCAGCCATCTCGGGGACCGCGCCATCGCGGTCCGCAGACGCTCCGTCGCCCCCGCCGAGCACCCGCCACGCGGAGACGGTGGCGAGGCCGTTGAGCACGCTGCCGGTTCGCGCGTCGCGAGAGATGGCGTCCCTCCAGGCAAAGATCGGCGCGCCGACCGACTCGTAGTCCCCGACGCAGCCGAAGCTCTCGGGAGATCGACCGAGCAGGCGGCTCATCGCGCCCACGCTGAGGCGCTCGAGCGTCGGCACGGTCAGATGGCTGTCGAGGTAGTGACCGTGGCATGCGTAGACGTCTGGCCGCACCCACAGGCCGGGGTAGGCCACACTCACCCGGGCAGGCGAGCACCAGGCGGCGATCCGCTGCAGCGCGGGCGAGGCGTCCGCCGGCTCGATCAACTGCTCGAGCTGCAGAGGCTCCGGCTCGCGCTCCTCGCCGCGGCGTGCCAGCCACGGTTCCACGAGGGCGTGGTCATGGTTTCCGGCCGACACGATCACTTCGCCTCCGTCCAGCGCCTCGCCGACGTCTTCGAAGAACGGGCGGGCGGCCGCCAGCGCGTCGCGCAGCGGGCCGTGCCTCAGCTCCAGCACGTCGCCGAGCAGAACCAGGCGGTCAACGCCCCCCAGGGCGTCGAGCAGCGGCGCGCGGATCTCCGCTCGCCGCAGCAGGTCAGACCGAGAGACGCTGCCCAGGTGCAGGTCGGAGATGATCAGCGTGCGCATGGCCAACTGCGGTCGTTCGCTGCGGCGCTCACGAGGGGATGCGGTCGGCGCCCCGGAGCCTGCGTGAGCCTCAGGATGCCCCGACCACGCCCTCCGGGCGCGGTGCCCCGGCGATGGCTTCGCGTATCTGCTTGGGAAGCATGAAGCGGACGTCCTCACGAATCACTTCGAACTCGGAGATGTCGGTCACGCCCCGCGTGCGGAAGTAGCCGACCAGCTCCTGAACCAGGTTCTCGGGGGCGCTGGCTCCGGAGGAGATCCCGACGACGCGCTTGCCCTGCAGCCACTCCTCCTGGACCTCGCCGGCCTTGTCGATCAGATGGGCCTCGGTGCCGCAGTCGCGCGCGACCTCGACCAGCCGCAGTGAGTTCGACGAGTTGCGCGAGCCGATCACGAGCATCAGGTCACAGTCGCTGGCCATCTGCTTGACGACCGTCTGGCGGTTCGTCGTCGCGTAGCAGATGTCATCGGTGCGGGGGCCGACGATGCGCGGAAAGCGGGCGCGCAGGCGAGCGATGATCGAACTCGTTTCGTCGACCGCGAGGGTGGTCTGCGTGACGTATGCCAGCGGCTCGCTGTCCTCGATCTCGAGCTCGTCCACGTCCTGCTCGCTCTGCACGAGCACCATCTGCTCGGGCGCCTCGCCCATCGTGCCTTCGACCTCCTCGTGGCCGTCGTGGCCGATGAGGACGATCGTGTAGCCCTCGGCGGCGAAGCGGGACGCCTCACGGTGGACCTTCGTCACCAGCGGACAGGTGGCGTCGATCGTGCGCAGGCGGCGCTCCTCGGCGCCGGCGCGCACGCTCGGGGCGACTCCGTGGGCGGAGAAGACGCACACCGCGCCCTCCGGCACTTCAGTCTGCTCTTCGACGAAGATCGCACCCCGTTCGCTCAGCTGCTCGACGACGTGCTTGTTGTGGACGATCTCCTTGCGCACATAGACCGGGGCGCCGTGGATTTCGAGCGCCCGTTCGACGGTCTGCACCGCACGATCCACGCCCGCGCAATAGCCGCGAGGGGCCGCGAGCAACAGCTTCTGGACTGTGTGCGTCACCGTTGCCATTGTAGGGGGCGCCCGGGTAGGCTTAGCGACCGATGCCCCAACGGCACCTCGACAGGCTCACGGCGGTCGACGCCTCCTTCCTGCACCAGGAGGGTCCTGTCTCGCACATGCACATCGGCGGCGTGACGATCGTCGAGGGACCACCTCCCAGCATGGAGGAGTTCCTCGGGCAGATTCGCATGCGCCTGCACCTCGTTCCGCGCTACCGCCACAAGCTCGCCTACACCGCCCTTGACAGTGGCCGGCCGGTCTGGATCGACGACCCGAGCTTCAACCTCGAGTACCACGTCCGCCACACGGCTCTGCCCTCGCCGGGGACCTGGGAGCAGCTCCAGGAGCTGACCGCGCGCATCTTCTCCCAGCAGCTCGACCGCTCCAAGCCGCTGTGGGAGATGTGGCTGATCGAGGGCCTCGAGGACGATCGCTTCGCGCTGATCACGAAGACCCATCACTCGCTGATCGACGGTATCGCCGGCATCGACCTGGCCACGGTGCTGTTCGACCTGTCTCCCGACCCGCCGCCGATAAGCCACTCTGGCCGCGCATGGCAGCCACACCCGGAACCCGGTGCCGCCCACCTGGTCGCAGCCGGCCTGATCGGCGCGTTCCGTGCGGGGGTCGAGCTGGCCGAGGGCGCGATCGACGCGCTCACCCATCCGGAGCATGCGCTCGCCCGGGCGCGGGAGACGGCGGAGGGCGTCGGGGAGATCGTCTGGGCCGGTCTGAATCCGGCGCCGGAAACCCCCCTGAACGTCCCGATCGGGCCGTACCGGCGCTTTGTCGGAGTGACGAGCGAGCTCGAGGACTTCAAGGCTGTAAAGGACGCCTTCGGGGGAACCGTCAACGATGTCGTGCTCGCCACCGTGACGGGCGCCCTGCGCTCGTTCCTGCTCGCGCGCAAACGGCACACCGAGGGCGTGGAGCTGCGGGCGCTCGTGCCCGTCTCGGTTCGCGCCGAGGACCAGCACCACACCGCCGGCAACCGCATCGTGGTCATGCGCGGGCCGCTCCCCGTCTACATCGCAGACCCGCTCCAGCGCCTGCGGTTCGTCTCCAAAGCAATGGACGGCCTGAAGGAGTCAAAGCAGGCGCTGGGCGCCGAAATGATCGCCGGCGCGCAGAACTTCGCCCCGCCGACGATCCTCGCGCAGGCCTCGCGGTTGAACTTCTCCACACGGCTCTTCAACCTGATCGTCACCAACATCCCCGGGCCGCAATTCCCCCTCTATGTTCTCGGCCGCGAAATGCAGCAGGCCATGCCCGTGGCGTTCCTGCCCGAGAACCATGCCCTGGCGATCGCGATCATGTCCTACAACGGCCAGATGAACTTCGGGCTGCTCGGCGACTTCGACGCACTCCCCGACATCGACTCGATCGGCGAGGACATCGCCCGGGAACTCGCGACGCTCGTCTCGCTCGCGCGCGAGTCCGCGGCCACCCCTGCCTGACGACCTCGGAGCGCCCGCGCTGGAACCGTAGTAGGCGATGTCGCAAGACACGTAGGCATCAAGAGTGCCTCAAGCTCCACAGCTTCAAGGGCGGTCGCCTTGGTCTTCGTGGTGCCGGCCCCTATTTTCGGCGCCGCTCAGAAGCCGAGCGCGAACTTGGCGTCCTCGCTCATCTTCTCCGGCGACCACGGCGGCGTGAACACCATCTCCGACTCGACGCTTTTCACGCCCTCCAGTTC
Organism: Solirubrobacterales bacterium; assembly: GCA_025964115.1. GTDB lineage: Bacteria > Actinomycetota > Thermoleophilia > Solirubrobacterales > Solirubrobacteraceae > Palsa-744. The sequence continues at coordinate 6,570 of JAOPZM010000100.1, forward strand.
ACCGACGAATTCGTCGATCTGCTCGGTGACCTGCGGCCCTATCGGGCAGCCCGGTGTGGTCAGCGTGAACGTGACCCGCACGGCGCCGTCCTCGACCTCGACGCCGTAGATCAGGCCCAGCTCGACGAAGTCGAGGCCGAGCTCCGGATCGATCACGTTCGAGAGGGCGTCCATGACGTCCTCCTGGGTGGGCGTGGCGCCAGCGTCGGACATGCCGCCAGTCTAGCTCGGGCCGCCGCTCACCCCGGCAAGCCGAGATCCCCGGGGTGATCGAGGACGCGGCGCCGCGGCGCCACGCGGCCCTCTGAGGCCGTTACTAGTTGTCGCAGCCGAGGCGATCCCACATGTACAGCTGGATGCACTCGTTGGCGAGCTCGATCGCCCGTTCTTCGGAGAGGCGGGGCAGCACCGTGTCCAGCGCCTGATCCTCGGCGACGCCGGCCTGGAACGCCTCCTCCCCGCGGAAGCCCGCGGCGATCTTCAGCGCCTCGCGGCGGTTGTCCCCGAGACTGGGGAAGACCCGCACGAGGAAGTCGGTGTTGGGTATCGGCTGGCCGACCTCGAGCGACGCGTGCCAGGCTGCGAGCAGGTGCAGGTCGTCCTGATCGAGGTCGGCGATCGCCTTGGCGTAGTGAACCGAGAGCTCCTGGTCGGGGATGTCATCCACCCAGGCACGCACGACCTCGCCCACCAGCTGCCGGCGGGCCTCTCGGCCGACTGACTCAGCGATGACGCGAATGGCATCTTGCGGTGCGATGAAGCAGAGTGGCATCGGCGACTCCTCGAGGAAGAGAACAGCTGACAACCGAAGACTGTAGGCGGCGGTGTGGACGGTACTTTCGCGGCCTCGAGTCCCCCCGTCTGCACGCCCGCGGCGCGCCGCGGTCCTCAGAGTCCGAGCGCGTCCGTGGCTCGCTCGAGCGCAGCGTTGTCGCTGATATCGCCTGAGAATCCGAGCGTCGCGCGCTGCGGTGAGGCCCAGTTCGCGAGGGCGAGGTCCAGCGTCTCGATCGGCAGCGGCACCGCCTCCGCGAGGGATCGCGCGCGCCGCTCGAGCAGCAGCGGATCGCCGATCGCGAACACGCGCTTGGCGGCCAGCGCGGTGGCATCGCCGGCCGACAGCCCGGCCGTGCCGGCGAGATGCAGGGAGTCCGGGCGCAGCTCGTACAGGCCCAGCCTGCCGAGCACCAGGAGCAGCTCATAGCGACCCGTGCGCCCGAATCCCGGGAGGGCCAGCCGCTCGAACACGCGCTCGAAGCGCCGCTCGGGGCTCCAACCCGGGTCGCCGACGAGCGCGGCCGCCTGGCCACCAGGACCGGCCGTCCGCTCGACCCACTGGCGGTAGGCGAGGAGTGTGCTCGAGCCCCGCACAGGATCGTGCGAGGTCCGCGGGCCGAGCGGCACGTCGGCGAGATCGGGAAGCTCGCCGCCGGCCTGCTCCTCACCGGAGCCGCGCGCCAGGGCCAGGCGAATGCCGGCGAACGGGTCCTCGTCCTCGAGGGGCGAGAGGTAGGCGATCAGGAAGCCGACCCATGTGGCCCGCTCGAGATCCTCCTCGGCAAGCGCCCTCACCTCCCCGTAGAGACCGGGCGGGTCCTCGGCCAGGGTCTGTAGGCGAGCGCTCGAGAAGGCGAGCTCCTGCGCCAGGCGGCGTGCGTCGGCCGAAGCGTGGACCCCGGGGATCAGCTGCGAGCTGTAGCCGTCCTGCTCGGCGCGACCCTCGCGGAGCACCCTCATCCCCTCGCCACGCGCAGCGCGTCGCCTCGCCGGCTTCTCGCCCGCGGGTGCGCGAGCCGAGCCGCGGCTTCGGGTCGGGCTTGCCTCGGGGGCGTAGCCCGGCAGCGTCTTGCTGCAGATCGGGCAGCGCTCTATGAAGCGGTTGTGACGGCAGAAGGTCGGCATTGCGCCGGTGGGAGGAAGCCTTTGGCGCGCGCCCGTGCGGCGCCCTCGCGGCGCTCCTTGGCGAGCGCATGGAGGTAGTCGTCGAAGTCGACCTGGATGGTGTGTCGCTTTGAGGCGACGTAGCGGGTCCGCATGGCCCTCTGGTCGGCCTCGATGTCGGCCCGCATGTGGGCCGTCTCGGGCAGCGCATAGTCGCCCAGCAGGTAGTCGCCGACCCAGGCGCCCTGGGCCTCGGCGAGCGGCATGATCGCCCCGAGCGGCTGCAGCAGGCCGACGAAGAACACGTTGGGGATGTCCGGGTGAAAGACGCGTCTGAACAGCTCGATGCGGTTGTCCGGAGCGGAGATCAGACCCTCCTCGAAGAAGGGGAAGGTGATCTTGTAGCCGGTGCAGTAGACGACGACATCCGCCTCGACGGTGCTGCCGTCGATGAACTTGACGCGCGAGCCGTCGAATGAGTCGATGTTGGGCTTGGGCGCGATCGTCCCGTGCTGGATGCGGTCGAGGATGCGCCCGGAGATCGTGGGGTGGGCCTCGCCGAACCGGTGATTGGGCTTGGGCAGGCCGTAGCGCTCCGGTGGACCGGCATAGCTGCGGATCAGTGCCTGGGTGAGGCGCTGGCGGACCTTGAACGGCACGCGCGGGTCGTTGCGCATCTGGTCCACCGGTTTGCCGAAGATGTACTTGGGGATGATCCACACGCCCTGGCGCGCCGACAGGTATGTCCTCTCGGCGACGTAGGAGGACTCAACGGCGATGTCCATCGCCGAGTTGCCCATCCCCAGGATCACGGCACGCTTGCCCGCGAAGATCGAGTTATCTCGATAGGAGTGGGCGTGCAGCTGCACGCCGGCGAAGCTGTCGGAGCCGGGGAAGGCCGGTTCGGGCCAGCGCGCGTTCCAGTGGTGTCCGTTGGCGACGAGCAGCGCCTCGTAATGGCGCGTCTCGCCGGTGTCGAGCTCGACGCTCCACGTGCCGTCGGCGCCGCGCGAGGCGTGCTTGACGCCGGTTTCGAAGGTGAGCTTCTCGCGGAAGCCGAAGTGGTCCACGTATTTCTCGAAGTAGGCCGCGATGTGGGTGTGGTGCGGGAAGTCGGGATAGGCCTCGGGCATCGGGAAGTCCGTGTACTGCATCCGCGGTCGCGACGTGTTGATGAACAGGTCGCGGTAGGCCGCGGACATGCCGTTCTTGTTGCCGAAGACCCAATTGCCGCCAACGCGGTCGGACTTCTCGAAGCAGTCGAACGGGATCCCGCGCTCGTGCAGGGCCTTGGCGGCGGCGATGCCGGAGGAGCCGGCGCCGATGATGCACGCGCGGCGCAGCCCCGACGCCGCGTAATGCCCGTTTTCCGCCTGCGCGCTCACGTCCAGCAAGCGTAGCTAGCCCGCGACGATCCCGGGGCCGGCGCGGAATGGCGGGCCCTCAGGTCCTTCGTCGGCGTCGGCGTGGCCCGCCAGGCCCTCGTCCACGATCGGCCGGGCCGGCGGTCCCCCGGCCGCGGCCTGCCGCTCGGCCAGGTAGCGGTCGACCATGCGCGCGCACTGACGGCCCTCGTTGATGGCCCAGACGATCAGCGACTGGCCGCGACGCGCGTCGCCGGCGGCGAAGACGCCCTCGACCGAGGTCGTGTAGGGCTTTACCGCCTTGACGTTGCCGCGCGGGTCCCGCTCGACCCCCAGCTGCTCGAGCAGCTCCTGTTCGGGGTGCAGGAAGCCCATCGCCAGCAGCACGAGCTGCGCCGGGAGCTCTCGCTCTGTGCCGGCGACGGGCGCGAACGGGGGCGCCGCTTCCGCCTGGGCGATGTGCAGCGCGGCCACCGCCCCGTCGCCGTCATCGCCGAAGCGGGTTGTCGCGACCGAATAGTCCTGCTCGCCGACGCCGGCCGTCCTGGCCTCCTGCATCGCGTAGCTGAGACGGTACTTCAGCGGCCACTCCGGCCAGGGAGTGACCTCGTCGGGACGGTGTGGTGGCGGCTCTGAGAGCAGCTCGAGCTGCGTGATCGAGCTCGCCCCCTCGCGCATCGCGTTGCCGATGCAGTCCGCTCCCGTGTCGCCTCCGCCGATCACGACGACGTGCTTCCCACTGGCCGTTATCTCCCGCTCCACCGGCGGCTGGGCCACGGCCGGCTCAGGTCCGAACTCGCGGGCGACCCACCGGTTGCGCTGGTAGAGGTAGTCCATCGCGAAGTGCACTCCGTCGAGCTCGCGGCCGGGGACCGGCAGGTCGCGTGGCACGCGCGACCCTGTCGCGAGCACGATCGCGTCGAACCGCTCGCGGAGCTCAGCGACGCTCACGTCGCGTCCGACGTCGACCCCGCAGCGCACCTCTACGCCCTCGGCGATCATCTGCGTGACTCGCCGCTCGACGACGGCCTTCTCGATCTTGAAGTCAGGCACACCGAAGCGCACGAGGCCGCCGAGGGCCTCGTCGCGCTCGAACAGCGTCACCTGGTGGCCGGCGCGGCGCAGCTGCTGGGCTGCCGCCATGCCGGCGGGCCCGGCGCCCACCACGGCCACGCCCCATCCGGTCTCGCGGCGGGGAGGCTCTGGGAGCACCCAGCCCTCCTCCCACGCGCGGTTGATGATCGAGTTCTCGATCTGTTTGATCGTGACCGCGTCCCCTTCGCGGATCTCGAGCACGCAGGCCGCCTCGCATGGGGCCGGACACAGGCGGCCGGTGAACTCCGGGAAGTTGTTGGTCGCGTGCAGCTGAACGATCGCGTCGCGGAAGCGGTCGCGGTAGACGAGGTCGTTCCAGTCGGGGATCAGGTTTCCGAGCGGGCAGCCGTTGTGGCAGAAGGGCACGCCGCAGTCCATGCACCGGGCGCCCTGCTCACGCAGCTCTCCCGCCGGGCGCGGCAGCAGGAACTCGCGGTAATCGCGCGCGCGCTCGGCCGGGTCCCGCTGGGGGATGCCGTGTCGCTCGATCTGCAGGAAGCCGCCGAGCTTGCCCATCAAGCGCCCGTCTCACCGACCGCGTCCAGCGGCCGGCGAGCCGACAGGTTCCCGTTTTCGGCGGCGACCGCCGCCCGTTCCTCTTCTTCGGCCAGCTCGCGCAGCACGCGCCTGTAGTCGTTGGGCATCACCTTCACGAAGGCGCCCCTCGCCAGCAGCCGCTCCCATTCGGCCAGCACCCGGGCCGCGACCTGAGAGTCCGTACGCCGCAGGTGCTCTTCGATCATCGCGCGCAGCTCGATCGCGTCCGCGTCGGCCAGCTCCTCGAAGCCGACCATGCCCATGTTGCAGCGCTTGTGGAAGCTTGAGTCCTCATCCAGCACGTAGGCCACGCCGCCGCTCATGCCGGCAGCGAAGTTGCGGCCTGTCGACCCGAGCACGACGACGCGCCCGCCGGTCATGTACTCGCAGCAGTGATCGCCGACGCCCTCGACGACCGCCCAAGCGCCCGAGTTGCGCACGGCGAAGCGCTCGCCGGCCAGGCCGCGGAAGAAGGCCCTGCCGGCGGTAGCTCCGTAGAGCACGGTGTTGCCGACGATCACGTTCTGCTCGGCCCTGAAGTGCTCGCCCATCCCCTCGCGCGGGCGGATCGCGAAGACGCCCCCCGAGAGGCCCTTGCCGGCATAGTCCTGCGCGTCGCCCCGCAGTGTGAACGTGAGCCCCGGCGCGAGCCAGCCGGCGAAGCTCTGCCCGGCGGAGCCCTCGAAGTCGACGACGATCGAGTCCTCGGGCAACCCCTCGGCGCCGAAGCGGCGGGCCACGTGGCTCGAGAGGATGCCGCCGACACAGCGGTTGCGGTTGCGGATCGGCAGGGAGAAGCTCACGCGGTCGCCGCGCTCGAGAGCCGGTCGCGAGCTCTCCACGAGCTGCCAGTCGAGCGCGTCGTCGAGCACGGCGGGCGGCGGTTCCACGCGATGGCGCGGCGCGCCCTCGGGCAGCTCGATGTGGGTGAGCAGGTGCGTGAGGTCGACGCCACGCGCCTTCCAGTGGTCGATCGCCGGACCCACGCCGAGCAGGTCGACGCGGCCGATCGCCTCGTCGAGCGAGCGCAGGCCCAGGGACGCGAGCATCTCGCGCACCTCCTCGGCGACGAAGAAGAAGAAGTTGACGACGTGCTCGGGCGTGCCCCTGAAGCGCTTGCGCAGCTCGGGGTCCTGCGTGGCAATTCCCACCGGACACGTGTTCAGATGGCAGGCGCGCATCATGATGCAGCCCGTGGCGATCAGCGGCGCGGTCGAGAAGCCCATCTCGTCGGCGCCCAGCATCGCGGCGACGACGACGTCGCGTCCGGTCTTCAGCTGTCCATCGGTCTGCACAGTGATGCGCGAGCGCAGGTCGTTCAGCAGCAGTGTCTGCTGGGTCTCGGCGAGGCCGATCTCCCACGGCACGCCCGCCGCCTGGATCGAGGAGAGCGGCGAGGCGCCCGTCCCGCCGTCGTGCCCGGAGATCAGGACGCGGTCGGCGTTGGCCTTCGAGACGCCTGCGGCGACCGTGCCCACGCCGACCTCGGCGACGAGCTTGACCGACACCTGTGCCCCCCTGTGCTCCGGCGTTGCGGGGTTCGAGCAGCGCAGGTCGTAGATCAGCTGCTTGAGGTCCTCGATCGAGTAGATGTCGTGGTGGGGCGGGGGCGAGATCAGACCGACGCCCGGCGTCGTGTGGCGGATCGAGCCGATGTAGGAGTCGACCTTGTGGCCGGGCAGCTGCCCTCCCTCACCGGGCTTGGCCCCCTGGGCCATCTTGATCTGGAGCTCGTCGGCGTTGACGAGGTAGTGGATCGTCACGCCGAAACGGCCCGAGGCGACCTGCTTGATCGCCGAGCGGCGACGGTCGCCGTTGGCGTCGGGCACGTAGCGCGACGGGTCCTCCCCGCCCTCTCCCGTGTTCGAGCGTCCGCCGAGGCGGTTCATCGCGATCGCCAGAGTCTCATGCGCCTCGCGCGAGATCGAGCCCAGGCTCATCGCGCCCGTGCAGAACCGCTTGACGATCTCGCTGGCGGGCTCGACCTCCTCGAGCGGGATCGCCTGCCTGCCCTCCGTGCGGACCTCGAGCAGCCCGCGGAGCGTCGCCTGGCGGGCGGCGTCGTCGTTGACCGCCCGCGCATATTCGCGGTACTTCTCGAAGGCGGCGCTCTCGCGCACGGCGTCGTAGGCCTCGTGGTCCCCGCCGAGCGCGGCGCCGACGTCCCCGTTGGCCGCGCGCACCGCATGCTGCACGAGAGCGATCGTCTCGGGGTTCCACATGTGGTGCTCGCCGTCGCGCCGCCATGCGTAGACGCCCCCGACCGGCAACAGCGAATCGACGGCGGCCCGAGCCGCGGGATAGCCGCGCGCATGGCGCTCGAGCGCCTCGGTTGCCAGCACGTCCAATCCGATGCCCCCGATGCGCGAGGCCGTACCCGTGAAGTGCGCGTCGATCAGCTCCCGCTCGAGCCCGACGGCCTCGAAGATCTGCGCCCCGCGGTAGGACTGGATCGTGGAGATGCCCATCTTCGAGATCGTCTTGAGCAGGCCTTTGCCGACCGCTTTGACGAAGTTCTGCGCGGCCTGCTCGAGCAGCTGGTTCAGCTCCTCTGGGCTCGGCGGCTGCCCGCCGCCGTCGTCGGCGGGCCGGCCGATGCGTCCCTCGACGACGAGCTCGTCGAGCGTCTCGAGCGTGAGGTAGGGGTTGATCGCACTGGCGCCGTAGCCGATCAGGGTCGCGAAGTGGTGCACCTCGCGCGGCTCGCCCGACTCGAGGATGATTCCCGCCCGCAGGCGCGTGCCCTCGATGACGAGATGGTGGTGAATGGCTGCGACCGCGAGCAGCGAGGGGACCGGCGCACGGCTGGGCCCGATCGCGCGGTCGGACAGGATGATGATGTTGACGCCCGTGGCGATCGCCTCGTGCGCTTCGCGGCAGATCCGCTCGATCGCCACCTTCATCCCGGCGGGTCCCTCCTCGACCGGCCAGGTGATGTCGAGCGTCTGCGCTTTGTAGACGTCATGTTCGACGTGGCGGAGCGTCTCGAGCTCCCGGTTGAGCAGGATCGGCTGGTCCAGCAGGAGCTTGTGCGCGTGCTCGGGGGTCTCCTCGAACAGGTTGCGCTCGTTGCCGAGGCTCGTCGCGAGGCTCATCACGATCTCCTCGCGGATCGGGTCGATCGGCGGGTTGGTCACCTGTGCGAACAGCTGCTTGAAGTAGGAGAACAGCGGCGGCGCCTGGTCTGAGAGCACAGCGAGGGAGAGGTCGTTGCCCATCGAACCCACCGGCTCGGCGCCCTCGATGGCCATCGGCTCGAGCAGCACGCGGAGGTCCTCCTGCGTGTAGCCAAACGCGCGCTGGCGCAGGCGCAGCGGCTGGCGGGAGAGCGTGACCTGCTCCGAGGGGGGAAGCTCCGAGAACGGGACCGCGTTGCGCGCGTACCACTCGCCGTAGGGGCGGCGGGTGGACACCTCCCGCTTTACCTCCTCATCGTCGACGATACGGCCCTGCTCGAGGTCGACGAGGAAGAGCTTGCCTGGCTGCAGCCGCCCCAGCCGCCGCACCTCGGCGGGCGGGATGTCCAGCAGCCCCGACTCCGAGCCCAGGACGACGTGGCCGTCGGTCGTCTCGACCCACCGGCCCGGTCGCAGCCCATTGCGGTCGAGCGTGGCGCCGACGACGCGGCCGTCGGTGAAGGCCACGGAGGCCGGGCCGTCCCACGGCTCCATCAGGCAGGAGTGGAAGGCGTAGAACCCCTTCAGGTACTCGGGCAGGTCCTCACGGTCGCGGTAGGCCTCGGGGATCATCATCATCGCCGCGTGCGGCAGCGAGCGGCCCCCGAGGAGCAGCAGCTCGAGCACGTTGTCGAACGTCGCGGAGTCTGAGTTGCCGGCGCTGACGACGGGCAGGATCTTGCTGAGGTCATCGCCGAACAGCTCGCTGCGCAGCTTGCTCTCCCGCGCACGCATCCAGTTGACGTTGCCCCTCACCGTGTTGATCTCGCCGTTGTGGCAGATCACGCGGTAGGGATGCGCGAGCTCCCAGCTGGGGAACGTGTTCGTGGAGAAGCGGGAGTGGACGAGCGCCAGCGCGCTCTTGCAGCGCTCGTCGCGCAGGTCGGGGTAGAACGCCGCCAGCTGGTAGCTGATCAGCATGCCCTTGTAGTTGATCGTGCGGGAGGAGCTCGAGGCGACGTACAGGGAGGGGGGGCCCTCATCCTCGGCGGCCAGCTCACACACGCGGCGGATCACGTAGAGCTTGCGCTCGAAGGCGTCCCGGTCCTCGGCCTGCGCCGGGCCGGCACCCACGAACAGCTGGCGGATCACCGGACGGCACGCGCCGGCCACATCGCCGGTCTGCGTCTCATCGACGGGCACGTCGCGCCATCCGAGCAGGCGCTGACCCTCTGCCTGGACCGTCCGCTCGAGCAGGCCCTCGAGCCTGCCACGCGCGTCGGGGTCGGTCGGCAGGAAGCACATCAGGACGCCGTAGCGGCCCAGCGGCGGCAGCTCGAAGTCCACGACCGCCCGCAGCAGCTCGTCGGGCATCTGCATCAGGATCCCGGCGCCGTCGCCGGTGCATGGGTCCGCGCCGGTGGCGCCGCGGTGCTCGAGGTTCTCGAGTGCCGTGATCGCCCGCTGGATCACCTCGTGCGTCGGCCGATTGTCCAGGCGGGCGACCATGCCCACGCCGCACGCGTCGTGCTCGAAGCTAGGGTCGTAAAGGCCGACGGCCTCTGGCGGCTGCTTGGTTTGCGAGGTCATGGAAGTGCTCCCTTGGGGCGGTGCATCCCCCGTGGCGCGGGCAGGCGGGCACCTGAGGCGGAGCCAGAAAGCGTAGCAGCGAAGAGCCCCCGCAAACCGGCGGCGCGGATGAATCTAAAGGCACCTAAAGCGGGCGCTGAGGCCCTGCTACGCGGGGTTTTCAGGCACCATCGACTCCCAGGTCGAGCTCCTCAGAACCCTCCCGGAGCGTCTCGGCCTCACCCCAGGAGCAGAGCCCGGCCCTGCCGGGGCATGTGAGGCACAAAGCGCGATGTGGCCGTCGCGTGACCGCAAAGGGCCGCTCCCGCGCCCGGGCGAGCCTCTCGGCCAGCCGCTGCTCGAGCTCCAGGCGCTCCGCGGCCGTGTAGCGCACGCCGACCCACTCCTCGGGGCGCTCGAGGAACCAGTGCACGATCTCGACGGCCACAGCCCCCCGGCGCAGCACGGCGAGTGCGTACAGCAGCCGCTGGACCCCGTAGTCGCGCTCCACCAGCTCGCCCAGGTGCAC
>JAOPZM010000182.1 GCA_025964115.1 Solirubrobacterales bacterium
GCCGTCGTGCGTCATGCCGCGCTGCACCTTGGGGCCGAACTGCTCCGGCACCTCCGCGAAGCGGATCGTGTTGTTCTGGCCCGACCAGATCGCCGCGCCGAGGTCCTTGCCGACCTTCTCGGCGTCGATGTCGAAGGCCGCGGTGAACTCGATGTCGCGCACGTGATAGCCGCCGAGGTCGACGTGCATCAGGCCGGGCACGCGCTCAGAGGGGTCGGCGTCGCGGTAGTAGTGGACGCCCTGGACGAACGCCGAGGCGCAGTTTCCGACGCCGACGACGGCGACGCGCACCTTGTCGTGCTGGTAGCGGGCCGCGCCGTTCTTGGACGCCGCACCGTTGCTTGCGTTGCTGTGTGTGCTCACGGGGGAGATTCCTTCCTTAAGTTCGTGCTAACTACTCCGCGACGCGCGTCAGGTCACACCGACAGCGCAGCGCGCACGTGCCAGATGCGCTGCGCCACCGTGATCAGGCTGAGCGCCGCCAGCACGTAGACGGCCGGTTGCAGAAGTTCGAATTCGCCGAGCGAGGCGCCCTTCGCGAAGATCAGGCCGATCGCCAGGATCACGACGCGTACCGGTCGCGTGGCGATGCCGACCTTGCATTCGACGCCGAGGGCCTCGGCGCGCGCGCGTGTGTAGCTGACCATCAGCGACGCGAGCACGGCGACGACCACCGCGGCCGCAGCGGCTCGGTTGCCCTGCACCGCGAAGTAGCCCGCGACCGCCGTCAGGACGATGCCCTCCTCGATGCGGTCGAGCGTCGAGTCGAGGAACGCGCCGAACGGCGTGCCCTTGCCCGACATGCGCGAGTAGCGGCCGTCGAGCGTGTCCATGATCGAGCCGACGACGAAGGCGACGCCGCCGAGGAAGAAGAGCTGTTCCCACACGAGCACCGCCGCGAGCACGTTCAACAGCAGGCCGGTGAGCGAGATCGCGTTGGGCGTCAGGCGGGACTCGATCAGGCGGTTGCGGACGAGCTCGCGGCGTTCGCCGGATCCGATCGGGGCGCGTGCGCGACGCGCCCCGTCACGGTAGGAGGAGCGTCGCGCGCGACGGGAGGGAGCGTGCTGCCTTGGCGCCATCTGCCGAGCTCGCGCCTATCCGCTCGCGGGGATGCGGACGGGGGAGACGGCAGGGTTCGGCTTCAGGCGTCCGGAGGACACGGGCGCCAGTCGCTCGAAACGCCAGACGCCGGGCCGTGCCCGTGCGAGCAGGATCGCGCCGTAGGCGGAGGCGCCCGCTGTGAGCGCGCCCAGAAGGGCGTCGAGGATGAAGTGGTTGGCGGTCACGACGATCACGAAGGTCATCACGAAGGGATAGACGATCCACAGGACGCGCACGACGCTCGAGCGGACGAGGAGCGACAGCGGCCAGCCGATCATCAGCGCGAAGGCGACGTGCATCGAGGGCACTGCGGCATAGGGGTTGAACAGCGTGCTCATCGATGCGCTCGTGTGCGAGACGTTCACGGGCGTGAAGTCCGACACGGTGTCCATGAAGCCCCACTCGGGCATGAACCGCGGTGGCGCCGTCGGGAAGACCGTGTACCCGACGAGCGCTATCGCCATCGCGATCATGAACATGTTGCGCACGAAGTAGAAGTTGCGGTTGTGGCGCAGGTAGAGGTAGAGGAGAGCGGCGATCGTTATCGAGCCCTGTGCGTTCACGTACAGCCAGCTCGCCAGCACCATCACGAAGTGGCTGCCCGACGCCCAAGCCTGGATCGACGGCTCGACGAAGAGGTGCATGCCCCGCTCGATCGAGATCAGTGAGCGGGCGTGGGCGAAGGCGGCGTTCGCGTCGCCCTCGACGATTCCCCGCACCAGGCGGTAGGCGAAGTAGGCCGTGGCGAAGAGCGAGAGCTGGCGCAGCGCATCCAGCCATCCCTGCGGCAGGACGCGCGCCTGCAGGACACGAGCGCGGGCGACCATCGCCGAGAAGCCTAGACGACGGCGCGCACCGACGGGTGGCGAAGATCCGCGGGCGGCTCAGCGAAGCGGCGCTCTCAGCAGCCGGGCGGGACGACGGTGAAGAGCACGCCCCGCCCGGTCTCCACCGGTTATGTGCGTCTACCTGGAGACGTTGACGCAAGCGATGTCGTACTGCGAAACCGCATGTTCACTGCGCGCGTGTTCCAGCGACGCGGTTTCCGGGTTGCCCGCATAGTGTTCCCCAGCCCGCCCTTCGGGGTTGAAGGGGGAGCCACCGGCGGAGATCGATCTGCCGGGTGTCAGCAGTGCGTTTTCCGTGACGCGGCATTCATTTCCGGCAGTCACGCCAGGCTGTCCCGCCATGGCGGCGCCGGCCATTCCTGCGCTCAACCCCAGCGTGGCGACTGCCGCCACTCCCACGAGCCGAGCCCTGCGCAATCTCTTCATCTCCAACCTCCGTCGTAATCGCCTGCGCGGCGCAACGCGGCCGCTGTGATTACCAAGACGCCCTCACGTGCTGATTCCTTCCTGCTCTGAGCTGGCTCTCATCGACAGCGGGGGCCGTCGCTGAACACGCGGCCCAGCGAGAAGCCGATCGCGACGCGAAGGCTGCCGGCGCTCCTCGCCTGCACGCGCGTCCAGTCGCCGGGCGCGCGGCTGATGCACCCGTGCCCCTGAGCGAGCTCCCAGTAGGGGGTGAAGTGCAGGCGCACGGTGTAGGTCCCGGCCCCGGGCGCCAGCAGTGAGAAGGAGTCGTGGCCGAGCTGCGTGAGCGTCGCCGGCGGCGTCGCGAGCGGGGTCGGGTCGCTCACCGCGAACAGGCGCCAATGCGTCGAGCGCCAGACTTCCGACAGGTACGGCGGCGGACGGCCGGTGATCCTCCTCGCGTTCGCGCTCGCGCCTTCGAGCAGACGCGCCTCGGCCGTCGCCGAGTAGTCGAGCGGCGCGTCGGGCAGGGCGACGAACGAGATCGACTGCTCGCGCAGCCAGGCTTGGTAGCGCTGCTCGGTGAGCGGGGCCGAGCTGTCGTAGAAGAGCGCGTTGCGGTAGCGGTCGAGCTGGCGCTCCCAGCCGCGAGCGAGCATCAGGTGCGGCGCCGCCCAGCGCGCCTCCCAGTGGTCGCGCGTAGCGACGATCTCGATGCGTGCCGCGTGCGCGGGCGAGCCGACGCCGAGCGATCGCAGCTCGCCGAGCAGCGGGGTGAAGTAGGCGGAGTGCACGGCGGGGTCCGAGTTGGCGGAGAGGAAGTCCGCGACCGGCGCGTTGGCCTGCCAGTAAAGGAAGGCGGGCGCGAGGACGAGCATCAACAGGGGCCGCCGGCTCGCCCGCGGACCGCCGAGAAGCGCCAGCGCGGCGACGGGTCCCGCGGCGAGCGCCCCCAGACGGTCGGCGTTGCCGCCGACGGCCGTGGAGGCCACGAACGAGCCGGTCAGCGCGAGCGCGTAGAGCAGCGCCCCCGCGCGGAGCACCCGCTGCTCGGGCGGGATGAGCGCTGCGATCAGCAGCACCCCGGCGAGCGCGGGATAGAAGGCGGATCCGACGAACGGCTGTGTGCCACCTTCGGGGAACAGGACCACGAGCGCGAGGATCGGCGCCAGCGCCGTCGCGGCGAGCGCCGCGGCGCGTGTGTGCTGATGCCCGGCGAGCGCCCACGCAAGCGCGGCGAGCGCGAGGAAGGCGCCGGCCACGGGGCTTGCGAGCGCGCACACGGCGGCCAGAACGAGCGCCGGCGCCCGCCAGCCGCGCTGAGCGGCCAGCAGCGCTCCGAGCCCCAGAGCGAGGCCGAGATCGAAGGGGACGCGGCAGGACAGCAGCGCGATCGCGGCGCCGAGCGCAAAGAACACGGACGCCACGCGCACGGCCGCCTGCGGAAAGCGACCGTCGATCACGGCGGCGAACAGCGCCGTGGCGAGCGTCATCGACAGCGCAGCGAGCAGCTGCGGGCCGACGAGCCAGCCAAGCGCCGGCGCGAGCACGCTGTAGGCGGGGAGGTGATGGCCCGCATACCACGCGTTGTCCCAGAGCGTGAACCCTTCCCGGCCGAACAGGTAGCTGCGGTAGGACGCGGCCGCGAGGTCGGAGCTCGGCGGCGCGGCGATCACGTAGGCGAGGCCGAGCACGGCCGTGATCGTCCACGCGGGGACTCCGGCCGCACGGGCGAGGGGGCTGACTGCGGGCGAGCGCCGGGCGACGGCGCGACGGGCCTCTACGCGTCCCTCGAACACACCGCCGCTCACCCGGCTCGCGCGTTGACGAACTCCACGATCCGCTCGAGCGCATCGGGTCGATCGAGCCACGGCCAGTGACCCGCGTCGGGCAGCTCGAGCAGCTCCGCCTGCCCCAGCGCGCGCGCGTACTCGCCCGCGAAGCGGACCGGCACGTAGGGGTCCTTCGCGCCCCACACGACCAGCGCCGGCACCTGCAGGCGCCCCAGGCCATCGCCGGCCGCGGCGAGCACGTCGGGGGGAGAGCTCCGATACAGGCGCAGGATCGCACGCTGCGTGCCCTGGTCGAAGTGGTCGAGCACGCTGTCGATCCACTCCTCGGGCATCGGCCCCGGCGTGGCATTGCCCTCCCTCGAGAACAGGCGCAGCACGAAGCGGTTGGTTGCTCCCATCACGAGCTCGCCCAGCACCGGCGTGCGCCAGATGCGCGCCGTGCGGTGCCAGCGGTGGCCGGGCAGGAATGGCACCGCGTCGACGAGCACGATCCGCTCGACGCGCTCGGGCCGGCGCTGGGCGAAGGCGAGCCCGACGCCGCCCCAGTCGTGCATGACGAGGCTCACCCGCCCGATGGCCATCTGGTCGAGGAAGCGCTCGATGAAGCCGCCGTACTCGGCGATCGTGTAGTTCAGCGACCCGGGCTTGCCGGAGCGGCCGAAGCCCGGGAGGTCGGGCGCGATCCCGCCGGTTCGAGCCAGGAACCGGACCCAGTCGTCGGAGTTGTTCGGTACCCCATGCAGGTAGAGCGGCACGGCGGCGCCGGTCAGCTCCGAGGGAGCCGGAGCGCTGCGCCAGAAGATCGGCAGGCCGTCGAGCTCGCCGTCGTGGTCGCTGACCTCGGGCACCGAGCGAGGATATAGCGGCGCAGCGGGCGGGATACGGTGATGCGGTGCCGAGCAGCCCATGGAAGCCCCCGACGCGCGCTCGGGTCACGAGGATCCGCGAAAGGCTGCGAGCCGTGTACGGCGTTCCCTTGATGAAGCCGCACGGGCATCCGATCGCCGAGCTGATCCTCACGGTGCTCTCCCAGTCGACCAACGACCGCAACCGCGACGTCGCCTACCTGCGATTGCGCCGGCGCTTCGAGCTGTGGGAGCAGGTGCGCGACGCGCCCGTGGCCGAGGTCGAGGAGGCGATCAGGCCGGGCGGCATCTCGAAGGTCAAGTCGGTCCGTATCCAGGCGATCCTGCGCGCGATCTCCGAGCGCCCGCCGGAGGCGAGGGCCGACGACGGCCGGTGGTCCGGATCGGGGACGGAGCTCTCACTCGATTGGCTGCCCGAGGTGTCGCTCGAGCAGGCGCGTGACTATCTCACCGCGTTGCCGGGCGTCGGACGCAAGACAGCCGCCTGCGTGCTGCTGTTCGCCTATGGCCTCCACGACGTGCCGGTGGACACGCACGTCTCGCGGGTCGGCATGCGCCTGGGGCTGCTGCGGTCGGGAGCGCCGTTCGAGCAGCTCCACGACCAGATGCTCGCCCTCACCCCGCCCGGCCAGGAGCTCGAGCTGCACGTCAACCTCCTGCGCCACGGGCGGCGCACGTGCCACGCGCGCTCGCCCGAATGCCGGGAGTGCGCGCTGGCGCGCATGTGCCCGAGCCGCCGGCTGTTCCCCTGAGCTAGCCGCGCGGCAGCACGGCGAAGGCGATCACCGCATAGTGAAGCCCCGCCGCGGCGAGCACGAGGGCATGGAACACCTCGTGGTAGCCGAACACCCGTGGCCACGGGTTCGGGCGGCCGCTCGCATAGATGACCGCGCCGACCGTGTACAGCAGGCCGCCTGTCGCGAGCCCCGCCACGCCGAGCCAGCCGATCGCCGCCGGCAGCTCACCGAGGATCGCCGCCGAGACGCCGCCCAGGGCTACGTAGACGGCGGCGAGCAGCCACTTGGGCGCGTCGATCCAAACGAGCTTGAAGACGACGCCCCCGAGCGCTCCGGCCCAGAGCACGATCAGGATCGTGCTCGCCAGCGATCCCCGCAGCGCGAGCAGCGCGACCGGCGTGTAGGTGCCTGCGATCAGCACGAAGATCATCGAGTGGTCCAGCCGCCTCATCCAGCGCCGGGCCTGCGGCCGCCACGTGACCCGGTGGTAGAGCGCGCTCGTGCCGAGCAGCGCCGACACTGCCACCGCGTAGATCGTGGCGGCCACGCGCGCACGCCCACCGGACGCCGCCAGGATCAGCCCCACCCCGCAGCCGACGGAGACGAAGAACGCGTACTGGTGGGAGACCCCGCGCAGCCGCGGCTTCACTGCCGTCACGGCGCTCCCCACCGTGGGAATCTCGATGGAGGTCACACAGGGACGGTAGCGCCTCTGCGTGTCGCCGTCAGCCGGCCTGCGGCTCGCGGTCGGGCGCCCGGTAGGACGGCGCGACGGCGAGCTTCTCGCGGGCGCGCTCGGGAGTGACCTTCACGACGTCCCAGGCGAGGCCCAGCCGCTCGAGGCCGAGTATCAGCCAGCCCGACGGGTCGAGCTCGTACCAGCGCAATCCGTGGAAGGCCGACTGCGGGAAGGCATGGTGGTTGTGGTGCCATGCCTCGCCGAGTGAGGGCAGCGCAAGCCAGAAGACGTTCGTGGACTCATCGTCGGTCCGGAAACGGCGCCTGCCGAAGAAGTGGCAGATCGAGTTGATGCTCCACGTGATGTGGTGCAGGAGGAAGATCCGCACGAAACCACCCCACAGCAGTGCGCTGAGGCCTCCCGCGACGAGCGACCCTCCGCTCAGTGCCACGCCCAGGACGAACGGCATGGCCAGCGTGAGCAGCGCGAGCAGCGGAAAGCTTTTGTTGATGCGACGCATCGTCGGGTCCTCGACCAGGTCGCGCGCGAAGCGTTTCGAGGATGCCTGGCCCTGGGTCTCGAACAGCCAGCCCACATGTGCGTGCCACAGGCCCGCGACCATCCCCTTCAGTCCCGCGGCGTGCCCGGCGTGGGGGCTGTGGGGGTCGCCGTCTTCGTCGGTGAAGGTGTGGTGCTTTCGGTGGTCGGCGACCCAGTCGATCACCGGGCCCTGCAGCGACATCGAGCCGAGGACCGCAAGCGTGTAGCGCAGCCA
Source organism: Solirubrobacterales bacterium (assembly GCA_025964115.1). Lineage (GTDB taxonomy): Bacteria > Actinomycetota > Thermoleophilia > Solirubrobacterales > Solirubrobacteraceae > Palsa-744. Next base: position 7,208 of record JAOPZM010000182.1, read on the forward strand.
CGGCCGCGTCTCGAAGGCCCGGTGGGTCAGCAGCCGGTGGAAGCCCACCGTGACGCCGAGCGCCGTCAGCACGTACATGATCGCGAAGATCACGAGGTCGCGGGGGCCGAGGAAGCGGTCCCACAGCACCACCGCCGCTGCGAGCACGCCGAGGAATGGGATCACGACGGCGGCTATGTTGACGTTGCGCTCGAGGCGGGTCACTGATCGGACTACTGCCCGCGCTGCCCGAGGTTACGCGCGTTATCGCCTTTTTGTCGAAATGACCGCCCGTTTGGGGGGGCTGCCCAGGCACCGCCGGAAGGCCCCTTGAAGCGTGTCAGGAAATCTGCCACACTCAGGCTTAGATTTATAAAGCCATTCCAAGGAGCATTTCCACATGGGCAAGACCATAGGCATAGACCTCGGCACGACCAACTCGTGCATGGCCGTGCTTGAGGGTGGCGAGCCCACCGTCATCGAGAACGCAGAGGGTGGGCGCACCACGCCCTCCGTCGTCGCGTTCACGGCCTCGGGTGAGCGCCTCGTCGGCACCGTCGCCAAGCGTCAGGCCGTCACCAACCCCCAGAACACGATCTTCTCGATCAAGCGCTTCATGGGCCGCAAGGAGGCCGAGGTGCGCGAGGAGGAGTCGATCGTCCCCTACAAGGTCGTCGCCGGCCCCAACGGCGACGCACGCGTGGAGGCGGCAGGCGAGCAGTACTCGCCGCCTGAGATCTCCGCGATGATCCTGCAGAAGCTGAAGACCGACGCCGAAGCCTACCTCGGCGAAAGCGTCGACTCGGCGGTGATCACGGTCCCCGCCTACTTCAACGACGACCAGCGCCAGGCGACGAAGGACGCCGGCAAGATCGCCGGGCTCGACGTCAAGCGCATCATCAACGAGCCGACCGCGGCCTCGCTCGCATACGGGCTAGACAAGGAGTCCGACCAGACGATCCTCGTCTTCGACCTCGGCGGCGGCACCTTCGACGTGTCGGTCCTCGAGATCGGCGACGGCGTGTTCGAGGTCAAGTCGACGGCCGGTGACAACCACCTGGGCGGCGACAACTTCGACAAGGCGATCGTCGATTGGCTCGTGGCCGAGTTCAAGAAGTCGCAGGCAATCGACCTGAGCAGCGACCCGATGGCCCTCCAGCGTCTCTATGAGGCGGCGGAGAAGGCAAAGATCGAGCTCTCCACGACGCAGGAGACCCAGATCAACCTGCCCTTCATCACCGCCGACTCCTCCGGGCCGAAGCATCTCGACACGCGTCTCACGCGCGCCAAGCTCGCCGAGCTGACCTCGGACCTGCTCGACCGCGTGGTCGTACCGGTTCGCCAGGCTCTCGACGACGCCAAATCGAAGGGCGTCAAGGAGATCGAGCACATCGTGCTCGTCGGCGGCATGACCCGCTCGCCTGCGGTCCAGGAGAAGGTCAAGGAGCTGACCGGCAAAGAGCCGCACCGTGGCGTCAACCCGGATGAGGTCGTCGCCGTCGGCGCAGCGATCCAGGCGGGCGTGCTCGCCGGCGACGTCAAGGACGTCCTGCTGCTCGACGTCACGCCGCTGACCCTCGGCATCGAGACCAAG
>JAOPZM010000184.1 GCA_025964115.1 Solirubrobacterales bacterium
CGCGCCACCTACTCGTGTTCGTGGTCCCGGTCCTGGTGGTGGTGGCGATCTTCGGGTTCGTCGCCGGTAAGCGCCACGGTGGACGGGCCGCTCCCCGAGAACAGGGGCTTCTCGCTCACCAGGCGAACCTCGTCGTCGAATACCCCGTCACGTGGCGGCCCGCGGCCGGTACTCCGGCGATTCCAGGCGTCTCGATCGTCCATCCGCTCCTTCTGGCTCCGGGTGGCGACGCCGCCCGCGCCGGACTCCTCACGGGGCAGCTTCCTGCGGGCGAAGTCGGTCCCCTGCCGACCCGGTTCGTGGCACTGTTGCCGCAGCTGCCACCGACGGAAGTCGTCAGCTTCGTGGATGCTCAGGCGTACAGGTACGGTCCCCTGCGGCTGCCCGGCTACCGAGGGACGCTCGAGCTGTACTCCATACCGAGCACCGCCGGTCCGCCGACCGCTCTCATCTGCTACGCCGCCGTAGGTTCCACCTCCTACGTTCACGAGTGCGAGCAGATCGTGGCGAGCCTCACGCTTGTCGAACACTCGGGCTATGACCTGACGCCGAGCCCTGACTTCGCCAGTCGCCTCAGCGCTTTGCTCGGGGCGCTGGAAAGCGAACGGATGAGACTGAGACGCGAGATGGGCCAGCGCAGAACGCCCGTTGCAACGGCTGGCCTCGCCACCACCCTCGCCGACCGGCTCACGACGGCGGCGGCCTCGCTGCGGGCACTCCAGGCGCCGGTCGCTGCGCGGGCGGCTCAAGCCGCGCTCGTGGCGGGGATCGAACGTGCAGGGGACAGCTACACCGCCCTTGCGAGCGCGGCCGCGAGCGCGGCTGGCCTCGAAGGGGCGCAGAGGCAGGTGGACAGTGCGGAGGGGGGAGTCGATCTTTCGCTGGAGGCCTTCGCCCTTCTCGGGTACAAACACTCCTGATTGCGGATCCTGACCTGGAACCTGTTCCACGGCCGCGCCATGCCCCCGGCCGGGCGTGACCTGACCGCGCAGTTCGCCGAGATGCTGGCCGGCTGGGACTGGGGGGTGGCGCTCCTGCAGGAGGTGCCGCCCTGGTGGCCGCCGCGGCTCGCGCATGCGGCGGGCGCCGAGCAGCGCACGGCTCTCACATCGCGCAACTGCGGCCTCGCGCTGCGCCGGATGCTGGCCGAACGCCGGCCGGACCTGATCAAGTCGAACGGAGGCGGCAGCAACGCGATCCTTGCCCGGCAGGAGATCGTCGAGCATCACGCGCTGCGCCTGCGCGCCCGGCCTGAGCGACGGGTCGCGCAGCTCGCGAGGCTTCGGGATGGGACGTGCGTGGCGAACTTTCACGGAAGCGCACGCGTCGAGCTCGCCGAAGCCGAGCTGCGGCGCCTGTGGGAGCACGCGCTGCGGTGGGCAGCCAGCGATCCGTTGATCGTCGGCGGCGACCTGAACCTGCGCAGCCCCGCCGCACCATCCGGCGACATCCTGCACCTCGCAAGCCGTGACGTGGACCACATCTTCGCGCGAGGCCTCGAGCCCTCAGGCGACGCCCAGCTGCTCGAGCGGCACCTTGGCGTGGGCGAGGAGCGGATCGAGCTGTCCGACCATGTGCCGCTGCTCGCCTGCGTCGGGCCCGCCCAGCACGCCGGAGCGGGGACCTGACACCCGACCGGCGACGCTCAGCTGCCGGACGCGCTGGCCGCCAGCAGCAGTGGGGAGGCGAGCACGATCTCGAGCAGGCCGGGGAAGCGGGCGTCGAGGTCCGCGCGGCGGAGCGTCGTCAGCTTCGTCGTGCCAGTCGGCGACTGCTCGATCAGACCGGCCTCGCGCAGCACGCGGAAATGGTGAGTGGCGGTTGACTTGCTGATCCCGAGTGGGAGGCTGCCGCACGGAACCGCCGTGTCCTGCTCGGCGAGCAGCTGCACGATTCGCAGCCGTTGTGGGTCGCTGAGAGCGTGCAGCACGGCGGTCAGCTCGAGCTCATCGGTGGGGGGATGGTGCAGGCTCACGGGGCTAATACGACGATTATCGAACAATATGTTACCATGATCATCGTACCACCGAACGAGAGGAAGCCGCATGGCCAAGCGCACCGAGACAGCAGTTCCCGCGTCGCTCGGGGCGAGCCGCCTGAGGTGGGTACCGCTGCGGTTTCCGCAGGGCTCGAACGCGGTGCTCGTGCTGGTGTGCCTGGCACAGTTCATGGTCATCCTCGACGTCTCGATCGTCAACGTGGCGCTACCCTCGATCCGCTCGGGACTGCACTTCTCGACGACCGGCCTGCAATGGGTCGTCAACGCCTACACGATCACGTTCGGTGGCTTTCTGATGCTCGGTGGGCGCGCCGCCGACCTGCTCGGCCGCAGGCGTGTTTTCCTGGCCGGGACCGCCTTGTTCGGCGTCGCCTCGCTGCTGTGCGCGCTCGCGAGCTCGCGCGGTCTCTTGTTGGGGGCGCGCGCCCTGCAGGGCTTCGGAGGAGCCGTGATCTCACCAGCGAGCCTCTCGATCATCGCCACCACGTTCACCGAGGGCGCCCCACGCAATCGCGCGCTCGGCGTATGGGGTGCCATGGCGGGGCTCGGCGGCGCTTCGGGCGTGCTGCTCGGCGGCCTGCTCACGCAGGGCCTCGGCTGGCCGGCCATCTTCCTGATCAACGTTCCCGTGGGCATCGCCGTGATCGTCGCCAGCCGTCGCGCGATTCCCGAGAGCCGGGGTGAGCACGCGCACCGCCACTTCGACGTGATGGGCGCGACGCTCGTGACCGCCGGGCTCGTCGTCGCCGTCTACGGGATCGTTCGCAGCGAGAGCCTCGGATGGGGCTCGACCGGCGTCCTCGCACCGCTGGCGCTGGCCGCCCTGCTGCTGGCGCTGTTCGTGCTCGTCGAGGGACGCTTCGCGAAGGCGCCGTTGATGCCGCTCTCGATCCTGCGCATGCGGCGCCTGCGGGCGGCGAACGTGGTGGTGGCGCTGCTCTACTCGGCCGTCTTCTCGATGTGGTTCTTCCTGACGCTCTACATGCAGCAGGTGCTCCACTACAGCGCAGTCCGGGCGGGTCTCTCGTTCCTTCCGCTGACGCTCAGCATCGTCCTCATGTCCTCGATCGCGCCCCGGCTGGTAGCGCGCGTTGGCGTGCGCCCGGTGCTCGCGACGGGGATGCTCAGCGCCGCAGCCGGGCTGGCGCTTCTGACCGGCATACGGCCCGGTGCGAGCTATCTCGCCACGGTGCTGCCGGGCGGTGTGCTCGCGGCCGCCGGTCTCGGATTGTCGCTGGTACCGGCCACGATCGCCGCCGTGCAGGGCGTCACCGCCGCCCAGACCGGCGTCGCATCCGGACTGCTCAACACCTCCCGCCTGGCGGGGGGCGCCCTCGGGCTGGCCGTGCTGAGCACGATCGCTGCCTCGCACACGCGCGCGCAGCTCGCGCACGGCGCCTCGCACCTGGGGGGGCTCACGAGCGGCTATCAGCTCGCTCTCGGCGTCGGGGCCGTGACCTGCCTCGTCGGCGCGCTGACGAGCATCGTGCTGCTTCGATCCCGTGCGGACTCTGGGACACCCGAGCCGGCCTGCCCCGCGTCCGCGTCGACGCTCGGCGAGGCTCCCGCCCACTAGCCTTCGCGCTCGCGTTCGGGTATAAGGACGACGGCCGCTCGCGGGTGCGGGGAGGCTCGCTGGGTAACAACCGCGGCGAGGCCGGCGAGGGGCCATCAACCCGACAGGATCAGGAGGAGAGTCACATGGGTCATCGTCTACTCGCCGCCACGACGGCAGCGCTCGTCGGTGTTGCTATCGCCGCCGCCTCTTCCGCGGCCGCGCAGCTGCCGGTCGTCTACAACGGGCTTCTCGGCTATGCGCAGGCCAGCCCGACGGCGAGCCCACCCGGCGCCAACAACTGGGCCTGCAAACCCTCCGCCGCGCACCCGCGGCCGGTGATCCTCGTACACGGGACATTCGTGGACATGTCCAATGACTGGCAGGCTCTCTCTCCGCTGCTCTACGACAGCGGCTACTGCGTGTTCGCCCTCGATTACGGCTCATCCGGCGGGAGCGGGCAGCTCGGCATCTACGCGACCGGCGATATCGCGCAGTCGGCCGAACAGCTCGCGAGCTTCGTCACGCGGGTGCTGGGCGCGACCGGCGCGCGCAAGGTGGACCTCGTGGGCCACTCCCAGGGCGGCATGATGCCGCGCTACTACCTCAAGTTCCTCGGCGGCGCGGCGAAGGTCCACGCGCTCGTGGGCCTGTCGCCCTCCAACCACGGCACGACCGTGGATGGGCTGTTCACGCTCGCGAGCTTCGTCCCCGGCGCGACCGCATTCTTCGGCATCTGCACCGCGTGCGAAGAGCAGGCGGCCGGATCCGCCTTCCTGGCGAAGTTGAACGCGGGTGGAGACACGGTGAGCGGTGTGCGCTACACAGTGATCCAAACGGCCAACGATACGGTCGTCACCCCCTACACCTCGGCGTTCCTCTCGGGGCGGAGCGTGACGAACATCCTCCTCCAGAGCCAGTGCACCCTCGACCAGGGTGACCACCTCTCGATGCCCTACGACCACATCGCCGATCGGGACGTCCTCAACGCCCTCGATCCGGCGCACCAGCTGTCCGCCGCATGCACGCCGGTGCTGCCGATCCTCGGAGGGTAGGCGCCCGTCGGAGAGGGTTTGCGGTGGGGAGCTTGGCTCCCCACCGCAACGTCGGCCTGCTCCCGGTGACGGCCGGCCAGCTCATCATCCGCTAGCTACGGCGCGGGTCAACGCACCGAAGCGCGGGTTCCGGCCGCCCGGCACTTCAACCGCGTCCCAGCCCCGCTACCGTGTTCGCATGGCCACCACCGCCGACCCGCGAACCACAGCCCGAAATGTCCGGATCGAGCACTCCGCCAAGCGCATCCGCACGTACCTGGGCGGCGAGCCGGTCGCCGACACGATCCGGCCGCTGCTCGTGTGGGAGGTGCCCTACTACCCGACCTACTACTTCCCCGCTGCCGACGTGCGCACCGAGCTGCTGGAGGCGGACGGGGGCGCCAAGCACTCGCCGCGTCTCGGAGACGCCAGGACGTTCACCGTGAGGGCGGGCGCGAAGCAGGCGGCGGAAGCTGCCCTGCGCTACGAGGACTCGCCCGTGGAGCAGCTTCGCGAGATGATCCGCTTCGAGTGGGGTGCGATGGACGCGTGGTTCGAGGAGGACGAGGAGGTCTTCACCCATGCACGCGATCCGCACAGGCGGGTCGACATCCTCGCGAGCTCCAGGGAGGTCCGTGTCGAGGTCGACGGCACGACCGTGGCGCAGTCCTCCAGTCCCCGTCTGCTGTTCGAGACCGGCCTGCCTGTGCGCTACTACCTGCCCAAGCCGCATGTGCGCATGGACGTCCTCGAGCTGAGCCAGACCGTCACGCACTGTCCCTACAAGGGACAGGCCCAGACATGGTCGGCTCGCATCGGCGAGCACGTCCACGAGGACCTCGCGTGGTCATATCCGACGCCGCTCCCCGAGAGCCAGAAGATCGCAGGGCTGATCGCGTTCTACGACGAGAAGGTCGATCTGTTCGTCGACGGGGTCCGCATGCGGCGCGACGAGAAGCCCGACTAGCCAAGCGGAACATGTGCCGCCTGTTCGGCATGAGCGCAGGGCAGGAGCGGGCCAAGGCGACCTTCTGGCTGCTGGAGGCCCCCGACAGCCTCTCCGCGCAGAGCCGTCGCGAGCCGGACGGGACCGGGCTCGGCTGGTTCGGAGAGGACGACGGGCCGCACGTCAGCAAGCAGGCGATCGCGGCGTACGGCGACGCCCGCTTCGCAACCGAGGCGCACGAGCTGCGCTCGAGGACGTTCATCGCCCATATCCGCTTCGCCTCGACGGGCGGGCTCGAGCTGCGCAACACGCACCCCTTCGAGCAGGAGGGCCGGCTGTTCGCCCACAACGGCGTGGTCGAGGATCTGGCGGCGCTCGACGCGCGGCTCGGCGACGCCCGCATGCTCGTCAAAGGCGACACGGACTCCGAGCGACTCTTCGCGCTGATCACGCGCGAGATCGCAGCGGGCGGGGGAGACGTCGAGGCGGGCATAGTCTCGGCCTGCACGTGGGTGGCAGGCAACCTTCCCCTGCTTTCGATCAACTTCGTGCTCACCAGTGCCGATCGGCTCTGGGCGCTGCGGTATCCCGACGCGCATGAGCTTTACGTGCTCGAGCGCGATGCTGGCTCCCCGCTCGAGCACGCCAGCAGCCTGGGCAGCCGCGTCAGCTCACCGCATGGCGCCAGCAGGCCTCTCGTGGTGCTCGCGAGCGAGCGCATGGACGACGACCCGGGCTGGCGCCTGCTGAGTCCCGGCGAGCTGTTGCAGGTTTCGCCGACGCTCGAGGTGAGCTCGCGACACGTTCTCGACGGCCCCCCATCGCGGCTGTTGACGCTCGCGGACCTTGAGCCCCGGGCGCGCGCGTCGCAGGGCGGCGCCGCGAGCCAGGCGCTGAAGCGCTAGGGGCCTGTCGCGTTCTTAACCCGCGCGGCGAGTATCGCGATGTCGTCGCGTGCGCCAACGTCGAGGTTGATCAGCTCGAGCAGCGAGTCGATGGCGTCCCGGGCGAACCTGGGCGAGTTGCCTGCTAGCTGCTCGATCATCGCCTGCACCGTGATCATCCGTTCAGGAGCATGCGCCTCGGTCAGGCCGTCGGTGTAGAGGGCCAGCGCATCGCCTGCGCGCAGGGTGGTGGAGACCTCCCTGATCGTCGGGTCGGAGAAGATCCCGAGAAGCGTGCCCGAGTCGCCGAGCTCCTCCGCCTGGCCGCCCGCCCGCGCCACCAGCGCCGGCGGATGTCCGGCCGTAGCCAGCGTGACGTGCACCTCGCCATTGCCGAACCCAAGGTGCGCGAGGATCGCGGTCGCGAACCGCCCGTCGAAGTTCTGTTCGAGCATCGCCTGATTCACTCGTGAGAGCACGTCGGCCGGACTCGTCTCGTCCCGCGCGTAGGCGACCGCGGTGTGGCGCAGGAAGCCCGTGAGCGAGGCCGCTTCGGCGCCCTTCCCGCACACGTCGCCAACGACCAGCCAGCAGCTGCGTCCGTTCCCGAAGACGTCGTAGAAGTCGCCGCCCACTTCGCTGCCGGGTCCCATCGGACGGAAGTAGCTGGCCAGCTCGAGACCGGGGATCATCGGCAGCGCGGCGGGCATCAGGCTGCGGCGCAGGGTGTGGGCGACCCGGTCGCGTTCGGCGTACAGACGCGCATTGTCGAACGCCAGCGCAGCTCGACCTGTCAGGTCTTCGAGCACGGCGAGCTGGCTGCGCTCGTAGCGGCTGGGGTGGAAGAAGGAGATCGTGCCGAGCATGCGCCCGCGCGCGACCATCGGGAACGACGCCGCCGAGCGGTATCCGGCGTCGTGCCGCAGGCGGCCGGGCCCCTCGCCGTTAGTGGCGAGGGCCTTACCGACGTCCTCGACGACATAGGGAGCCCCGCTGCTGAGCGCCGCCGCGATCGGATGCGACCCCGTCGGCCCGGTGTGCGCCGGGTTGACCTTGCGCGTGCGTTCGACCTCCGCCGCGACTGCGGGGTCGGCCGCGGCCGCGACCGTGTCGGTGATCGAGCCGTCGGAGTCGATCAGGTCGATCACGCACAGCTCCGCGAGCTCGGGGACAGCGGTGCGCGCGATCTTGCGCAATGTCTGCTGGGGATCCAGTGAGCTGTCGAGCTTCGCGGTGGCGGCGATCAGGAACTCCAGTCGCCAGCGCTGTTCGCGCATGCGCCCGAGCGCGTAGTGGACGACGCTCGTCGTGAGCAGCGCCAGCACCGCCCCAACGCAGACGAACGCCCCGAAACCCGTTGAGACGTGCGAGTAGATGAGCGGCGTGAGAAACGACAGCAGCGTGGCGAGCGCGACGATCAGGAAGCGTCCGCGCGGCTGGAACGCCGCGGCGTGCCCGAGGGCGAAGAAGTAGAGGAGCGCGAACGGGCTGCTCGCGCCGCCCGAGGCCGCGCACAGGAAGGCGATCAGGACGATGCCCCACATGTCGGCCACCCACGCGAGCATCAGCCCGACCCGACGGCGCGCGTAGGCGACCATCAGGGCCGCGGCGGTCAGGTAGGCCGTGACGGCAACAGCCACGCAGCCGGCGGGCGAGGACACGTGCGGGATGAGAAACGCCGTCGCGATCAGCGTCGCCCCGATGACGTAGAGCACCGCCGCGCTCGCGACCGCCACATAGGCTTCGCTGCGGCTGGTCACCGCGTGCGCATGCCGGGCATAACGCCTTGCCGGCTCACCGGTGAAAGTCGTCTCGAGTTCGGTCATTCGCGTCCCCCGCCCAAGTCTCCCTTGGCTGCATCGTACGCGCAACGAGCGGCTGCTCAACCGGCTGCACGGCCGATGGCGGCTTGGGGGGTCAACCTCGAGCGCATGAGTGGTTCAGGACAGCGGTCGGTGGGCTGGGCGCGCCGACCCACCGACCGCGTCCGGCCCGGCCTTTAGCCGACTGCGAGTGTGGCGACCATGCCCGCATGATCGGAGGGCCAGATGAACGGTTCGGGCGCCGGGTTCGGCGCCGTGTTGCCGACCAGATGCTCATCCTTCACGCGGAAGCCTCCGCGGGTGAAGATGTGATCGGGGTCCTCGGTGTATGTCGCGTTGGGGTCGCTCGCGAGGTCTTCGGGAGCCAGATGGCAGCACGTCAAGGGCGGCGCTCCCAGCCCGGCCGCTGTCCACGTGTCGGAGAGCCCGCCGGCGACCAACGCGTTGTAGGCGGCCGGCGCGAGGACCGGGCCCGAGTTCATGTCCCCGGTGACGATCAGCGGCAGCGAGGTGCTGGCCGGCCCCGCCAGGAGCTCGTGCGCCTGCGGGCCCGACACGACGCCGCCGGGCGCCAGCGCGTCGAGATGCGTGGTGACGAACCGGAACGCTTTTCCGGGCACCTTCACGTCGATCGACTGCCAGCTGTTCGTGAACACGAATGGTTCTTCGGGGTCGATCGTGTTGGGGATCGTGGGAATGCGGGCGTTGTAGGTGCCCGACTGCGGGTTGGACAGCTTGAGCTGCCCTGGCGGAAGACCCGTCCGTGCGAGGATCACGCCGCTCTCGACCATGCCGACCGCGACCAGCCCACCGCTCGGAGTGAAGATCGGGAAGGACAGCGTGAAGTTGTTGTCGTGCCGGGAGACCTGCGCGTAGTTGATCCCGTCGGCGGCGAGGGCCGCGAGGAGCTCCTTGGTGAAGTCCTCGCTGACTGTGGGCGGCAACGCGAAGAGGTGTTCGAAATCGACTTCGCCGATGTACCAGGTGGCGACCTCCTGGAGCCCCACGAGCGCCGGCCGGTTCTGGGCGATCTCGGCGGCGATCAGCTTCGCCCTGTCCTTGAAGCGCGTGGCGACGTAGGTCCCGTAGTCGGCGGTCGTGGCGGCGAGCGCTTCGTTGATGGTCGGGGTCGTGCCCTGCAGCGCCGCGAAATGGCGGAACTCCGTGCCCTGGTAGAGGTTCTGCGTCATCACCGTCACAGAGCCGTCCGCATGGGCGGCGCCGGCGCCGATGGCCCACATGGCGGTGCACAGGATCAAGGCCCGCGACAGCGTGCGCGGGCGGAACGTCGATTGGATGCGATGACGCAGCATGCGATGGCTCCTTGCTCTGGCCGCGGAGCGAGCTCCGCGACGTGTCCCCTCGTTGGGCGGAGCCGAACCATCGGCTAGGTCGCTTGCGCGTCGAAGTCGGCCGTCGGGACCTCCCCTCTGCCTGCGACGCTATCGCCGTGTAAAGGGCATGTCAAGGCGCAGCCCTCAGCAACTTCGCGCGCCGGTGCGGGTAGATACGGCATGTGGTGCGGGCCGCACATCACTGCCACCACGAGGAGCTTGCCCGTCCGCGTCGCCGGCGCATCGCTGGCGGTGCTGCTCGTGGCTCTCAGTCTGACCTGCACCAGGGCGTCGGCGGGCACGCGCTACATCGACGGCGTCTCCGACCAGAGCCTTCCAGCGTGGGACGGCTCGTTCGCCGGCAGTCCCTTCGCGAGCTTCTTTCGGAGCAGGTGGTCCCGCGCCGGTTCGGGGCAGATCAGCCTGGCCCGCTATGTCGTCCAGTGGGACGTGATGACCGAGCCCAGCAATGGACCGCATCCCGACGGCAACTATCGCGAAAGGTTCGAAGCCTGGCTCGAAGACGCCCGCGGCCTCGCGCTCACGCCCGTCGTCGCGCTGACGAGCTACGACCGCGTGTACCCCGGCTCGCCCGGGGAGTACCTGCCGAGGCTCGAAGCGATCCTCAGCAGGGCCGGCGCCATGGGCTACCCGATCGCCTACGTCGAGCCGTGGAATGAGCCCAACAACCAGGGACGAGAGAGCGCCGCGACGGCGGCTGCGCTCGCCGACTCGGCCAACGGCCTCTGCGAAGCGGCCCGGGCCTGCACGGTGATCGCGGGTGACTTCGAAGACCGCGCCGACGCTGCCCCCTACGTGCAGGCCTATGCGCGGGCGCTGACCTTCGAGCCTCGCATCTGGGGAGTCCACCCCTACGTCTCGGTGCAGGCCCACAGCGACGCAAACCTCGTGCGCCTCATCGCCGCGCTCCCGGTGCACGGCTCCGGTCAGCAGATCTGGTTCACGGAGATCGGCGCCCTCTACTGCAGCCGCGGAGTGGCGCGAGGTGAGGCGCGCCAGGCGAGCGACGCCTCCTATCTCGTCGACACGCTGCTCGGCGATCCGGCGCTCGGGCCCACGCATGTCTTCTACTACGGGTTCCTCTTCGGCGGCCACGCGGCCGCACCCTGCACAGCGGCCGGCGGTCAGGACAGCGAGCTCTACGCCAGCCCGGATGTGGCACGCGCAGCGGCGCGGATCATCTTCAGAGCGACGGGCACGGTGGTGCCATCCCGCGGTGCGCCCGCCTCAGCCGCTTCGGCGCAGGCTGCGGGCGCGGCCTGGCCTCCGTGGACCGCTGCGGCGAAGGCGATGATCGAGCCGGTCCCCGACTCGGTGAGCGCATCGTGACCGGCTCTGGGAAAGCACGGCCAGGACGCTCCGGCGCTGCGACCATCGTGCCCTCGGGTGCGCAGTTCGAGATCGCCCACGGCGAGCAGCGAGCGACGATCGTGGAGGTCGGTGCGGGCGTGCGCGAGTACGCGGTCGCCGGTCGACCGGTGCTCGACCCGTATCCGCTGGAGGCGATCTGCGACGGGGCACACGGCGCTCCGCTGATTCCGTGGCCGAACCGGCTGGCCGACGGCCGTTACCGCTTCGACGGCCTCGATCATCGGCTCGCGCTGAGCGAGCCCGAGCGCCACAACGCGATCCACGGCCTGATGAGGTGGTGGCCGTGGACGGCGCTCGAGCGGGAGCCGAGCCGGGTGCTCATGGCAGCACGCCTGTTCGCGCTGCCGGGCTATCCGTTCACGCTCGATCTGCGGATCGACTACGAGCTGAGCGACGCTGGCCTCACGGTCGTCACGACGGCCACCAACCTCGGCGGCTCGGCATGTCCCTACGGCGCCGGGCAGCATCCCTACATCTCGCCGGGCCAGGGCCTGATCGACGACTGCATCCTGGAGGTGCCAGCGGCGACCCGCATCCTAACCGACGGGGAGCGCCAGCTCCCCGGTGGGCGGGAACCGGTGGAGGGCGGCGACTACGACTTCCGCGGCCCGCGCCGGCTGGCCGATCAGCGCCTCGATGACCCGTTCACCGACCTCGAGCGGGATGGCGAGGGCAATGCCACGGTCACGTTGAGGCTGCGAGATGGCACACGCGTCGAGCTGTGGATGGACCAGCGATATCGCTTCGTGGAGCTCTTCTCCGGCGACACGCTAGCCCCCGACCGGCGACGGCGAGGCCTGGCTGTCGAGCCGATGACCTGCGCCCCCAACGCCTTTCAGAGCGGCGACGGGCTCGTGCGGCTCGAGCCGGGCGAGTCGTTCAAGAGCCGCTGGGGTGTTCGGCTGGGCTGAGGACGCCGGACGACGCGGCTACTCCAGCTCGCGCAACAGGCCGGGCCCGAGCCAGCTGACCAGCGCGCACTCCGCGTGGGCGACGCTTCGGTCCACCAGGCCGAGCGCGTCGTCTGCCCCGATACGGCCGTGGCATACGGGGCAGCTGCCCAGCCGCAGACGGCGCCGCACACGCAGCCATCGGGCGGTCAGCCTCCAGCCCGGGCAGGGCTGCACGGCCGGCGCTCTCGACCCTTGATCGGATGGACGTTTGCTCATCGAGAACAAGAACACGGGCTCTAGCCCCAGGTCGCGGTGCGCCGGCGCGGCGAGCCCCGGCGCGACGGCCGCAGGTGCCGGTAGAGTGCCCGCAATGGACCTTGCAGATGCCTTTTGCGGCCAAATCCCTGTAAGTTGAGTTTTATGACCGACTTGGATGGATCCAGGATTGGTTTGGTGCTCGGGGCCGGCGGCGTGCTCGGCGGGGCCTGGATGACGGGTGCCCTGCATGCGATCGCACGCGAGACGGGCTGGGAACCGGGCAGCTCGGATGTCATCGCGGGAACCTCCGCGGTCTCTATG
>JAOPZM010000218.1 GCA_025964115.1 Solirubrobacterales bacterium
CGTGGCGCGGGCCGCGGGGCAGGCGAGCGCCCAGGCGGGGCTCGCCCGGCGCATCGACGGAGCCCTCGCCCGTGCGCTCGAGTGGATCGAGGGCATGCAGAGCACCGACGGCGGCTGGGGGGCGTTCGATGCGGACAACACGCGCCGGCTGGTGCGCGAGCTTCCGTTCCTAGACTTCGGTGAGGTGATCGACGAGCCGAGCGCCGATGTGACGGCCCACACGGTCGAGATGCTCGGCGAGCTGGGGCTCGCCGAAGCTCCGGCTGCCAGGCGGGGCGTGCAGTGGCTCGTCGACCATCAGGAGCGCGACGGGTCCTGGTTCGGCCGCTGGGGCGTCAACCACATATACGGCACGGGCGCCGCGATCCCGGCTCTGATCGCCGGGGGCGTCGACCCCTCGCGCGAGTGCATCCGCCGTGCTGTCGCATGGCTCGAGCGGATCCAGAACGAGGACGGAGGCTGGGGCGAGGATCCGCGCTCCTATGACGATCCGCAGTGGATCGGTCGCGGCCCGAGCACCGCCTCCCAGACCGCGTGGGCGCTGCTCGCGCTGCATTCCGCGGGCGAGCGCTCAGGAGCGCTCGAGCGCGGCATCGCCTGGCTGCTTCAGACCCAGCGGGCCGACGGAGGCTGGGACGAGCCGCAGTACACGGGCACGGGGTTCCCGTCGGATTACTACATCAACTACCACCTCTACCGGCTGACGTTCCCGATCATGGCGCTCGGCCGCTGCCTCGCCGAGTCCGGCGACGACGGCGCGGAGGCGACGTCCGGCGGAGCCGCCGAGCAGAAGGGGTGACGCTCATAGCCGACGCCCCGATCGGCGCTCCCGCCGCCGACGCGGTGATGGCGCGAGCGCGCACGGAGAACTTCCCCGTCGCAAGCAGGGTGCTGCCGCGGCGGGTGCGCTCGCATCTGCTCGCCCTGTACGGCTTCGCCAGGCTTGTCGACGAGCTCGGGGATGCGGCGAGCGGCGATCGCCTCGACGCGCTGGACTGGCTGGAGAGCGAGCTCGATCGGGCATTCGAAGGTCGCGCGCAGCATCCACTGCTCGTGCGCCTGGCGCCGACCCTGCGCGAATGCGCGCTGCCACGCGAGCCGTTCGTGCGCCTGATCGAGGCCAACCGCCTCGACCAGCGGGTGAGCCGCTACGCGACCTGGGAGGAGCTGCGCGGCTACTGCGCGCTGTCCGCCGACCCGGTCGGCGAGCTCGTGCTGGGCGTGCTCGGCTGCGCGACGCCGGAGCGGATCGCCCTGTCGGACTCGATCTGCACCGGCCTGCAGCTCACCGAGCACTGCCAGGACGTCGCGGAGGACCTCGCCAACGGACGCGTGTACCTGCCCGGCGAGGACCTCGCGCGGTTCGGCTGCACGATCGAGGAACTGGGTGCCCAGCACGCCGGCGGCCCGCTGCGCGAGGTGCTGGCCTTTGAGGTCGCCCGTGCACGCGGGCTGCTCCGCGAGGGCGCCCCGCTGATCGGAGAGCTGCACGGCCGCGCGAGGATCGCCCTGGCGGGCTTCGTGGGGGGCGGGCGCGCAGCGCTCGAGGCGATCGAGCACGCGGGCTACGACGTCCTCCCGGGACCGCCGCGTGCGGGCAACGGGCGGAGGCTGCGCGGCCTCGCGATCACGCTGATCGGCCGTGAGGGGTCCGGGCGATGAGCTCCCCGAGCGACGTCGCGCGCGCCTACTCGTACTGCGAAGCGGTCACGCGCACGCAGGCGGCCAACTTCTTCTACGGCATTCGCCTGCTCCCCCGCGACAGGCGGCGGGCGATGTGCGCCGTGTACGCGTTCGCGCGGCGCGTCGACGACATCGGCGACGGGACGCTTGCGCGCGAGGAGAAGCTGCGGCGGCTCGACGCCGAGGCGGCGGCGCTCGCCGCCCTCGCGTCGGTTACGCCGGGCGCCGATCTCCTGATGATCGCGCTGGCCGACGCCGACGCTCGCTTCTCGCTGCCAGCGGGCGCGCTCGGCGAGCTGATCGAGGGCGTCCGCATGGACGTCACCGGGGTCAGCTACGAGCGCATCGAGGACCTCGTGCTCTACTGCCGCCGCGTCGCCGGCGCGATCGGCCGGGTGTGCCTTGCGATCTTCGGCCTCTCGGGCCGCGACGCGGCCGATGCCCACGAGGCGGCGCGCCTGGCGGACGATCTCGGCGTTGCGCTGCAGCTCACGAACATCCTGCGCGACGTGCGCGAGGATGCCCAGAACGGACGCGCTTACCTGCCCGCCGAGGACCTTCGCCGCTTCGGGCTCATGGGCGACGATGCCCTATCGCTGGCCAGTCGCGACCGCGCCCCCGCGGTGCTCGCCGCCCTGACGGGCGCGGCCGCTGCAGCGAACGGCCGCGACGACGGCGATGCACAGCGGCTTTATGACCTGGTGCGTTTCGAGGCCGAGCGCGCGCGCGAATGGTTCGACCGCGGCCTGCAACTGGTCCCGCTGCTCGACCGGCGCAGCGCGGCGTGCGTGCTGGCGATGGCGGGGATCTACCGCAGGCTGCTCGATCGCATCGAGGCCGACCCGGAGCAGGCCGTGCAGCGGCGGATGTCGCTCCCTGCGCACGAGAAGGCCCTCGTGGCCGCGCGCAGCATGCTGGGAGGCCGCCCTTGAGCTCTCAGCGGCGCGTCGTGGTGATCGGCGGAGGACTGGCCGGGATCACCGCCGCGCTCGACTGCGCCGCAGCGGGTGCGCGCGTGAGCCTGGTCGAGGTCAGGCGCAGGCTCGGCGGCGCGGCCTACTCGTTCGAGCGCGAGGGCCTCGAGATGGACAACGGACAGCACGTCTTCCTGCGCTGCTGCCTCGCCTACCGGGCGTTGCTGGCCCGCCTTGGAAGCGACGCGCAGGTGAGCGTGCAGCCGCGGTTGGAGATCCCCGTCCTGAAGCCCGGCTCGCCCATGGTGCGCCTGCGCCGCGGGAGGCTCCCGGCGCCGCTTCACCTCGCGGGCTCGCTGATGCGCTACCGGCACCTGAGCCTCTCCGAACGACTCGGCGTCGCCCGGGCTGTGGTCGCGCTCATGCGCCTGAGCACCGAGCGGCAGCGGCTCGACGATCAGACGTTCGGCGAGTGGCTCGCGCGCCATGGCCAGGGTCCCGAGGCGGTGAGCGCGCTGTGGGACCTGATCGCGCTGCCCACCCTGAACCTGCCGGCGGCGCAGGCCTCGCTCGAGCTCGGCGCGTTCGTGTTCCGGACCGGCCTGCTCTCGGGCGCCGACGCGGGGGACATCGGCTTCCACGTCGGGACGCTCGGTCGGACGATCGGCGAGCCGGCGCTGCGCGCGCTCGCCGAGGCCGGCGTGGAGGTCAGGCTCGGCTGGCGGGCCGAGCGGCTGGAGAGGACCGGGTCCGGCTTCGAGGTGCGTGGTCGCGGGCGCGGAGGGCGGCAGCTCGCGGACGCGGAGGGCGAGCTCGATCGGGATGACTCCTCCCCTGCGGCGGTCGCGGAGCGCCCGCCCGACGGGCTGAGCGCCGAGGCGGTGATCGTCGCGGTTCCGCACACGCGCGCGGCGTCGCTGCTCGAACCGCTGCTTGGAGACCTCTCGGGCCTGAGCGCGCTTGGCAGCTCACCGATCGTCAACCTGCATGTCGTCTACGACCGGCCGGTTTGCGATGAGCCGTTCGCGGCCGGCGTGGGAACGCCGGTGCAGTACCTGTTCGACCGCAGCGCGGCGGCGGGCGCCCCGGCAGGCTCCCAGTATCTTGCGGTGTCGCTCTCGGGGGCCGAACGGGAGATGGCCATGAGCGTCGACGCGCTGCGCGAGCTCTACCTGCCCGCGCTGGAGCAGCTGCTCCCACGTGCCCGAGACGCGAGCCTGGAGTGCTTCGTGGCGACTCGCGAGCACGCCGCGACGTTCCGGGCGGCGCCCGGTGCAAACGCGCTGCGCCCGGGCCCCGAGACGGCGATCGCCGGCCTCGTGCTCGCCGGTGCGTGGACCGGCACAGGCTGGCCGGCCACGCTGGAGGGAGCAGTCCTGAGCGGCCACGCGGCGGCCGAAGCGGCCCTGCGGTCGCTCGACGCCGAACGGGGCGCCGGCGGCACGCACGATGGGACGGCCGCCCCGAGCGCCTTCATCGCGACGGGAGGGCCGCGATGAGGGGGCTGCTGGTGGCGGCGCCGATGAGGGTCGAGGCCGCGCTGATCTCCTCGGCCGCGCGCGGCGCCCGTGTGCGCAAGACGGGCATGGGCCCCGCGCGCTCGAAGGTGGCGGCGGCCGCGCTCGCAGGCGAGCAGGCGGACGCGCTGCTCGTGCTCGGCTTCTGCGGCGGGCTCGACGAGGGGTCGGTCCCGGGCGAAGTGATCGTCGCCGATGAGCTGTATGCGGCCAGCGACGAGGGGCATCTCGAGGAGCCGGTGGCCTGCTCGACGGCAGGCGAGCTCCTCACGCTGCTGGCGGGGCGCGGCATGAAGGTGCGCGCGGGGAGGATCGCCTGCGTATCGCGCCTGGCGCTCGGCGAGCGGCGCCGCGAGCTTCATGCCCAGGGGGCGGTCGCCGTCGACATGGAGTCGGTGTGGCTCGCGGCGGGCGCGGGCGCGCGGCCGTTCGGCGTGGTGCGCGTCGTGCTCGACAGCCCCTCGCACGAGCTGCTGCGTCCGCAGGCGGCCGCGGGGGCCGTGCGCGCGGCGCGCGCGCTGCGAAACGTGGCGAGGTCCCTTCACGAGTGGTCCCCGCGCTAAGGTAGCCCGATGGCGGCGCAGATCAGGCAGAGCACGCGCATGGGCTGGTACCTGATGCGACAGCGGCTAGCCAAACGCGAGCGGTTTCCGCTGATCGTCGAGCTGGAGCCGCTGTTCCAATGCAACCTCGCCTGCTCGGGCTGCGGCAAGATCCAGCACCCCGAGCACGAGCTGCGGCGGCGGATGCCCGTGGAGCAGGCGATAGCGGCGATCGAGGAGAGCGGCGCGCCGATGGTCTCGATCGCCGGTGGCGAGCCGCTGATCCATCCGGAGATCCACGTCATCGCCGCAGAGCTGCTGAAGCGCAAGCGGTTCGTCTACCTGTGCACGAACGCCCTGCTGCTGGAGAAGAAGCTCGAGAACTTCAAGCCGAGCCCGTACTTCTCATGGGCGATCCACATCGACGGGCTGCGCGAGCGCCACGATGCGTCGGTCGAGCGCGAGGGCGTCTTCGACAAGGCGGTCCTGGCGATCAAGGCAGCGAAAGCCGCAGGCTTCCGCGTGACCACGAACACGACCTTCTTCACCCACGATTCGCCGAAGACGGTGCGCGACGTGCTGGACTTCCTCAACGACGACCTCGAAGTTGACGAGATGATGATCTCGCCCGCGTACGCGTACGAGAAAGCGCCCGACCAGGAACACTTCCTCGGCGTCCAGCAGACGCGCAAGCTGTTCGGAGAGGCGTTCGCCGATGGGCGCCGCAAGAAGTGGCGGCTGAACCACAGCCCGCTGTTCCTCGACTTCCTCGAAGGCAAGGCCGAATTCGACTGCACCGCGTGGGGGATACCGAGCTACTCGCTGTTCGGCTGGCAGCGGCCCTGCTACCTGATGGCCGACGGCTACACCGAGACATACCGCGAGCTGATCGAGACCACCGACTGGAGCAAGTACGGACGCGGAAGGGATCCGCGTTGCGAGAACTGCATGGCGCACTGCGGCTACGAGCCAACGGCGGTGCTGAAGACGACGCACTCGCTGCGCGAGTCGCTGCGCGCGCTGGCCGGCTAGCGGCTAATCCTGCGCTAGCGGCTGATCCGGCTGCGCTTTCGGGCGAATGTCCTCCAGGCTGAGGCCCTCGGCGAGGAGCGCGGGTATGCCGAGGGTGAGCGCCGTGACGACCTCCACGGCCTGCAGGATGATGCCGTAGGCGACGGCCGAGGCGGCGCCGACGCCATAGGCGGACAGGACGACGAGGCAGGCGGCCTGGAAGACGCCGACGTTTGACGGCGTCGCCGGGAGGATCGCGCTGACGTTCACGGCGAGCAGGATCGCGGCGGCGGCGGTGAGGTCGGCGTCGAGGCCGAGCGCGAGGATCACCATGTAGCAGGACAGCCACTGCAGTGTCCAGGCGAGCAGCTGCAGGGCGACGGCGCTCGCGCCGTAGCGCGGGCGCGCGAAGACCCTCAGGCCCTGGCGGGCGAGGTTGAGCAGGCGCTCGAGCGTGTTCGCCCAGCGCGCGACCCGCTCCGAGCGCGATCGCTGCGCGAGCGTCATCAGGCGCGGGCCGCCGACGACCACCGCGACGACGGCGACGGGGACCGCGAGCACCGACGCGATGCCCGCCGTGCTCCCGCCGGGCAGCGTCACGCTGCTGAACGTGACGCCCCCGAGGATCGCCAGCGCCAGCAGGTTGATCAGCGTCTGGGAGAAGACCGTGCCCGCTACCACGGGCAGCAGGCGCCGCGTGGGACCGTCGAGGTCACGGGCGAGCACCAGCATCCGCGTGGGCTCGCCCACGCGTCCCGGGAACACGGCCGAGGCCATCACGCCGATCATCGTGGCCCGGATCACCGGGGGCCACCTGATCGGGGTGTCGGGCAGCGCCGCGCGGAGCGTCTGATGCCACGAGGACGCGCGCAGGAACAGCGAGAGCATCATCAGCATGACCGCCAGCGCGATCCAGCCCGGCTTCGCCGTGGTGAGCGCGTGACCGATGCCGTGCAGGTCAAGGCGCGAGACCGCGAACACGACGAGCCCGGCCAGCACGATCGCCAGAACGAGCACCCCAAGGCGCCTGCGGGCACCCCAGCGGCGGCGGCGCGTCGGGTTCTCCGGTGTGCCCATCGTGCGGGGTCTATCAGAGCGCTCGGGTGCTCCGGGCGCCGGTGGCTGCGGGAAGCTTTGCGCGATGCCGCGCGTGGACACACGGGAGCTTGCCGCGATCTTCGCCGGCGGGTGCGTCGGCGGCGTTCTCCGCGCGGCGCTCGCAGAAGGCGTCTCGCACCCGGCCGACCAGTGGCCGTGGGCGACCTTCCTGGTCAACGTCCTCGGAGCGCTGCTGCTCGGCTACCTCGTCACCCGCATGCAGGAGCGGCTGCCGCTCTCGCTGTATCGCCGTCCGCTGCTCGCCACCGGCCTGTGCGGTGCCCTCACCACGTTCTCGACGATGATGCTCGAGGTTCTGCGGATGATCGACTCCAGGCACTGGGGCCTGGCCGCCGGCTACGTCTCGGCGAGCATCGCGTGCGGGTTCGCGGCGGTGTTCGTGTCGACCAAGCTCGTGCGCCGGGCGCGGCTGCGAACATGAGCGGGCTGCTGCTGTGGCTCGGGGTCGCGCTGCTCGCGGGGCTTGCATCGGTCGCCCGGTTCCTGTTGGACGCCGCCGTCTCCCCGGGAGCGGGCGGGCGCTTTCCCCTGGGAACGCTCGCCGTGAACCTCTCCGGCGCGCTGCTCCTCGGATTCCTGGTCGGCGTCTCGCTGCATGGCGATGCGTACCTGCTCGCCGGCACCGCGGTGCTGGGCTCCTACACGACCTTCTCGACGTGGATGTTCGAGTCCCACCGCCTGGCGGAGGACGGCGAGGGATGGATTCTCGCCGTGAACATCGCGCTGAGCCTCTTCCTGGGCGTGGCCGCGGTCGCGGCAGGCCGGCTGATCGGCGGCGGCTGAGGATGCAGGACGGGCTCAAGCTCACCACATACCTCGGCGAGCGCGACCGGATCGGTGGGCGGCCGCTCGCCGACGCGCTCGTGGATCTCTACGCGCGCCGCGAGATCAGGGCGAGCGCACTGTTTCGCGGCATCGAGGGGTTCGGCATCGGGCACCGGCTGCGCACCGCACGCCTCTTGAGCCTCTCCGAAGACCTACCCGTCGTCTCGGTCGCGCTCGACACGCGTGAGCGGATCGAGGCGCTGATCGAGGAGGTCGCGGCGATCACCCGGGAGGGCCTCGTGACGCTCGAGCGCGCTCGGCTGTTGGGCGAGGATGCCCCTGCGAGGAGCGGTGACCTCGGCGACCACGCGGTCAAGCTCACCGTGCATGTCGGTCGGCGTGAGCGGGCGCTCGGTCGCCCGGCGTATCTCGCCGTCGTCGATCTCCTTCACCGGCACGGCGTTGCCGGGGCGACCGTGCTGCTCGGGGTCGACGGGACCTTGGGCGGCACCCGCCAACGTGCGCGCTTCTTCGGATCCAACGCGCAGGTGCCGCTGATGGTCATCAGCGTCGGCGATGGCGGCGTCATCGCCGGGGTGCTGCCCGAGCTCTCGGCGATGCTGAGCCACCCGCTGCTCACGCTCGAGCGGGTCGACGTGTGCAAGCGCGACGGGGTGCTCCTCGCCCAGCCCCGCGAGCCGCCGGCGCTCGACGAGGCCGGTCTCGCCTACTGGCAGAAGCTCAGCGTCTACGCCGGGGAGCAGACCCGACACGACGGTGAGCCGCTCTACAGCGCGCTCGTGCGTCGCCTACGCGCCGAGGGCGCGGCCGGTGCCACGGCGCTAAGGGGGCTATGGGGCTACCACGGCGACCACCCGCCCCATGGCGAACACCCGTGGTCGCTGCGCCGTCGCGTTCCGGTGCTCACGACGACGCTCGACACGCCCGCCAACGCCCGCCGCTGGTTTGAGATCGTCGACAGCATGACCCTTCGCGCCGGGCTCGTGACGAGCGAGATCGTGCCGGCGCTGCGGGCGACGGCACCCGGCGTGCAGCACGGCGGGCTGGCGCTCGCCCGCCCCGTATGGACGAGCAGGAGGCGGGACGGCGAGGGGGGAGGGGGCCCTTCGAGGTCCTAGAGCGGCCAGTGATGGCCGATCTGTGCCGCGGCGCGCGAGATGAACAGCGCCTTGGGCTCGGCCGACCGCGGTGGGTCGCCCGATCCGAGCGCCTTCAGGGTCTCGAGCACGGACTCGGCGAGCGCCTGGGGTTCGTAGCCGCCCTCGAGGACGACTCCCAGCGGCAGCTCGCGCTCGGCGGCCAGCTGGCGGACATGCCGTGCCATCTCGGCGAAGGAGCCGGTCTCGAGCCGGCATCCCGCGAGGGGGTCGCGCCGGTGAGCGTCGAAGCCGGCGGAGACCAGGACGAGATCGGGGTCGAACGAGCGCGCGGCGGGCAGCACGACGTGCTCCAGCAGCGACAGCCACTCGTCCTCCTCGGAGCCCGCAGGAACCGGAAGGTTGATCGTGTAGCCCTCCCCTGGACCGGAGCCGACGTCGCCGAGCGGGCCGCTGCCCGGGTAGATCCCTTCCTGGTGGATGCTCGCGAACAGGACGTCGGAGCGGTAGCGGAAGATCTCCGCCGTGCCGTTGCCGTGGTGCACGTCCCAGTCGAGGATGAAGACCCGCCGCGCACCCATCTCGCGGATCGCCAGCTCCGCGGCGACGGCGACGTTGTTGAAGAGGCAGAAGCCCATTGCGCGATCGGCTTCCGCGTGATGGCCGGACGGTCGCACGGCGCAGAAGCCGAGCCGCGACTCGCGGGCCATCAGCGCCCGCGTCATCTCGCATGCTCCCCCGGCGGCGTGCAGGGCGGCGCGGTAGGAGGGCTCACCGACGAACGTGTCGGGGTCGATCGCCCCGCCGCCGATCGACGACATGTTCCTGATCCTCGCCACGTGCCCGGGGGTGTGGACGAGCTCGAGCCTGGCCTCATCCAGCGCCGGGGCGCTGCGGCGCTGCCAGCCCGCCCAGTCGTGCTCGGCGAGCGTCCGTTCGATGCTCAGCAGGCGCTCGGGCGTGTCCGGGTGATGGGGCGAATGTGCCCGCGGGTCGTGTTCCAGGCTCGCAGGATGGTGGAAATAGAGCCCTGAGCCGCCCGCGGGCGGAGACTGTCCTTGCGCGTGAACGTCCACTTGCCGGCGATCCTATTCGGCGCCCACTTCGGCATCGTCGCTCGCGAAGCGCTGCAGCCCGCTGCGGACCCAGTCCGGCACGTCGGTCTTGCTCCATGTGTCCGTCGCGACGCAGACATGGCGCAGCCGCCCCGCGACGAGCAGCTCACCGCCGCGCACCACGTCGATCTCAGTGGTGATCGCGGTCCTGCCGAGCCTCGCGATCTGAGCCCGCAGCTCGAGCTCATCGTCGTAGCGGGCAGGCGCGCGGAAGCTGAGGTTGGCCTCGGCGACCACAGCGTCGATGCCCCTTGTGACCATCTCCTGCCACGGCCCCACAGCCGCCCGCCAGAGCTCGGTGAACGCGACGTCGAAGTAGAGCAGGTAGTTCGCGTTGAAGACGATGCCCTGCGGGTCGCACTCGCCGTAGCGCACTCGGAGCTCGTGGACGAAGGGCGCGGGCAAGGCCGAAGAGGCTACCGTGCCGCCGGTCCGTCGAGCCGGCTAGGCCACGTTGGGGTTCTCGAGCACGAGGGCGACTCCCTGGCCGGATCCGACGCACACGCCGAGGACGCCGTACCGTGCCTCTCGCAGGCGCAGCTCGGTGGCGAGCGTCAGTACGTAGCGCGTCCCCGAGGACCCGAAGGGATGGCCGATCGCGACTGCGCCGCCGTTCGGGTTCAGCCGCTCGTCGGGCACCTCGAAGCCGTCGAGCTGGCGGGGCAGCTCACGCAGCACGCCGAGCGCCTGTGCCGCGAACGCCTCGTGGACCTCCCAGACGTCAACGTCGGCCGGAGCCAGGCCGGCTCGACGGAGCGCCGTGGCGATCGCGAACGCCGGTGCGATCCCCATGAGCTGCGGGTCGAGCGCATGGGTCGCCGACGCGAGGATCCTCGCCAGCGGCTCGGCCCCGAGCTCCTCGGCGGCCGCCGCGCTCGCGAGCACGACCGCGCTCGCGCCGTCCGATAGGGGCGAGGAGTTCCCGGCCGTCATCTGGGTCGTGTTCGGCTGTGGCGGCAGCGCGGCGAGCCCCTCGGCGGTCGTGTCGTCGCGGATGCTCTCGTCGTGCTCGAACGTGCTCGCTGGTGTACGGCGGGTGGCGGGTATCTCCACGGGGTGGATCTCTGCGGCGAGCCGTCCCGAGTCCCTTGCGGCGCACGCATGCTGCTGGGAGCGCAGCGCGAACGCGTCGATCTCCTCACGCGTGAGCTCGTAGCGGTCCGCGACGTTCTGCGCGGTCTTGATCATTTCGACGTAGGCGTCCCGCGCGAGCAGCGCCGGATGGGGTGGGCCTCCGGCGCCCGCCCACATCGTGTCGAGCATGAACACGGGCCCGCGCGGGCTGAACGGCGCATCGCCCTTCATCAGCGCCCAGCCGGACCGCGACATCGACTCCACGCCGGCGGCGAGGCCGATGCCGAGCTCGCCGCAGCGGATCGCGTGGGCGATCGAGATCGCGCCAGACAGCGAGGAGGCGCAGAACCTGTTCACGGTCTGGGCCGGAACCGAGTCCGGAAAGCCGGCCGCGAGCGCCGCCCACCGTGCGATGTCACCCATCCCCTCGTGGGCGGGGTTGACACAGCCGGCCACGATGTCCTCGATGCGCTCGAGCTCGACGCCGACCCGCTCGCAGGCCGCGACCATCGTCGTGCCGAGCAGGTCGTCGACGCGCACATGCGACAGCGATCCGCCGTATCGGCCGACCGGCGTTCGCACGCCGCCGAGAATCAACGCGTCCGTCATGGGTCCTCCTCAGCTCGATGTTTGCCGTCCGGCGCCGCGCACGAGTCAACCACGCGACGGCGCCTGCAGACGCCTGCCCATCCACACATGCGGTATGCCAGCCTCCTCGAACGGCTCGGACTCGACCGCGAAGCCAGCCTCTTCGTAGAGTCGCGTGGCGTGCAGCTGAGAGGCCAGGCGAGCGCGCCTGCAGCCCTCCTCGCGCGCGCCGAGGAGGGCCATCTCGAGCATCCGCGAGGCGATCCCGCGGCGGCGCCAGTGGCTTTCGACCGCGACGCGGCCGATCTTCGCCTCGCGACCGACGACGAGCAGCCTCAAGGTGCCTATCACGCGAGCTCCCTCGCGCTCCACTGCCAGGAGATGCAGGGCCTGGTCGTCGAGCCCGTCGAGCTCCTCCTCCTTGGAGACGCCCTGTTCGGTGCAGAACACCCGATCCCGCACCGCAACCGCTCCGCTCAGGTCCTCGGGGCTCCTCGCCCAGCGAACCTCGATGCCTGCCGCGTCCGGGCCGGAGGCTCGAGATGGGCCGCTAGGAGGCTGGCGCACGGCCGCGAAAGCGCCACAGCGCCCTCTGCTCATCGAGCGTCAGCAGGCGCCAGCGGCCGGCTCTCTGCATCCAGACGTAGATGCGCACATCGAGGACGCTGCGGACGTCCTCGAGCAGCTCGATCGTGGCGCGCGTGTCCGTGCCTTCGGCGAGGACCTGCGAGCTGCGGATGTCGAGGACCTTGAACGTCAGCGGCCCCAGCGGCTCGGGCTCGTCGATGACGCGCGGCGGACGCTCGAGCGTCACCGTCTCGAGCTCCCGCTCTGCCGCGGGGCTCGCAGGCGCCTTCTCGAGCGGCACGACGTGCGCGCCCGTGCCCTTGGTCTCGGTGTCGAGCCGCCATGTTTTCGCCATGACACTCAATCTAGCCACTGCGCCGCGCGTGCCCGCGTGGTCCCCGAGGCGGGATCTGCCTAGGCTACGTGCGTGCCCGCCCTCGAGCGCCTGCATGAGCGCATGGCCGAGCTCACCGATCTGGGTGCGCTCGAGATGCTCGCGAGCTGGGATCAACTCGTGATGATGCCGCCCGAGGGCGGGCCCGGACGCGCCCACCAGCTCGGGGCGCTCGCGCGCATCACCCACGAACGTGCAACGGCCCAGGAGATCGGCGGGTGGCTTCTCGAGCTCGAGGGGGTCGAGCTCGGCGAGCGGGATCGCGACATGGTCCGGCTTGCGCGTCGGGACTGGGAGCGGGCGTCTCGCGTCCCTCCCGAGCTCGCCGCGGATCTCTCGCGCGCTCACGCCGAGGGCCAGGAGAGCTGGGCGCTCGCCCGAGCGAACGACGACTTCGCGTCGTTTGCCCCTGCGCTCCAGCGGAATGTCGAGCTGGCACAGGCCTACGCCGAATGCCTTGCCGACGGCGATGACGGCCGTTATCAGGCGCTTCTGGACGATTACGACTTCGGGCTGCGGACCGAGGAGCTGAGCCGTCTGTTCGCGGAGCTGAGCGACGCCTTGCCGCCGCTCGTGGCCGAGGCCCAGGTCCACTCGCCGCGTCGCGAGCTCGAGGTGCCCGTCGACGCGCAGCGGACCGCTGTTGCCGGCATACTGCGCCGCATCGGCGTGGACGGCGCGAGCTGGCGTGTCGACGTCTCTGCCCACCCGTTCACCTCATGGATGGGCCGCCGGGACACCCGCCTCACCACCCGCTACGGCGACGGGGACGTGGAGTCGCTGCTCAGCTCGCTGCACGAGTACGGACACGCCCTCTACGAGCGCCAGATCGATCCGGCCCTGGAGCGCACCAACCTCGGCCGCGGCACCTCGATGTCGGTTCACGAGTCCCAGAGCAAGCTGTGGGAGAACCATGTGGCACGCAGCCCGGCCTTCGCCGAGGTGCTCGCCGCCGAGCTGGTCGCGGCCGGATTTCCCGTGTCAGCGGCGGAGCTGCATGCGACGCTGGTGGGCGTCGAACGATCCCTCATCCGGGTCTCGGCCGATCCGCTCACCTACCCACTTCACATCATCCTGCGCTTTCAGCTCGAGCGCGCCATGATCGAAGGCGAGCTCGCCGTCCCGGATCTGCCGGCAGCGTGGCGCGACGGCATGCGACTCCTCCTCGATCTCGAGGTGCCCTCCGACGCGGAAGGGTGCCTACAGGACATCCACTGGGGAGCAGGCAGCTTCGGCTACTTCCCGAGCTATGCGCTCGGCTGCCTGATCGCCGCACAGCTGTGGGAGGCGATGGAGGCCGAGATCGGACCACGTGATGAGGACCTGCGCCGGGGCGAGGTGGGGCCCATCCAGCGCTGGCTCGCCGACCGGGTGCACCGCCATGGCCGGCGCCTGGACACCATCCCTCTCCTCGAGCGGGCAACCGGGGGCGGCCTGGAGGTCGATCCGTTCCTGCGCTACGTCGCGCCGCTCGCCGGACGCTCGTAGCTCAACGCCCGTAGGCCGTTTGGCCATTTGTCTTGCCTGGCCGCCCCGCGCTCAGGCGCCACGGGAGTCTGCCGATGGGTGGCTAGTGGCCGAGGTCACATGCGCGCCGGTCCTGCCGGCAGGCATCGCGCCTTGGCGGACCCTATTTGCGACCACGTGAGTGATGAAAGAGCTACTGCATCCAGAGAGCGGACGGGTCGGCCTCGACCGCGTCGTTGAGCTGACCAGCCGTCACCTCGGACTCGATGTCGTCTACATCGCGGAGCTGACCGACGGCAGGCAGGTGTATCGGGCGGTTGCCGGCGACGCAGCGTCGTTCAACATCGCGATCAACGGCTGTGCAAGCTCGCGGGCTAGCTACTGTCGGCGGCTGGTGGACGGAGAGATCCCGAACGTGATCCGCGACGCCCACGCGGAGGGGCCCGTCGCCGACCTGCCGATGACCAGGGACGCGAGGATCGGCTCCTTCATCGGCGTCCCGCTACGGCTCTCCGACGGGACGCTCTACGGAGCGCTCTGCGCGCTCAGCCATGTGCCCGACCCGACGCTCGACGAGCGCGACGTGCGCTTCATGTCGATGCTGGGCGACCTGCTGGTGGACGAACTCGACGAGCAACGCAGGCAGGAACAGCTCCGGTCGGACATCCTCGAGCTGATCGAAACGGAGAACCTCGACGTCGCCTACCAGCCGATCATCGACCTTCGCAGGGACCGGTGCATCGGCGTCGAGGCGCTCGCCCGGTTTGCCGCGCCCTTCGAGAGGCCGGACAAGACGCTGGCGGCTGCACGCGAGCTCGGCCTGAGCCTGGAACTCGAACGCCTCGTGGTGCGCCATGCGTGGAAGATGCTGCCGCGGCTCGGACCCGGACAGTTCCTCGCCTTGAACCTGTCGCCTGACGCGCTGGTCGAGCTGGCTCGCCGGGCGAACCTGCAGGAGCGCCTCCGCGTGGACCAGGTGGTGGTGGAGATCACCGAGCACACGGTCGTGGACAGCTACCTGGCCCTGCACCGTGAGCTCGGGCCGCTGCGCCAGAGGGGCCTGCGCATCGCCGTCGATGACGCTGGCGCAGGCTATGCGTCGCTGCGGCACGTCCTCGAGCTTCGTCCGGACTTCATCAAGGTCGACCGCTCCCTGATCCACGGCATCGCCAACGATCACGCACGCCGCGTCGCGGTCAGCGCGTTCCTGTCGCTTGCGCTCGATCTCGGGTCGCGCGTGGTCGCTGAGGGGGTCGAGCAGCCAGACGATCTTGCGACGGTTCGCGAGCTGGGGCTCCACGCCGTTCAGGGATACCTGCTCGGCAGACCGACCACGAGCCGGGATGCCCTCGCCGAGTGGATCGGCCCCGAGCCGCAGCCGAGCCGAGTCGGTCCGGGCCCCGTCTCACGCCGCAACGGCAAGCCCGTGCCTCGGCGGCTCACAGCGCCGCTCTCTCAATAGAGCGCAGTTGCGAGCCGGCGGCGCGCCTCGCGTGCGAGAGGGTCGTCAGCTCCGAGCGCGTCGAGCGCGCCGACGATCACTCGCCTGATGTCCTCGCGATCGCCGTTCGTGCTCTCGAGCGCGCCGAGCAGCTGATCGAGCGCTTGCTCGAGGTCGCCTCGATCGAGCGCGGCGAAGGCTTCGCCGAGCTCAGCCTCGTCTTCGAGGCGCAGCCGAGCCGCGAGGCCGTCGGCTTGGAAGCTGCCGTGAACAGGCTCCAGGAGCTCGAGAGCCTCTTCTCGCTCGCCGCGGGAGAGCAGCAGCCGCGCAAGCGCCACGGACGCGTCCGGCCGACCAGGCTCGAGCTCGACGGCGCGCCGCAGCGCGGCCTCGTCGCCCTGCTCGACGAGCGCATCGGCCTCGGAGGGGACGAGCTCGTCGAAGAACCGCTCGACGGCCGGTCGTGGCTGGGCGCCCACGAACTCGGCGACCACCTGTCCGTCCTTGAACGCCTTGACGGCGGGAATGCCCCGGATCTCGAACTCCTGTGCGATGCTCGGGTTCGCGTCGGTGTCGATCTTCGCGAGCACGACCTTCCCGTCGCGGGCTGCCGCGGCGTCCTCGAGCAGCGGGCTCAGCTGACGGCACGGGCCGCACCACGTGGCCCAGAAGTCGACCACCACGGGGACCGTGCGCGAGCGCTCGATCACCTCACGCTCGAAGTCCGCCTCGCCTACATCGATCACGGTCATGGATCAAGGGTAGGAGGGACGCGATGGCTTCCCGGGCTAACCGCGACCGGCGCCTCAAGGCCGGCTAGCGCCACCACGGCCGGCGACGGATCTCGGCGAGGCGGGCGGCGGGCTGGACGAGGTCGCCCAGGTGCTCGGAGAGATGATCCAGGTGCTCGCCGAGCCAGATGCCGTAGTGGGAGCCTGACGACGCCTCGGCTCGGTCGCGGGGAGCCAACGTCGGCGGCTCGAGCGCCGTCAGCGTCCCTTCGCGGGGCCTGCCGAGCATCTCGGCAAGCCGCTCGAACCACGCGGCGAGTGTCTCGGCGCGGCGATCGAGGTCGCCGCCCGCCGCCCCGATGCCGTTCTCGTCGTGCGGAAGGTCGGCCACCAGTTGCGCCGTCAGGCGCAGGCGCATCGATCCGCCTACGAGGCGCCACAGTTCCGGCTTGCCGATGTGCTTGGTTCCCTGCTCGGCCAGGAACGCGCGCAAGGCGTCGTCGAGGCGCAAGGCGGTGGTGCTCGCAGCCATAGCGGCATCCGGCTCGAGCGCTCGGGTCCCGGACGCCCACGCGACCGCCTGCGCGAGGTACGCCGCGCCCGAGCGGAACGCGTCGGCGAGGTCGTCGCCGACGATGGCGGCCAGTCCCCGGGGCCAGAACAGAACACCGGCGAGGATGCTGACCCCGCAGCCGATCGCCACGTCCTCGATGCGCAGCACGCCGACTTTCCAGCCCACGGGGGCCAGCAGGTTGAACAGGACGGCGACGGTCACGGTGAACGCGGCCTGGCCGATCGCGAACGGCGCCGTTCCCGGCGTGTACGCCGCCACGAACACCGCGACCGGGAGAGCAACCCACAACGCCGTTGAGTCGCTTCCGATCGCGAGCAGCAGCGCTCCGCCGATCACGAAGCCGATGGCCGTTCCGACGAGCGCACGCACAGCGGTGGACCCGGTCGAAGCCGCATTCGTGCGCAGCACCGAGAGGGCGCCGAGCACCACCCAGAAGCCGTGCTGGACGCTGCTCAGATCAGCGACGGCCACGGCGACCGCCAGCGCGATCGCCCCACGCACGCTGTTGATGAACCAGACCGACCGGAGGCTCGCGTCGCGAAGCGCCACGGCCGCGACGCTCGAAACGCGGTGAGAGGCCCGCGAGGCCGCCGTTGCCCCGAGGTACCAGCGGCGTCTCAGCGCCGCCATCCACTCCGGATCGGCGAGCCGCGACGCCACGAGCGCGTTGGCGCCCAGCGCTAGAGCGGCGCCCGCGATCGTGTTGGCGTGGAAGGAGACCTGCGCGGCCTCGAGGAAGCCGGCGCCGTCGGGCGTCGTCTGACCAAGCGACTCGAGGCTGCGCCGCTGATACCGCTCGAGCCGGTCGAGATCGGGCCGAGCGTCACCGCCGGCGAGCAGCGCTGCCACGGCGCGCAGCACCGCGTCCGCGGCCCCGAGCAGCTCGCGGTCCGGAGGCGAAGCGTCGCGCAGGTCGGCGCGCTCGCGCACGGCGTCGGTCAGCAGTGTCGTGGACCACTCGAGCAGCTCCACGCAGTTGGCAAGCGCCTCGTCGGGCGCCGTCAGACCGGTCGGCCGGTACGGTGTCGCCGTGAATTGGGCGAGCAGCTCGTGCTTGGCGTCCATGCACGCGGCCAGCTGCTCCTCGGTGGTAGTGCCGCGGAGCGCCGCCTCCAGCGCATCGGCAAGCGCCGTCGCGAGCTTCGAGGCGGCTGCGCGCAGGCGGTCATCGCCGGGAGACGGTGAGAGCAGCAGCACCGCGGCCGTGCCCACAACCGACGCAAGCCACCACCCGGCGAGGCGATCGGGGATCATGCTGATCGTGCCCGGCGAGGCCGCGGGCAGCACGTAGGCGAGCAGCGCGCCGGTGACCCCCGAGGCGGCGTTCGGCCCTGCGACGCCGGCGAAGAATACGGCAAACGTCACGGGCACCGTCACGATCGCGGCGAGCGCGGTCGATGAGCTGACCGCCGTGCCGATGCTCAGCAGCACGCTTCCGGCCACGGCCAGCGCAAGGTGCGCGAGCAGCTTGTCGCGCCGGGTCCCGGCGAACGACGCCAGCACGAGAGTGGCGAATCCGCCGAAGGCCGCGAACGTGGCCATCTGCAGATTGCCGATGACCCTGTCGGTCAATGCGAACAGGCCCGCGACGACGATCGTCGCGCGAACGGCTCGCAACGCGGCGGGCGTTGACCAGGCCGGCAGCCAGCTCGCCCTACCGGCAGTCGCCGTCGACGGTCGTCTCAGCCGGGGAAACGGTAGACCGCGAGCCGCGTTGGCCACGGCCGTCGAGTCTACTCGCGCCTTGATCGCCGCCGTGGCGTTGCCCGGGGTCGGGCGCACGCCGGCATCTCATGGACGCATGGGCTGGCGATCACGCAGCGAGCGCAGCCACGCGACGGCATGCGCCTCGAGGTGGCGTGCGCGCAGCACCGTTCGCGGGAGCTTCGGGGGCGATGGCGCGGCTAGCTGCTTGCGCTCGAGCGGAAGGACTGCGGGGATGGGGCTCGTAGGCTTTTGCATTGGTTCTCCTGGGGCCGGTAGCGGTTGGGGGTGGGCGGTGGGCGGTTGCCCGCCTGGACCGCGGGTGACGGGCTGTTTCGGTCCTGCGCTTCGCGGCGGTCGGCCTCACTTGGCGGTTGCGGTCAGCACCGTGGCCGTGGTCGTCGCCCGTTGCGGGATGCCTTCAGCGGGGGAGGGCGCGACGGCGATGTCGGTGGAGAGGTGGCGACGCAACCGCCGGTAGCCCAGCAGGCCGCCGATGCTCGGAATCCAGAAGGCGATCGCGTGGTAGACGAGCACCCCTGCGGTGGCCTCCGTGAGGGGGGCGCCGTAGAGGACGAGCGTGCCGGCGATGCCTCCCTCGAGCACCCCGACCGCTCCCGGGACGGGGATCACGTTGGCGAGGTAGCCGATGATGTACCCGAGGATCAGAACCGCCAGCGGTGGGCTGTAGCCGACCCCGCTCAGCGTCGCCCACAGGACGGCTATGTCGAATCCGAGGTAGCCGATCGCTCCGAGCAGCCGCCAGCTGGGGTGGCGCAGTGCGCGTTCGGCCGCGCCGATGCCGCCCACGAGTTGCGCACCCCACGAGGAGTCGGCGAATACGGGCGAGCGGCGGTTGCGCAGCCGGGCCGTGGCAAGCACCATCCCGAATGCGAGCGACCCGGCGAGCATGGGAAGCCCGACCAGCAATAGGTCGCGCCGACCGGCTGAGAGGCCGCTTGCGAGCAGGAG
Organism: Solirubrobacterales bacterium; assembly: GCA_025964115.1. Lineage (GTDB taxonomy): Bacteria > Actinomycetota > Thermoleophilia > Solirubrobacterales > Solirubrobacteraceae > Palsa-744. Next base: position 19,297 of record JAOPZM010000218.1, read on the forward strand.
CCCTCCACCGATCAGCGTCGCCACGTTGACGGCGCTCGTGAGGAAGAAGAGGCCGCTGGAGCTGCGCACGATCTTACGAGTGGGCACGCCGGCGAGGTGCAGCAACCAGCCTCCGACCGCAAGCGAGCCTACCCCCCCGCCGGGCAGCAGCGCGCCGGAGCCCATCTCGGTCCAGGCGAGCTCCCGAGCCGGTTGCGCCGGGACCGCGGCGAAGAAGTGCCGGAAAACGACCACGAAGCTCGCGCACGACGCCAGCTCGAGTGCGACCGCCAGGACGAGCCATTCCCCGCTGAGGTGGCCGATCTCGCCCGCGACCGTCTGCAGTCCGGGGACCGCCAGCAGCAGCGAGACGAGCGCCGCGACCAGAACCGCGATCGTGAGCAGGCGCGAGGTCACGGCTCCGCGTTCGGATCGCTTCACGCGTTCGCCGGTGAGCTCACGAGGCGCTGAGCTCGTGTCGCGCCTCGCGGAGAACGCCCGCATGACGCCGGCCCGGCCTGAGGTGGCGCCTGTGGCCCGGGACAGTGCTCGCGCCGCCGCCGCCATGATTCAGTCGATCACTGCACGATCGTCGAAGACCGCAACGATCAGCAGCCTGATCTTGACGTGGGCGGCCACAGCGAGGCCGAACAGCTCGACTCCGGGCGGGGCCTTGATTCCGAAGGTGTGCCGGTTGATCGTCGCGTCGGCCGCGATGCGGATCGTCTCGTCGCCATCACCGGGCGCGGACGGAAGGAGCTTCCCGATCAACGAGACGTCCTGGGAGACGCCCTTGATCGTGAGGGTGCCCGGGATGTCGTAGTTATGGCCGTCGGCGATGATCCGGCGCGAGGCGAACGTGATGCGCGGATGGTTCGCGGCGTCGAAGAAGTCAGCCGAGCGGAGGTGGTCGTCTCGCTCCGCGACGCCGGTGTCGATGCTCGCTACCTCGACGGTCCCTGACGCCAGCACACCATCGCCCGCGCCGTGCACGACACGCCCGCTGAAGGCACCGAAGCGGCCCTTCACCGTGCGACCGAGGCTCCTGACCGCAAAGCCGATCAGCGACTCGTCGCTGATCCGCCAGGAGCCGAGTGGGACGAGGGTGTCGCCAGCCGCTGGGGGGGAGACTGTTGACGAGATCGACATGGCAGACGCCCTTTCCTCGATGGTCATGTCCCAATGGACGACAGCATACTAGCAATCATTGGTTGCTACCAAGCATTGTGTGGTGCTACGCTTTTGTGATGGCCACCACGATTGCCACGCAAGCGCATGCAGATGCCACGCCGGAGCTCACCCAACGCGCCGGGTTCCTGCTGACCCAGCTGGGGCGCGCAATGACACGTCAGTACCGGTGCGCCCTATCGCCGATCGGTCTGAAGCCTCGCGAGACCCAGGCGCTGCTGCGGCTGCGCGACCACGGGGCGCTGAGTCAACAGGCTCTGGGCGCGGCTCTGGACATCGACGCGAGCAATCTCGTCGCGCTGCTCAACGATCTGGAAACAGAGGGCCTGATCAGCCGACGGCGGGATCCGGAGGACAGGCGCCGGCACGTTGTCGAGGTCTCCAAGCGAGGCACAAAGCTCGTGGATGAAGTGGAGCGGGCGGCGGCGGAGGTCGAAGATGAGTTCTTCGGCGCGCTCGACGAGGATGAGCGGGTCGCGCTCCAGGGCCTGCTCGCTCGAGTCGCTCGA
>JAOPZM010000251.1 GCA_025964115.1 Solirubrobacterales bacterium
GCCCTGGCCGTGCTCGCCGTGGGCCTCCTCGCACCCGGCGGAGGGAGCGGTCGCGCGCGCGTGATTCGCGCCGAGGTGCACGCGCCGGGGGCAACCGCACTGCTGCGGCTGGCCCACGGCCAGGCACAGCTCACGATCTCAGGACTGCCGCAGCCGCCACGCGACCGCGTCTATGAGGTGTGGCTGAAACGCTCCGGAGAGCCGCAGCCGACAGATGCGCTCTTCACCGTGAGCTCCAACGGTGACGCGACCGTTGGGGTGCCGGGGGTGGGGAAGGGCGTAAGGGAAGTGATGGTCACCTCGGAGCCGCTCGGAGGCAGCCTGCGCCCGACGCGTGCGCCGGTGATCGTCGCGCGGCTGAGCTGACGGCTCGATCATCCCGGAGGCGGGGCTCAGCCCGGCTGCGCGGGCGGCGCCGCGATCACGCGCAGCTCGAGCCCCGCCGCGCGAACGAGGTCGCCAGGCCGCAGCTGGCGCCCACGGCGGGTCTCACGCTCGCCGTTCACAGTCACCGCCCCGGTCGCGAGCAGTTCCTTCGCGGCGCTGCCGCTGTCGATCACCCCGGCGAGCTTCAAGAGCTGCCCGAGCCTGATCGTCTCGCCCCTGATCGCGATCTCGCGAGGCATTGCAGGCAATCTAGCGACGCAGGCGCGGCTCGCCGCGGGATCGGCGAGGAGGCGCTAGCCTCGGCCGATGAGCGAGAGAACGCAGTACCCGCCGGGGACCTTCTGCTGGGCCGACCTGACGACCACCGACCAGGAGGCGGCGAAGGCCTTCTACGGCGGGCTCTTCGGCTGGGAAGCCGAGGACATGCCGGTCGGCGAGGGCGTCTATTACTCGATGCAGCGGCTGCGCGGCAAGGACGTCGCGGCGATCTCACCGCAGCCACAGCAGCAGCGCGACGCCGGTGTTCCCCCCGCGTGGAACTCCTACGTCTCGGTGGAGAGCGCCGACGCGGCGGTCGAGCGGGCCAAGGAGCTCGGCGGCACCGTGCATGCCCCGGCGTTCGACGTGATGGAGGCCGGTCGCATGGGCGTGATCCAGGACCCGCAGGGGGCGTTCTTCCTCGTCTGGGAGCCGCGCCAGCATGTCGGGGCGGCGCTCGTGAACGAGCCCGGCGCCTTTGTGTGGAACGAGCTCAACACGTCGGATCCCGAGGCCACGATCCCCTTCTACAGCGGGCTCTTCGGCTGGAAGGTCGAGGCCGCCGAGGGCAGCGCCGAACCGTATCTGTCGATCAAGAACGGCGACGCCAACAACGGAGGCATACGCGGGCTGAACCAGCCAGGCGTGCCACCGCACTGGCTTGTCTACTTCGGCGTCGAGGACATCGACCAGGCGACCGCGAGCGTCGAGCGGCTGGGCGGCTCGAAGATGGTCGGGCCGATCGACATCCAGATCGCCAAGATCGCCGTCGTGTCGGATCCGCAGGGAGCGTTCTTCGCCCTGTACGCCGGCCAGATGGACCTGTAGCACGCGGCGAGAGGATGAGCTCGCCAGCAGCAAGCGACGCGGAGGGCGCCGCTCCCAGCGATCGACGATCGCCACGCAAGCGTGAGGCGCTCGAGCTGTTCAGCGGCCTTCCCCGCCGCTACGACCAGCTGTCGGCGGCACTCAGCTTCTGGCAGGACCCCCGCTGGCGGAGGGCGCTGGTCGACGCCGTGGCGCCCGTGGCCGCTGAGCGGCTGCTCGATGTGGCGACCGGTACGGGCATGGTCGCGGCCGAGCTCCTGGCGCGCGCCGAATGCACGGTCGTGGGCATCGACCAGAGCCCGCAGATGCTCTCGGCCGCCCGCACTCGCTTCACGGGGGAGGACTCCGGTCGCGTGCAGCTGCTCGAGGGCCAGGCCGAGGCGCTGCCGTTCCCCGACGCCAGCTTCGACGCGCTCACGTTCACGTATCTGCTGCGCTATGTCGATGACCCGCGGGCGACGATGCGTGAGCTGGCCCGGGTGCTACGCCCCGGCGGACGGATCGCCTCGCTGGAGTTCGGCGTCCCGCCCGGTCTTCCGGCACGGGCGGCCTGGCGGCTGTACACAGCGGTGGGTCTGCCGCTGCTCGGCGGGCTGTTCTCGCGCGAGTGGAATGAGGTCGGCCGCTTCCTCGGGCCGAGCATCCGCGGCTTCTATGAGCGCCATCCGATCGAGCAGATCGTCGGCTACTGGCGGGATGCGGGGCTCGAGGAAGTGGAGGTGCGGCGGATGAGCCTGGGCGGCGGGATCGTGATGTCCGCAAGGAGGTCCGCCGGGCCCAGATCATCCGGCGACGCCGGCGAGGGTTGAGCGCGGCGATGCCGGCGAGCACGGACCGTCCGGCGTTCTACGCGCTCGGCCGCGGGAGGCTCGGCGACCTGGTGACGCTGCTACATCCGCCATACACGGCCTGGCATCTCAGCTATGTGGCGCTCGGGGCGGCGGTCGCTCCAAGGTTTCACGTCGACCGGCTGCTGTGGGCGCTGGCGGCGTTCGGCCTCGCAGTGGGCGTCGCCGCCCACGCGCTCGACGAGCTCCACGACCGGCCGCTCGGCACGCGCTTCTCGGACCGCACGCTGATCGCGCTGTCGGTCGTCAGCCTCGCCGGCGCGCTGGCGATCGGCGTGGCGGGCGTGCTGACCGTGTCGGTGTGGCTCGTGCCGTTCGTGCTCGCCGGGGCGCTGTTCCTGCCGGCGTACAACCTCGAGCTGATCGGCGGCCGCCTGCACGGCGACCTGTGGTTCGCGGTCGGATGGGGTGCCTTTCCCGCGTTGACCGGCTACTTCGTCAACGCCGAGAAGGTGGCGCTCCCGGGGCTGCTGATCGCGGCGGGCTGCCTGGTGATGAGCGTCGCGCAGCGGCGCCTGAGCTCGCCCGCACGGGAGCTACGACGGCGTACCCGCTCGATCAGCGGCGTGCGCACGCTCCCCGACGGCGGCGCCGAGGAGCTCACGCTAGCCGGCCTGCTCGCCCCGCTGGACGGTGCCCTCGCGGCGCTCTCGCTCGCGATCGTCCTGACCGCCTGCGCGCTCGTGATCGCACGCCTCTGAGCTACGCGTCGAGCATTCGTGCGCCCGGCCCCGGCCGGACCTCGCGCGCAGCCGCAGGCGGCTCGCTGCCGGGCGCGAACAGCCCGAGCACGCTCCCGCCGAAGCCGCCGCCAACGAGGCGCGCGCCGGCCGCTCCGGCCTCCAGCAGCTGCGAGACGGCGGCCTCGACGGCCGCCGTGGAGATCTCGTAGTCGTCGCGGAGGCTCGCGTGAGAGGCGTTGAGCAGCTCGCCGACAGCCGCAAGATCGCCGGCTCGCAGCGCGGCGACCGCGTCGAGCACCCGGCGGTTCTCGCCGATCACGTGCGCGACCCGCCTGCGCAAGGGCTCCGGCAGGCGCTGGGCTGCATCGGCGTCGGCATCGCGCAGCGACGGCACGCCGAGCAGCTCGCAGGCCCGTGCGCATTCCTCGCGGCGCTGGTTGTAGCCGGAGCTCGCGAGAGAATGCCGCTCGCCGGAGTCAAGGACCACGAGCCTCCAGCGCCCGAGCCGCAGCGGCACAGGATCGACGCGCAGGCTCTTGAAGTCGATGCACAGCGCCGTGTCGCTGGTGCCGTAGAGCGAGGCCAGCTGGTCAAGCAGGCCGGTCTGGGCGCCCACCCAGTCGCTCTCGACTCGCGAGCACAGCCGTGCGAGCTCGATCCGAGGGATCCGCTCCAGCGGCGAGGCCCATGCGGGCTCGCCGCCGAGGTCGAGCAGCGCGAGGACCAGAGCGACCTCGAGCGCCGCCGAGGAGGAGAGCCCCGCGCCCTGCGGCACGTCTCCGCCGAACTCCACGCGGGCCCCGATCAGCGGGAAGCCCGCACGACCGAGCTCGGCCACGGTTCCGCGCACGAACGCGCGCCAGCCCGCCTCCGGGGGCGGGTCCTGGAGCGGAAACTCGTCGCGCTCACCCAGGTCGCTCGCATACGCCTCGATGCGCTGCTCGCCGTCCGAGCGCGTGCTCGCCTCGGCGCGCACGGTGACCCCCTCGCCGATCGCGAACGGCAGCGCGAGGCCCTCGTTGTAGTCGGTGTGCTCGCCGATCAGGTTGACCCGGCCGGGCGCGAACGCGGCGCTGCGCTCACGCGGCACGGGCGATCGCCTCGCGCAGCATGCCCGCCGACTCCTCCGGCAGGGTGTCGGAGATGAACGTGCCCGCGCCCTGCTCCGATCCCGCGAGGTACTTGAGCTTGTCGGCGGTGCGCAGCGGGGGATAGAACTCGACATGCAGATGGCCGTCCGCCGCGGCCGCGGTGGTCGGCGCCTGATGCACGACCATCACGTAGGGAAAGGGCCTGTCGAAGAGGGCGTCGTAACCGCGGGCGATCGCCTGCAGCGCCTGCGCGAGGTCGCGGAGCTCGGCGGCTTGGCAGGCGAGCAGGCTCGGCCGGTGCTCACTCATGACCACGTGCACTTCGAAGGCCCAGCGTGCGGCGTAGGGGACGTACGCGACGACGCTCTCGTTCTGGTGGACGATCCGCCGCGCGTCTTCGAGCTCGCGCTTCATCAGCGTGCACGGCGCGCAGCCGCCGAGCCGTAGGTCCGCTTCCTGCTCGAGGGCCGGGATCGGTGGCAGGAACGGGTAGCCGTAGATCTGGCCGTGTGGATGATGGAGGGTCACGCCCACCTCGACCCCGCGGTTCTCGAAGATCATCACGTAGTCGATGTCCTCACGAGCGCCGAGCTCCATGTAGCGGTGGCGCCAGACCCACATCAACGCCTCGGCGCGCTGCGGCTCGAGCGAGCCGAACGAGCCGTCGTGCTGGTCGGTGTAGACGACGACCTCGGCCGCACCGAGGGGCGACTCGAATGCGGGGAAGCGGTTGTCGAACACGGCGATCTCAAACGACGGGAAGGGGATCTCCGTCTGTGGCCCCCCGGGGCGCGTGGCGTCGAGCGGGCAGTGCTCGCGGGACGGCAGGAAAGTGCGCTCCTGCCGATGGATGGCGTAGACGACCTCCTCGCCGCGCAGCTCGTTGAAGCGGAGCTCGCTCACGTGGGCGCTTCCTCAACGCGGGTGTAGAGCAGAAGCGCGCGGCCGTCGTCTTTCTCGTGCCTCGCGATCTCGACCGCGCCGAAGCGTTCCGGCGGACGGACCTTTGCGGCCTGCTCGCCTACGGCGTCGGACGTTGTCCGGCCCGGTGGCTCTGGTGAGGCGCTGTCTGCAGACATTTCTCGAGGGTATTGACTGGGACTGCGATAACGGGGAAGGTAGAGCCTACGTCGCATAGCATGTGCGCAGCTCTGCAAACCAGGCGGATAGGAGGACGGAATGTCAGACACCGACCAGGTCAACGAAGCCTTGGGAACCGTTGAGCAGCTCGATGGTTTCGAGACAGGAAGACCAGGCTTCGACCGGCGCGCGTTTCTGCGGCGCACCGCGCTGACCGGCGTCGCAGCCGGCTCGGTGGGGACGATCTTGAACGCATGCGGCTCAAGCGCCTCGAGCGGTGGCGGAGGCTCCTCGAGCGTCTTCGGATCGCACAAGAGCTACAAATTCGTGTTCGTCAACCACGTCACGACGAACCCCTTCTTCACGCCGACGCAGTACGGCGCCGCCGACGCGTGCAAGCTGCTCGGCTGCTCCTACCAGTGGACCGGCTCGGAAAACAGCAACGTCAGCCAGATGGTCAACGCGCTCAACACCGCGGTGACGAGCGGCGCCGACGGGATCGCGGTTGCTCTCATCGACCTGCACGCCTTCAACGCCCCGGTCGAAGCCGCCATCAAGGCGGGCATCCCCGTGGTGGCCTACAACGCCGACGCGGCCGGCAACGCCCGCCTCGCCTACATCGGACAGGACCTCAAAAAGGCCGGCGAAGAAATGGGCAAGCGAATCGTCTCGGCGGTCGGCTCAGGGGAAGTGGGGCTGTTCATCGCCACGCCCGGGTCGGCCAATCTGCAGCCCCGCATCGAAGGCGCGGAAAAGGCGATCAAAGCGGCAGGCGGTTCGATCACGGCGCACTCGGTCGCGACCGGAGCCGCGGTCGCTCAGGAGCAGTCGGCCATCGAAGCCTGGTACCTGAGCCACAAAAGCGCCAAGGGCATGTACGCGGTCGACGGTGGTAGCACGGAAAGCCTCGCCAAAGTCATGCAGAAGCTCGGCTTGGCCGCCAAAGGGATCAAGGCCGGCGGTTTCGACCTGACCGAACAGACCCAGAAGCTGCTCTCGGAAGGGAACATCGAATTCACGATCGACCAGCAGCCGTACCTGCAGGGCTTCCTGCCGGTCTTCGAGTTGTTCATGTACAAGGTCTCGGGGACCCTCACGGGCCTGTTCGAAGCGAACACGGGGCTCAAGTTCGTGACCAAGGAAACCGTCGGGCCGTACCTCAAAACGAAGAGTCGGTACGAGGGCACGTCCACGGCGGCCGCAGTCATCGCCTAGCGGCTGTGCGGTTGGAGGAGCGGTAGTGGCTGGCGTGGCGCAAGAGTCCGGCAGGGGCCCCTCACCGGGACAGGAGGGGCCGGCCGGGTTGCGCCGGTCCCTCCCCACGGGCCGCCAGGTGCTCCAGCGGCTTCTTTCGCTGCGCGAGGGCAGCATCATCGTCGTCACCATCGTGGCCGCGGTCTACTTCGCGATCAACACGAGCACCTTCCTCACCGGCGCCAACTTCAAGACGTTGCTGCCCTACTTCGCGCCGCTGGCGATTCTCGGCGCGGGCGAGGTGTTCGTGATGATCCTGGGCGAGATCGATCTGTCGATCGGGGCGATGTACATGTTCGCTCCGATCGTCTTCTACAAGCTGGACACCGCTGGCCTGGGGCTCGTGCCGTCGGTGATCCTCGCACTCGTGGTCTGCACCGCGGTGGGCGCGATCAACGGCGCCTTCGTCTCGATCCTGGGTGTCAGCTCGTTCGTGACGACGCTGGGGATGTTGTTCACCTTCGAGGGGCTCAGCCTGATCATCTCGCACGGCACGCCCGTGGCGACCCCCGGGGCCCAGGTCCATCAGACGACGGCGCAGGTCCATCACATCGTCAACGGCCACGACATCGTGCTGCCGGAAAAGATCAACCACATCGGGACCTTCGCCAAAATCTTCGGCGGCGGCGTCTACTCCGAGCTGATCTGGGCAGTGGTGATCGTGATCCTGCTGCAGGTGGTCCTGACGTTCACCCGCTGGGGGCTCTACACGGTCGCGATCGGGTCGAACAAGATCGGCGCGGCCGAGGCCGGGGTGAAGGTCAGGCTGGTCACGATCCGCAACTTCGTCCTGTGCGCCGTCCTGGCTGGGTTGGTGGGCATCTTCGAGGCCGTCCGCTCGCAGACGATCCAGCCGGACCCCTCGGGCCCCAACAAGATCCTGCTGCTCGCGATCGCGGCGGCGGTGATCGGCGGGACGCTGCTCGCGGGTGGCTCGGGCACGGTCGTCGGTGCGCTGATCGGCGCGCTGTTCCTGGGCATCCTCGAAGACGGCCTGATCCTGCAGGGCGTGAACGCGAACTACCTGCTCTTCTACACGGGGATTGCAATCGTCGTCGCTATGACCGCCAATGTGTACGTGGGTCGTGCGAGAAGGGGGCACAGCAGTGGCTGATGCCGGGACAGCTCCCGTTCCGAGCGCTCCGGCCCCGGCGTCCGACGACGTCCTGCGCGTTGAGCACATCGCCAAGCGCTTCGGACCCGTGACGGCACTTCAGGACGTCAGCCTGCACCTGAAAAAGGGCGAGGTCCTGGGCCTGCTCGGCGATAACGGCGCCGGCAAGTCGACGCTGATCAAGATCATCTCCGGCTTCCAGAAGCCTGATTCAGGCCGAATGTTCCTGGACGGGCAGCCCTACGAACCGAAAAGCGTGGACGACGCGCGGGCGAAAGGCATCGACACCGTCTACCAGGACCTGGCGCTGATCGACGAACTGTCCGTCTACCACAACATGTTCCTGCGCCGCGAGCGCGTGCTGCGGCCGGTGCCGCTGCTGAACAACCGGGAGATGAAGCGCGAGGCCCGGCGTGCGCTCGACAGCATCGGCATCAACATTCCCCGCATCGACGTGGCCGTCGCGCGGCTGTCCGGCGGGCAACGCCAGGCGATCGCCGTCGCGCGCACCGTCAACTCGGCCTCGGACATCATCCTGCTCGACGAGCCGCTCGCGGCGATGGGGGTGAAGGAGGGGGCGCAGATCCTCGACCTCGTCGCCCGCCTGAAGGAGGAGGGCAATGTCTCGATCATCATGATCCTGCATAACTACGTCCAGGTGTTCGAGGCATGCGACCGCGTGAACATGATCCAGGAAGGCAGGATCGCACTCGACAAGCCGACGTCTGAGACCTCGGTGGAAGAGATCACGAACATCGTCGTGGACGAGTATCGCCGCGCGCGCGAAGAAGAGCACGCCAACAACGCGCACGGCGAGCATGAGCCCCCCTCGGCGGAGCCTCCGCAGCAGTCCTGAGCCGGCCACCGTCCGCAAGCGGGCTTGCAGCCCTATGCCGACGGGTACACTCGGTTGGTCTGAATTCGTCTCGCCGAAACTCGCGTGAGGACCCATGGCCGCTTCCTCGGTAGATCGTCTCGCCGCCGTGTCCCGCCGCCGGTGGCTGCCGTTCGCGGCGCTCGGCGCGGCTGTCGTCGTCGCCCTCGCGCTGGCGATGTACCTCTACGACCACTCGCGTCGCGACGTGATCGCCAACGGGGTGAGGATCGACGGCGTCTCGGTCGGGGGCCTGAACGCCGCGGCGGCGCGGGCGAAGGTCCAGCGAGACCTCGGCGGCCGGCTCGCGCAGCCGGTGACAGTGCGCTATGGCGCTGAGAGCTGGGTGCTGAACCCGCGCGCGGCGGGCGTGAAGGTGGACGTCAGGAACATGGTCGAACAGGCGGTCAGCGCGAGCCGAGAAGGGTCGATCCTGACGCGCACCCTCCGCGGGCTGACCGGAGGCGGCGTCTCGCGACAGGTCCCGCTCGTCGTCAGCTACTCGCACAACTCGACCCGAGCGCTGGCCGCGAAGGTGCGCGCCGCGGTGAGCCGCCCGCCGCGTGACGCGATCGTGCAGGCGAGCGCGAGTGGGCTGACCCTCGTGCCCGGGCAGAACGGAAGGACCGTCAGCTACACGCAGCTGGGCGCTTCGATCGACCGCGCGCTCATCGGGCAGGCGCCGAACCGGACCGTGATCGCACCCGTCCACAACATCAAGCCGGCCGTCACGACATCGCAGTTGGCAGCGCGCTATCCGTCATACATCGTGATCGACCGGGGCAGCTTCCGGCTGCGCTTCTACGACCACCTGAAGCTTGCGAAAACCTACGAAATCGCCGTGGGGATGGAAGGGCTTGAAACTCCAGCAGGCCTGCACAAGATCGAATGGGAGCAGGTCAACCCGCCGTGGTACGTCCCGAAAAAAGCGTGGGCTGGCGCGCTCGCCGGGACGGTCGTCCCGCCCGGTCCGGGGGATCCGCTGAAGGCCCGCTTCATGTCATTCGAAGGCGGCGCTGGCATTCACGGGATCGATCCGAGCGAGTACTCGACGATCGGTCACGACGCCTCGCACGGCTGCGTGCGCATGCGGATCCCGGACGTGATCGATCTCTACAGCCACTCGCCGGTCGGCACGCCCGTCTACATCATCTAGCGATCCGCCGCCCGAGCGCGCGACGCCGCGCGGGCCGCGAGATCAGCCCTCGGGAGGCCGCCTCGAGGACAGGAGCTCCTCGTTCTGGCGGTGCTCGCCCCGAACCTGGATCGCGATGTAGATGATGATGATGTTCACGATCACGCCGATTCCCAGGAAGGTGACGGCAAGGCCGAATGTCTTGCTGAAGGCTTCGCTGGCGGCGACGAGCACGAACGGAAGCCTAGCAACGAAGCCTAGCAACGGAGGACGCGCCCGTGTCGTAGCCTAGAGGGCGCGCCGAGATGGAGCGCCTGGAGAGGTGCCGGAGCGGTTGAACGGGCGCGACTGGAAATCGCGTAACGGGGGTCAACCTCGTTCGAGGGTTCGAATCCCTCCCTCTCCGTGCCGGTCCGTTGACCCAGCCGTGTCCGCCTCGACCGTAGACCTACCCCCAACCTGCGCGGAGTAGGACCGTTGTCGTCACGGACGCGCGGTGCCGCTGTCCATAGATGGCGACTATGCGCACGCGTGCGGATGTGGCATGGGCTCCTGCCCACCAGTAGCGGCCCCGGTCGGGGCGTACCTTCAGCGGGCCGTTCAGCATGCCAGCGGGTTGCAGGAAGCCCGTGAACATCGTCCGACGGCCGTGGAGCGCCGGCCCACTCCAGGTCGGATCGTCGAGCTCGATTGTCACTCCCGCGACCGTTGCTGTGACGGTCTCGGCGGGCCGGCGCAGCCAGACCGCGAGGCCCACACGGTCACAGCGGATGGAGTTCGGGACGCCGCAGGTGACGCCCAGGTCAGGTTCCCGTGCCAGCATCGGGCTCGCCGGGCTGATGCCCGGAGCGGCGCCCGTCCCCGCCGCGCGCAGCGGGTGGGGCCGGTGCACGGCGCCGGTCCCGCGAAGGAGTCCCCCAGCGATCAGAGCCGCCATGAAGATGACGGAGAGTCCCAGCGCCCGCCGGCGTCTTTGGCGTCGCCGGGCCTCTTTGATCACGCCATCGTCGATTTCCGTGCTCGGGCTTCCGGGGGCCCGGCGGGCAGGCGTCGCGCGTCTCGTTCCGGTGGGCCCGGAGCTTAGGGGCGGCCCGTTCCCGGGACCCTCGCGGTGCCGCTTGTGGGGGGCGAGCACGCTGGGCAGGCTCAGGTGATCCCCTGAATGATCGCGACCAGCTCGTCGGGCCGATAGCCCTGATTGCGGGCGAATGCAACAAGGTCTCTCACCCGTTCCGTGACGACACCTCGCTCGGGGCTGCCCGTAACGCGGATTCCGCGCCCTTGGCGGATCTCCAATAGTCCCTCATCACGCAGCGTGCGTAACGCACGCAGCACCGTGTTTGCGTTGACGTGCATGATCGCGGCGAGGTCACGAGCCGGTGGGAGACGCTCACCGGGCTTCGCCTCGCCGTCGGCGATCGCGCGGCGAATCTGCGCGGCGACCTGGTCGTGGAGTAGCACGGGGTTCGAACGGTCGATCTTGAAGTCCATCATTGTGCTAGTTATAGTAGCGCAATGCCCTGCTCGAAGGTTTGGCCTGGATGGCCGTAGCCGCCCCGCCACCGACACGGGAGATGCCCGACGCGGGCCTCATCGACGATGCTCGGAAACGTCAACGCCGGCGCCGGGGGCGCGCCGCAGCAATCGCGCTCGCCGCACTGCTTGCAGGGGGTGGCGCGATGTTCGGTGGCGCATCAGGGGGCGGTCGCGGTAGCTCCCTCCCGTCGGGGGGCGGGACGTGGTCGAGCGCCAGCATCGGACACGCGATCAGCGTGAGCTACCCACGCGGGTGGCATCTCTTCGGGCCGCCGTTCACCTCGCTTGCCTATCCCTACGATCGCATGCTCCTGACGTCCTACCCGGCGGCGAGGGGCGGTGGATGCAGTCCGACCCGGGCCGAGCAAGCGCTGCCGCCCAACGGCGTGCTCATCTATCTCTTCGAATACTCCGCCTCCGCTGGCCGCGTTCTCGGGCGGCCAAACGGCATGGAGTTCCCGCCGCAGTCCGCGGGCTTCACGCTCAAACGTCGCGACCTTGCCAACTATGAGTGCTGGACGGTGCCGGGGTATCTGATGCGGTTCACGGCCGCTGGGCGACTCTTTCAGGTTCACGTCGCTTTCGGACCGGGCGTCTCGGGTAGCCGCCGGGCGCAGGCGCTACTCATCCTGCGACGCCTCCGAATTCGCCGGCTGTAGGGAGACAGTGCACGACCTGGCAGTTGCTGTAGGTCCGGATCGTCATGAACTGAAGTGCCTGTCCTACGCCGGCACGTTCTTCGGCCTCGGACGCGAGCCCGTTGCGGGCCCGTCGTCACAGCCATCGCTTGCCGGCGGTCAGGCGCTCGTCTCGCCTGGAGACGCAGAGCGGGCAAGCGATGCTGAGGCGCGCCCCGAGGCCTGATCTCGCAATCTGTGCAGCTCGCCGACGGGCTCGCACCCAGGGTTCCGGTTTCGAGCAACTGCCCCCTCACATTTCATCCCGCTGGGGCCCAGCACCGGCCCGTCCCATCGTCAGGTTCCAATGGGACGGGCCGGCCACGCGGCTGGCGAGACGCTAGGGCGTGATGCGAACGACTTCGCCCGTCGGTCCACCACCTGAGTTCGAGGGAGCCACGCTCCAGTTCGAGACGTAGATCGCGCCATTCGGTCCAGCGGCGAAACCGCCGGGGAAGGACAGACCCGAGGCGATCAGCACCGGGCTCGCACTGTGCGGCGGAACACTCACGACCGCTCCCGTCCCGGGGCCGCCGGTTTCCCACCCTGCGGTGGAGAACTCGGTGGCGTAGAACTGGCCGTCAGAGCCAAACCCGCAGCCCGTGACGCCGGTCAGCCCTTTCGCCCATTCTTCGGGCTGCTGTCCGGGCGCCAGACGCCAAACCACCGACTTGCCGGGGCCATTGCCGAAACCCGTCAGCTCGCCGATGTAGAAGGCACCGTCACGGCCCCGATCAAGACAGGTTGGGACCGAGTCAGACACGGGCGGGCTCGGGATGAAGGCGGCCACCTTCACCGATCCGTTTGGGCGTACTTCGTCGATGACGTTGGCGGCCGCGTCGGCGACCCACCGTTCCCCGCCCGTGGCGAACACGCCGTAGGCGTTCGAGTCCGGCGGCTGTTCGACGCCGAGTTCCTTGAAATGTTCTTCAGTCCAGCGGAAGTCGACGTCACCGACGTTGGCGACGGCCCTCCAATGCCCGCTGGGGTTGGCCTGGATGAGCCGTCCGACCTGTTCCTGGGCCCGAGCGAGCGCCTGGGCAGACAGCGGAAATCCCAGCCGTTGGAGTCCGGGATGCGATTCGGTGATGATCCCGAAGATGCCGCCGTCGCCGTGTGCCGATACCCCATCGATTCCGGTAGCGCCAAAGCCTCCCTGGCCTGCAAACGAGACCAGGTTGGACACGAAGCGCCGGTGATTTCCCGACGAAACGTCGATGGTGCTGATCCCACCCGTGAAACCGATGCAGAAGGCTTCTTCTTCGGGGTGTTCCGGCGGAAGGCATGCTTCTTCGCCGCCGTTGCCGGCTTCGGCGACATAAAGCCGACCATCCGGTCCGAACGATAGGCCCCTTGGGTTGTCCAGCCCGCTTGCCACCGGTGTCACGGTTGCAGCGGCGGACATTGCAGTCGATGCAAAGCCTGAGACGGCCAAGGCCGTGAGGCCCACTGTCGCGTATGCGACGAGTGCTCGTCGCAATCGAGAGACGTTCATGTCTCCTCCTCAGTCGGACGCGAACACAGAAGTCCGCGTATTTTGCGGATCGTCCTGCCGAGTCACCCCCCCGGGATCGGCGTCGGCCAGCGGACGATGCGCCTCCTTTCGCGGCACTCTATCGACTCAAGTGCGGGCCGGGATGGAATTCGATCGTTGCCACGCCGTCGAGCCTCCCAAAGCTGCCTGCGTCGGGGATCCCACGGGCTGCCCGCCGGGAACGCTCCCGACGCCGAGGCTGGGAGTGATCATGCGTGTTGTTTTGGCGGGTGCTTCTGCGGCGGCGGCGTGAACGCGACGGGCGTCGCTCCGCGAATCGCTGGACGGCCGGTACCGAAGCCGAGCTGGTGGTAGTCGTTGTAGCCCCAGCAGTCGGCTGCCCCGGTGGAGAGCACCGAACAGGCGTGCCCGGCGCCCGTGCTGATCGAGACGGCGCTCGTCAGCCCTGGGACCCTGACCGGAACAGGGCTCCCGCTCGACGGGTGCCCTATGCCGAGCTGCCCCTTGTCGTTGTGTCCCCAACACTCGACGCCGCCGTTGCGCAGCACCGCGCAGGAGTATCCGCGCGTGGCCACAGCGACGGCCTTGGCGTTGGTGATGCCCATGACCCGCACCGGCACCGCGCTGGACGTCCTGGTTCCATTGCCGAGTTGGCCCACGTCGTTCCTGCCCCAGCAATCGACACGCCCGCTTGCGAGCACGGCGCAGACGTGGCTCCCGCTCGCCGCCGCCTGGATCGCGTGGGTGATGCCTCTGACGCCCACCGGCACCGTGCTCTTGGTGTGCGTGCCGTTGCCGAGCTGACCGTCGCGATTCGGTCCCCAGCACTCGACGCTCCCCGTGGCGAGAACGGCACACGTTTCATCCTGCAGGAACCCGGCCGTGACGCCGACCGCGTTGGTGATCCCGTGTACCTGCACGGGCACGTGGCTATCGACAATGGTGCCGTCGCCCAGGGCCCCGCCGACGTTGCGACCCCAGCACTCGATCCTGCGGGTGGACAACAGCGCACAGGCGTGGGCGCCACCGGTCGAGACGGCGACGGCGTTGGAGATGCCGCTCACCGGGACCGGGACCGGAGAATCTTCGGTCGAGCCGTTGCCGAGCTGGCCGAAGCCGTCGTCGCCCCAGCACTCAACGGACCCGCCCGCCAGGAGGGCGCAGTTGTAGCGGATGCTCGCCTGCACAGCGACGGCACCGCTGATCCCCGGGAACTGCACCGGAACGCTGCTCAGAGTGTGTGGGAGATAGCTCTTGCCCCAGCAGTCGACGGTGCCGTCTGCCATTGAGGAGCATGTGTGTCCGCTCGTGGCCGAGATGCTCGTCGCCACCGGATTCGCATCAGCACGACTCGCGAGCACCAGCATCATGACCAGGAAGAAGATCGGTCTGAGGGCCGGCATCGGCCTCCCTTCGCGTTGGGCTGCTCGATGCTAGTACCTCGGCAGGTCGCCGCGCTGCACCATGCGAGCTGCCTCAGTAGAGCCCGCCGCCGCCGGCGAACGCGAACAAGATGATCGCCGCGGCGGTCATGAGCGCGGCGGTGCTCCATCCGACTGCACGCGCGAGCTTGCCGTTGACGTAGTGGCCCATGATCTTCCTATCGCTCGAGATCAGCATGACGAGCACCAGGAACGGCGCGGCTGCGACCCCGTTCATGGCGGCGACGAAGACGAGCAGTCGGATCGGGTTGACGCCGATCAGGCTGAGGGCGGTCCCGCCAAGCGTGCCGACCAGGACCAGCCCGTAGAAGACGGGAGCCTGCCTCGGTGAACGGGAAAATCCCGTGGCCTTGCCAAGCAGCCCGGCCATGCCAGCCGAGCCGGCACCTGCGAGTACCGGAATCGCGAGCATTCCCGCGCCGATGAAGCCAAGCGCAAATAGGGCAGAGGCAAACTGTCCCGCGATTGGTTTCAGGGCGCTCGCCGCGTCGGCTGCGCTCTGAATGTTGTGTTTGCCGTGCTTGCCGAGCGTCACCGCTGTGGTGACGATGATCGCGAACATGACGACGTTGGAGAAGGCCATACCGCCGAGGACATCGAAGCGACTCGTCCGCTGCTTGCGCTGCGCGGCGCGACCTCCGCGATCTCGAAGCGGCTCTGGCTTGCTGCCCCCCTCGGGTTCGTCGCGCATCTCCTCGACCCGGTGCAGGCTTTGCCAGAAGAACAGATACGGTGAGATCGTCGTGCCCAGCACGGCCACGAGCAGTCCCAGGTAGCTGCTGCCCCCTTCGAGATGCGGGGCGAACATCGCCCTCGCGACACTCGTCCAATTGATGTGAACGATGAACAGCATCGCGATGTAACTGAAAAGGGCCAGGCAAAGCAGCTTGAAGACACGGGCGACCAAGTCGAAGGAGCCGGTCATCACGAGGACGCTGATTCCCGCGCCGGCGATGACGGCCCAGATCGTCGTGGGTCCTGCGTGGAGCAGATGAATGCCGGAGCCGATGGCGACGAGATCGGCGGCAATGTTGAGAGCGTTGGCGACGATCAGAATCCCAAGCAGGACAGCGATTACGGCGCGGCCTCTGCTCCCGAGGCGCTTGGTCGCGAGCTCACCGATTCCCTTTCCCGTCGCCAGGGCCGTGCGGTCGCAGATCTCCTGCACGGTTGCCATCAGCGGGAAGGTCAGCAACGAGGTCCACAGAAGGCCGAAGCCAAAGCTCGCTCCGGCCTGTGCATAGGTTGCAATTCCAGACGGATCATCATCTGAGGCACCGGTGATCAGTCCGGGCCCAAGCGCGCGCAGATATACACGCCAGAGTGGGCCACTTCCGGCTCGGGTCGTATCGACCCGTGTCCGGCCGCGACCTCGCGATCGCGCTTTCTGAGTTACGCTGCCCAAGATTCAGTTCGGGTGGGGCTGACTGGACCGTTTACCAATCGTGCACCAGCGAGGTCCTCTCAGACACATGTCATTTACCTGCCCTGGATGAGACTCTGGCAAACCTGTCGGCGCTTTCAACCACTGCAATCGGGTAAAACACGCGTGTGAATACCCCGGACACGTCGCTGATCTGCGTCGTCGAGATCCCCAAGGGCAGTCGCAACAAGTACGAGCACGACAGCCAGCTAGGTGGCATCAAGTTCGACCGGCTGTTGGCGGGCGCTGCGACATACCCAGCGGACTACGGTTACCTACGGGACACGCTGGGACAGGATGGCGATCCACTCGATGCGCTGGTCTGTCTGTACGAGCCGACGTTCTCCGGGTGCCTGATCCCGGTCAAGCCGGTCGGGATGTTCAAGATGCGTGATGAGAAGGGCGTCGACGACAAGATCATCTGCGTGCCCCTCAACGATCCCTACTGGAACGAGAATGAGGAGCTGGAGGACCTGCCCCTGCTGCTGCGCCGGGAGATCGAGCAGTTCTTCTCGATCTACAAGGACCTCGAGGGCAAGCAGGTCGAGATCGGCGGCTGGTGCTCCAGGACGGATGCTGCGCGCGAGATAGCGATCGCTCAAGAGCGCTGCGGCGAGCAGCGGCCCCAGCCTTGAGCTGCAGCGACCAGCCGGTTCGTGCGCATCCGCACTCGGCGGGTCCGTCATCGTTACGCAACCCGACCTTTACGTGGTCATTGATGGGTCCACCACGGCGCCGCGGCGTTCAGCTGCCGTCCATTTTCGTCGAGCACTATTGGCATGAATGCTCACGTCGTTGCGCCGCGCTCGCCGGCGCGACTGTTTGCGATCTACGCGGTGATCAGCCTCGTGCCCGTGCTGGTCCTGGGACTGGTGCTCGCTCGCAGCCTGCAAGGTGAGGCGCGCCAACGCGGGCTTGCCGAGGGTCGCTCCGAGGCGGCTCTCGTCGCGCAGACGGGGGTTGCGCCACTGCTCGATGGGCGTCCGCTCAGTCGTGGCGTGAGCCCCGGCGAGCAGACCAGGCTGCGGCGCCTGGTGGCCCAGGCGGTCGGCGAGCGCCAGGTGCTTCGCCTGAGAATCCGCGACCTCGCCGGCCAGGTGGTCTTCTCAGATGACGGCTCGGGCTTTCAGGCCAAGCCCGAGGACGAGGCGCTCGCCGGGGCGCGTGGCTTCGTCGTCGCCCGTCTGACGCGCCTGAACACCGACAGCAACGACCAGGGCAGGACGGGTGTCGCCTCCGTTGAGATCTACCTGCCGCTCAAGGCAGGCACACCGCTCCGCCGGGTCGGCGTTCTCGAGCTCTACCTTCCGTACGCCCCGATCAGCCATGATGTAACCGCGGGTCTGCACGGCCTCTACGTCGACCTCGTGATCGGCCTGGCCATGCTGTATGTCGCGCTGTTCGCGATCAGCTGGTCGGTGAGCCGCGGCCTGCGCCGGGAGGTTGCCCTCAACGCCTTCCTGGCCGAGCACGACGCCCTCACCGATCTCCCCAACCGGGCGCTGTTTCACCGCCGGGCTGAAGCCGCTGTGCGCGTTGGTAACCGCCGGTCGGAGCCCGTCGCAATCGCGATCATCGACCTGGATCGCTTCAAGTACATCAACGACACGCTCGGGCACCACAACGGCGACCGGCTGCTGACCGAGCTCGCGGCGAGGGTCGCTGCCAACACGCGCCCACATGACACCGTCGCGCGACTCGGCGGCGACGAGTTCGGATTGATCCTCCGTGACGCCGCCGGCGCCGAGCAGGCGTTGCGCCGTCTGCGCGACATCATCGACGAGGAGATCGAAGTCAGCGGGCTGCCGCTCTCGGTCGAGGCAAGCATCGGCTTCGTGATCGCTCCGGAGGACGGCACCCACGTGGACATCCTGCTCCAGCGGGCCGACATGGCGATGTACCTCGCCAAGGCACGTCACAGCGGTGTCATGCGCTACGCGCCCGCTCTCGACGACTACGACGCCGCCAAGCTGAGCCTCGTGGGCGAGCTGCGGCATGCCATCGACGCCGGCCAGCTGGTTCTCCATTACCAGCCGCAGACGAAGCTGGCCGATGGACGGGTTGAGGCGGTCGAGGCGTTGGTTCGCTGGCAACACCCCACTCAGGGATTGCTCTACCCCGACAAGTTCCTGCCGCTCGCAGAGCAGACCGATGTCATCGACAAGCTGACACTCTGGGTGTTGAGGACCGCCTTGCGCGAGGTTCGCAATCTGTCCTCGCCGGCGGATGAGCTTACGGTTGCGATCAACGTCTCGGCACGCAGCATCGGCCGCATGGAGCTTGCCGAGGGCATCATCGAGGCGCTGGAGGACCTCGGCGTTCCCGCCGAGCGTCTCGTGGTCGAGGTGACCGAGACTGCGCTTCTGGCAGACCCCGAGCGCGCCGCGTCCGTGCTCAGGGAGCTGTCCTGCGCCGGAGTGAAGGTCAGCCTCGACGACTTCGGCCGTGGGCAGACGTCTCTCGGCCTTCTCTCAGCTCTTCCGATTCACGAACTGAAGATTGACAAGAGCTTTGTGCTGGACATGGTCGAGAACCCAGCTCATGCCGCGATCGTCCGCTCGATCGTGGACCTCGGACACAACCTGGACCTGCGCGTCGTGGGCGAGGGGGTCGAGACCGATGTCGCCCTCGCCGCGCTGAGGGACTCCGACTGCGATGTCGCACAAGGCTTTCTGCTGGCCAGGCCGATGGCGGTGGATCAGCTGAGCGCCTGGCTCGCGCCGCGTTTAAGCCCGCGGGCAACCGCCTAGCGCGGCTCCAGCCACGCGCACTCAGACCGGCGCCAGGCACACGCTCGATCGCGCTGGCGCCGGTCCGGTATGCGGCTCCCCCTCAGCCGAGGAACGAGTGGAACTCGCCGAGCGGCTCGGGAAGGACCGGCGTGAACGGCTGGAACTTGTAGGCCTTGCTCGTGTCGAACCCGGCCTTCCCGGCCGCCATCTTGTCGGCGAACGGCGTGAGCGCTGCCACGGCCTTGCTGATGGTGGTCCAGCGAAGCGTCCGCTCGTAGCCGTTGTTGTTCGGCGGGTCGACGCTCTCGGCCTTTTTCTGGATACCGGTGATGGCCTCGATCGGGCCGCCATCCTGCGCGGCGACACCCGGGGCGACGACCCTCGCGAGAGTCCGATGATCGCTCTCGATCCCCATGATGCGGGCGGCGGTCACGCGCAGATCCGCGGTGCTGAAGTCACGGACGCCGACGAGGTAGGCGGCGATGAAGGCATCCTCCAATGTGACGAGCACGTTCAGCGTTGTCTGCGCATCGGCGAACATCTTCGGTGGGTAGTAGAAGGTCGTAAACGGCGACGGCTTGTGCGTGACGCCTTCCTCGAGCAGGTAGTGAGACATCTCCTCCTGGCGCGCGGCCTTGAGGTATCCCTGGTCGTCGGACGCGAGCCGCGTGAAGAACGCCGCGGTGTTGATGATGTTCGTGTACGTGGTGACTGCCAGCGCCTCCGCGATCTGCGCAGCACCGAGGATTTCGAGGTCGCGCTTCTTGACGCCCCCCTGCTTCGCGGCGGCGAAGGACGGGACGAGCGCTCCGAGCGCGCCTCCACCCACCACCACGCCGGCGCCGGTCGTTGCGGCGCGCCCGAGGAATTGTCGACGGTCGATTCCGGGATCAGGCTGACTGGCAGACATGCGAGCTCCTTTTCGAGATGGTTACCAGCCGTGTATACGCGGGGCTCGCGCGGGCGGATCACAACCAGCTGTCAGCTCGGTCGGTCAGCGGCGTCCGCGCGGGCTGCGACCCGGCACGCGGCGAGGATCAGCGCCGTGACGGTCAGCCAAAGCAGCGGAAGGAGGATCACGAGCAGTTGGGTCACCATCGCTAAGCATGCTCGACCCCGTGGCTGAAGGCGGCCTTCGACATCGCTCAAGCTCGGCTTAATTCTCTCGGGGCCGGCGCGGGCCCGGACGCCGGATCCACGATCGAGCCGCCCTGCGCTCCCAGCTGCTCAGCCGGGCGCTGGAAGGCTCACGCCCGGCGCCGCGATGGGGGGCGTGACGCCGGTAGTCGGTACCGAGGGCGCCTGCACCGTCGGCGGTGTGACGCTGGGGATGGAAATCGGGGGGATGACCGGAGGACCCGTGACCGGTGGACCTGGGGGGACGGGAGGAGGGCCAGTCACGGGCGGCGTCGTCGGCAGCACGCCTGTGGGCGGTGGCGGGAGCGCGCCACCGGCCGGTTCGTGGGGGGCGCTGCTCATCGCCTGGCTCGGGCTGCGAGGTGTCGAGGCGTTAGCGACGCCGCTGCCAGCCGGAGCCGTGCGAACGGCTCCATGGATCGGGGGACGGTGGGACATCTCCGGCTTGGTGTTCGTGGTGTGCCTGGCAGGCCGAGGGCCGGCGGCTGCGCGAGGGGGCGCGATCGAGCCGGCAGCGCCCGAGAGACCAGGCAGGCCGTGGCCGCCGCGCACGGCGATCGTGCTCTGGGGCAAGCCCGGGGAGAGGGCGAGCAGGCCCGCCGCGCCAACGCCCGGCAGGATCGACGCGACACCGCCCACGCCCGAGACCAAACCCTGGGACGCCGTCTGCAGCGCGTCGAGGACGCGTGCTGGGGCCGTCGTCAGGAGCGCCAGCCCGACCACCGAGCGCCGAGCGGAGTAGCGACCGCGGAAGGCTACGACGGCGGCGGGGTCGAGCTGCGTGCCGGCCTCGCTGGCGAGGACATCCAGCGCCTTCTTCTGCGTGCATGCCGCTCGGTAGGCGCGGCTCGAGGTGATCGCGTCGAACGTGTCTGCGACGGCGATGATGCGGGCGCCGAGCGGGATCTCCGGGCCGGCGAGGCCATCGGGGTAGCCGTGACCGTCGATGCGCTCGTGGTGGTGGCGGACCATGGCCACGATCTCGTGGTCTCCGACGGCTGAGAGCATGCGCGCGCCCCACGCCGCATGACGCTTGGCGACCTCGTATTCCGCGTCGCTCAGGCGTCTCGGGTTGTTGAGGATCTCTCTCGGGGTGTAGAGCTTGCCCACGTCGTGGACGGCGGCGGCCGTCTGGATCTTCGCGATCTCGACGGGGGAGAGATGCATCGCCCGGGCCATACGCGCCGCGTGGCGTGCGACTCGCTGGCCGTGCCCATGGGTGTAGGCATCACGCGCTTCAAGCAAGCGGCTTAACCCCGTCACCAGCTCGATGCTCACCGCCGGGCCGGACTTGCGGGCCGAGTCGAACAGGCTGCGGGCCTGGGAGAGGCGTCGCTCTGCCCAGCAGCGACGCAACCAGCCCCACAGAAGGAGATCCGCGAAGACGATGTCGCGCGAGCCGGGCTGGCGCTTCCACAGGGCGGCCCCGGCCGTCGCGACCGCCATCGAGAGTGCCACGGCGGCCAGTCCGGATGCCGCGAGCATCAGTAGGCTGCCACGCGGCACGATGGCGGATACCAATGCCGCCGGCAGGACGACCACGAGGGCGGTCGTGAGCAACACGAGCGGCAGATAGCGTCGCGTGCGCAGAGGTGGAGGGCGACGCTCGGCAACCACGTCGTGTGTCCTCGCACGCCAGGTGGCCGCGCCACGGCTAGACAGCCAAGGAGATGCAGTGAGTGAGGCCATGGACCCTCCGACGCTACCCTCAACCTCTGGTCGATACAGGGGTCCGGACGCATGTCGTAGGGCGATCGTTGGCTCTACACTGGCTCGATGGCGCTCCCGCCAGGCCCGCGTACCCCGGCCGTAGTGAACACGGTGCGCTTCGCCCAGAGGCCGCTCGCGGCGCTGCGCGAATGGCACAGGCGCTTCGGCGACATCTTCACCGTGAAGATGCTCGGGTTTGGTGTCGGCGTGTACGTCGTGGATCCGGAGGCGATCCGCGAGCTGTTCACAGGAGACCAATCTGATCTCGAGGCCGGTGAGGCGAACTCGTTCATGGAGCCGATTCTCGGGCCCCACTCGGTGCTCGTGCTCGACGGGCCCGAGCACCTTCGCCAGCGCAAGCTCCTGCTTCCGCCGTTTCAGGGATCGCGGGTCGGTGCCTTCAGAGAGATCATCCGCGACGTCGCCGAGCGGGAGATCGCCGGATGGCGGCCGCGTGCCGAGATCGTGCTGCGCGAGCGGATGCGCGCGCTGACGTTCGAGGTCATCTGCAGGGCGGTCTTCGGCGTGACGCAGCGTGATCGGGTGGAGCGCCTGCGAGAGCGCCTGATCGCCGTCGTGGACAGCAGTCCGCTGTTCATGATCTCTCGGGCTGCCCGAGCGGACCTGGGGCCGCTGAGCCCGGGCGGGGTATTCGCTCGGCGCCTGCGCGCAGCGGACGCGTTGCTCGAGGAGGAGATCGAGCGGCGTCGCGGAGAGCCCGACCTCGAGCAGCGCTCGGACGTCCTCTCGCTGCTGTTGAGGGCGCGCGACGAGCGGGGGGAGGGGATGACGAACGCGGAGCTGCGCGATGAGCTGTTCACGATGCTCGCGGCCGGGCATGAGACCACGGCGACCGGGCTCGCCTTCGCCTTCGAGCTGCTGCTCCGCACCCCCCGCGTGCTCGTCCGGCTGCGCGAGGAGCTCGAGCATGGTGAGGACGATGCCTACCTCGACGCGGTCGTCAAGGAGACGCTGAGGCTGCGCCCGGTGCTCGACGCCGCCGAGCGGACACTCACGGCTCCCCGCACGGTTGCTGGCTGGGAGCTGCCGCCCGGCGTGAAGGTGTATCCCGGTATCGCTCTCGTGCACATGCGCGAGGACCTCTATCCGCGTCCCCGCGAGTTCCGTCCCGAGCGCTTCCTTCAGGAGGGAGCCGAGTCGTACTCGTGGCTGCCCTTCGGTGGCGGAATCCGTCGCTGCATCGGCGCCGCCCTTGCCCTGGCCGAGATGGCGGAGGTGCTGCGCGTGGCGGTGCCGGCTGTCCAGCTGCGACCGTTGCGCGAGCGACCAGACCCGGTCGTGCTGCGCGGCATCACGCTCGCGCCCAGATACGGCGTGCGCGTCGCCGTCGAGCGAAATGTCTCGCGTCTCCTGCGAGACGCCGGCGGCGATCGTCAGCCTTCGGAGTTCGTGTCCGCCTCGGCGTAGGTACGTCGGGAATGGCCCACAGGCACGTCCGCTAGTTTTCGCGTCCAGTGGCCGACAGCACCGTCTCCAAGTCACCCGCAGGCCACTCGATCGCGGTGGTGACGGACGGCGACCTCGCGGAGCTGCTGCCGCTGATGCGCGCCTACTGCGACTTCTATGCAGTGAAGCCGAGCGATCGCTCGTTGCTCGACCTATCGCGAGCGCTGCTCGACGCTCCGGAGCAGGACGGCCTTCAGCTAATCGCGCGCGACGCTGCCGGGGAGGCGGTCGGGTTCGCGACTCTCTTCTGGAGCTGGTCGACGACCGCAGCGGGGCGGATCGGGATCATGTACGACCTCTACGTCAGCCCGCAGGCGCGGGGACAGGGTCTCGCCGACCAGCTCATCGATGCGTGCGTGGAGCGCTGCGAGCGTCGCGGCGCCGTCAGGCTCGAATGGCAGACCGCTCCCGACAACCTCCGCGCACAGGCCGTCTACGATCGCGTCGGCGGCGTCAGGGAGACGTGGCTCAGCTACGTCATTGCGATCCCGCGTGCGAGCTCAGGTGAGCGCCGGTAGGCGGCGAGGGCGCGCAGAGGACGCGAGCTAGACTAGGCCGCTCTGCGCCCGTAGCTCAGCTGGATAGAGCGTCGGTCTACGGAACCGAAGGTCACAGGTTCGAATCCTGTCGGGCGCGCTCAGAACTGCCTGCTAATCACCACTTTTACGGAGGAGCACTCCGAAAGCTCCAGCCGGGCTGCCCTTGCTTTTGCCCTTGTCAGCCCTTGCGGGAGCGGCCAGTAGGTGGCCCCTAAGCCCGCGATACGGCTAGGCAGGGGTAGCTGTGGGTGCCCCCATTTCTGCGGCGTAGCGTCGGCACCGTGGCCGCCTTCGAGGTGCTCCGATCAGTAGGTAAAGCCCCACAGACAAGGAGGACCGAAGTGACCCAGGTAAATCCCGCCCAACTGAAAGCCGAGCTCGACGCGGGGGAGGAGATCCTGCGTACGGCAACGCTCGCCCGCCTTGCCTACGACGGAGTCGACGGCACGCCGCGCGTGATCCCGATCGGCTTCCTCTGGACCGGCCAGGCGGTGGTCGTCGCCACGCACCCGACCGCGCCGAAGTTCGCGGCCCTCCGCGCCCGGCCGCGGGTGGCGCTGACGATCGACACCCCGAGCCCGGCGCGCTCCCTGCTGCTGCGCGGCGAGGCCGAGATCGAGGTCGTCGACGGCCCGGTGCCGGAGTACCTCGAGGCAGCCGCGAAGTCGATGGAGGGCGAGGAGCTCGCCGCCTTCGAAGAGGCCTGCCGCGAAACCTACGACCGGATGGCGCGGATCAGTATCGTCCCCGACTGGGCGCGGTACTTCGACTTCGGCGCCGGCCGCTTCCCTGGCTTCCTGCGCGAGCTGACCTCCAAGGACTGAGGCCCCGGTTTTGAGCGCCTGCAGGTCAGCGAGGTCGACGAACAACCGAGCGGATCACGGCGAGCAATGACTTCGGGGCCTTCGCGCGTGTATGCAAGCAGCTGCAAGGCCGCTGTAAACTCGACGCCCGCATGGCGGCTGCCTACAGCAGGGGGCTTCAGGAGGTGGGGGACGGCCTGTTCGCGTACCTGCAGCCCGACGGAAGCTGGGGCTGGAGCAACGCGGGCCTGGTCGCCGACGGCGAGCAGACGCTCCTGATCGACACGCTCTTCGACCTCAAGCTGACCGAGCAGATGCTCTCGGAGATGCGCCGCGCGGTCCCGGCGGCGAGCCGCATCGACACGCTCGTCAACACGCATGCCAACGGTGACCACTGCTATGGCAACCAGCTCGTCGGAGACGCGCGCATCGTCGCCTCCGAGCGCACCGCCGCCGAGATGGCGGAGTTGCCCGCGACGGCGATGGCGGCGCTCGTGCAGCAGGCGCCGAACATGGGCGAGCTCGGCGAGTTCTTCCTGCGCTGCTTCGGGGCCTTCGACTTCGACGGGATCGAAACGGTGCTCCCCGACGAGAGCTTCAGTGGCGAGCTGACGCTGCGCGTGGGCTCGCGCGAGGTGCGCCTGATCGAGGTCGGACCGGCTCACACGCAGGGCGACACCCTGGCGCTGCTTCCGGCCGACCGCGTGCTGTTCTCGGGCGACATCCTGTTCAACGGCGCTCATCCGATCGCCTGGGCGGGTCCTGTCTCCAACTGGATCGCGGCATGTGAGCGGATCCTCGCCATGGACATCGACGTGATCGTCCCCGGCCACGGGCCGCTCGCCGACCAGGAGTCAGTTCGCGAGCTGAAGGCCTATTTCGAGTACCTGTACGAGCAGGCCCGTGCGCGGCATGCGGAGGGAATGACCTCGCTGGAGGCGGCCCGGTCGATATCACTCGACCGGTGGGCCGACTGGGGTGAGGGCGAGCGGCTGGCCGTGAACCTCGCCACGATCTACAGCGAGCTCTCAGACGACGTCGAGCCGCTCAATCCGCTCGAGGCGTTCGAGCAGATGGCCGCGCTCGCGCGTCCCGCCCCGCCCGGTTGAGCCGGGCCCCGTCCCCGATCGCACAACCAAGCGGTTGTGTATGCTGCGGCCGTGGTGGCTCACGCGATCACCCGCATCGGCGCCGCACGGCCGTCCGGCGCCCCCATGATCGCCGACGAGCTGCGGCCGGCTCAGGCGCGAAGGCTGGCGGTGCAGGCAAAGGCGCTTGCCGACCCCACCCGATTGCGGATCCTCGACGTCCTGCGCAACGCTGCCCCCGGTGCGCTCTGTCAGTGCGAGCTCACGCCGCTGTTCGACATGAGCCAGCAGGCGCTCTCCAAGCACCTGAGGGTGCTCACCGGCACCGGCGTCATCGCCAGCGAGCGCTGCGGCGTCTGGACCTACTACTCCCTTGCCCCCGGCGGCCTCGAGGAGATCCGCTCGTGGCTGGCCTGAGCGGTGGCGAGGAGTCCGCGACGCACGTCGAGCACGAGATCCGGCTGAACGATCCGCAGACGCTCTACCGGCATTGGGAGGACTCGCAGTGGTCACCCTTCGCGATCGATCTCTCCACCGACCGGGCGCAATGGGGCCAGATGGAGGGCGAGGACCGCGATCTGATCTTCTTCGTCCTGTCGTCGTTGATGGTCGCCGAGGAGCGGATCACGACCAAGTTCTCCGGCCTCGTCGGGGCCTACGGGAGCGAGGAGGAGGCGACGTTCCTCTCGACTCAGCAGGTCGACGAGGCGCGCCACATGCAGTTCTACGCCCGCTTCCAGGACGAGGTCGTCGCCGCGCCCGATGCCATCGCCGCCCATGTCGAACGGGCACGGGGGCAGGTATCGGACGCGTTTCGTCAGATCTTCGACGTAGAGCTCGTGCGGGCCCACGAGCGGCTCGTGCAAGAGCCCGCCAGCATGGACGCCAAGGTCCGCTTCGTCACCCTCTACCACATCATTCTCGAGGCCACCCTCGGCCTCACGAGCTTTAAGTTCACGACCGACCACCTCTCGCGCGAGGCGCTGCTTCCCGGCTTCGTCGAGGGCTACTCGCGGATCCACCACGATGAGACGCGCCATATCGCCTACGGCGTCTGGTTCCTGCGCGAGGCCGTCCGCTCGCGGCCGGAGAACGCGGAGACCGTTCGTGAGACGTTGCGCGACCTGCTGCCCTCGGTCGCCGCCTCGCTCGCGCCGCCGGACGCCGGTTCCGGACGGGACTTCGAGGGGATCGGCGCGAGCAGCGAGAGCATCAGCGCGTTCGCTCTTGGCGGCCTCGAGCGGCGCCTGGAGATAATCGGCGTGCCGCTGAGCTCGATAGTCGCCTGATGGCTCACGTCCTCTTCGTGTGCCTCCACAACGCCGGGCGCTCGCAGATCGCTCGCGCGCTGTTCGAGAGAGACGCCGCGCCCCGCCACTCCTCCGAGTCCGCCGGCAGCATCGCCGACCCGAACGGTCGTCCGCACCCGGAGGTCGTCGCCGTCATGGCCGAGCTCGGGATCGACATCGCGCAGGCCAGGCCGCGGCGGCTCACGGACGAGCTCGCCGAGCCTGCGGGCGTGATCGTGACGATGGGCTGCGGCGACTCCTGCCCCTACTTTCCCGGTAAGAGATACGTGGACTGGGAGCTCCCCGATCCGAAGGGGCAACCGATCGAGGCGGTCCGCGAGACGAGAGATGGGATCGGGCGGCGCGTCACCGAGCTGATCGCAGAGCTCGACGCAGCGGCCTGAGCAGCTAGCGCCCGCGGCCGCCCTCGGGCGAGTCGCGCGCGCTGGCGGCGATCAGCTGTAGGTGAAGTTGTCGGCGGGGGGTTGCCTCAGGCTCGTCACTTTGTTCACGATCGCCACCACTTCCACCGTCGCAGCTGCATGCGCCGGGCTCAGCACGGTGCATTCGGTGCTGGAGGTGCAGTTGACGGACGTGCTTCGGGTCGTGCCGAAGAGGAATTTCGTGCCGGTCGTGCCGGGTGTGAATCCGGTTCCCGTGACGATCACGCTCGTTCCTCCTGCGACCGCGCCCGTGTTGGGGGTGACACCGGTGATCGTAGCCGCGAATTTGAACAGGTCCGCGCTGGTGGCTGCACTCGTGCCGTATTCAGTAGCCACGCTCACTGCGACCTGCCCCGCCGGCTCCGGTGGCGTCACGGCCGTGATCGACGTGCTCGAGTTGACGGTGAAGCTGCTCGCCGCCGTGCCGCCGAACCTGACCGCCGTGACACCGACGAAGCTCGAGCCCGTGATCGTGACCGACGTCCCGCCGCCCACCGGGCCGGTCTTCGTCAAGAGCTTCGTGATCGTCGGCGGCGGAACGTAGGTGAAGCGGTCGGCCGAGCTCACGGGGCTCGTGCCGGCCGGCGTAGTGACGCGGACGTCCACCGTGCCGGTCCCGGCCGGGGCACTCGCCGTGATGGAGGTCTCCGAGTTGACGGTGAAGCTGGTCGCTTCGGCGGTGCCAAACTTGACGGCCGTCGCCCCCGTCAGGTTCGCGCCGCTGATGGTCACCGAGGTACCGGAGAGCGGCGCTTTGTTGGGGCTGACGCCGGTGATCACCGGTATCGGTTCGCCGTAGGCGATCATGTGGAAGCCTCCGGCCGAGAGGCTTGCGACCTTGGTGATGCCGGCGACCGCGACGGGCACGGCGCTCGGGTTGCCGGTTGCGCCGTTGCCCAGGGTGCCCCACTTGTTGACGCCCCAAGCCATGACGCTGCCCGTGTTCAGCAGAGCGGCACTGTCCTGGCCGCCCGCTGTGATCGAGCTCACGCCCGACAGTTCGCTCACCGCTACAGGCGCGTCCTGACGAGTTTTGATCGTGCCGTTACCGAGCTCGCCGTAGGCGTCTTCGCCCCACGCCATCACCGTGCCGCCGCTCACGAGCGCCAGGCCGTGCTGGGCTCCGGCCGCGATCGCCGTCACGCCCGAGAGCCCGCTCACCGAGATCGGCACGTCGCTGTTGGGTTCTTCGAAGAGGGGGTTGCCGAGCTGTCCGGATTCGTCGCTGCCCCACGCCTGTACGGTCGCTTTGTTGGTGAGCGCCAGGCTGAACGCGCCACCGGCGGAGATCGCCGTGACCCCGCTCAGTCCTTTGACGGCCACCGGCACGGTGCTCGCGGCTTTGATCGTGCCGTTGCCCAGCTGTCCGCTTTCGTCGGCTCCCCATGCCATGACGGTCCCGTTCGACATGAGCGCGAGGCTGTGGTCGCGTCCGGCCGCGATCGCCCGTACGCCGGTCAGCCCTTTCACGGCCACCGGAACTTCGCTTTCGACCGTGTTGCCCGTGCCCAGCTGGCCGCTTTCGTTGTTGCCCCATGCCATCACGGTGCCGTTCGACATCAGGGCGAGGCTATGTGTGCCTCCAGCCGCGATCGCCCGCACGCCGGAGAGCCCTTCCGTGGCTACGGGCACTTCGCGCGTCCCGTTGGTGCCGTCGCCGAGCTGGCCGAATCCGTTGTTGCCCCACGCCATCACGGTGCCGTTGGCCAGAAGCGCGAGGCTGTGCAGCCCGCCCGCAGACACCGCGGTCACGAATTTCAGGTTGCTCACCGGCAGCGGCACGTCGCTCAGCGCGTTGGCCGTGCCGTCGCCGAGCTGACGCGACAGGTTCTGTCCCCACGCGACCGCGCTGTATTTGGTCGTCGCCACGGTCAGCGTGGCAGCGTTCGTCGTCGCATTCCCGGCCGTGTTGGTGAAGACGGCGCGATACTGGTGGCCGCTTTCGGACAGCTGTGGGCTTGCGATCGCGTACTGGCTCGAGGTCGCTCCCGCGATCGCGCTCCAGGTTCCGCCGCCGTTGATAGAGACCTGCCACTGCACCGTGGGTGTGGGGAAGCCCGAGGCCGCCGCTTCGAACGTGGCGCTTTCGCCGACCTGGACGGTCGTGCTGACCGGATCGAGCGTCACCGTCGGCGGGGCGTAGACGGTCAGGGTGGCGGCGTTGCTCGTCGCCGTGGCTGCGGCGTTCGTGAACACGGCGCGGTATTGGTTGCCGTCTTCTGAGAACTGGGCGTTGGTGATCGTGAGCTTGGTCGCCGTGGCGCCCGCGATAGCGCTCCAGGTGCCGCCACCGTCGCTCGAGACTTCCCACTGCACGGTCGGCGTCGGGAATCCCGTCGCCGTCGCTTCGAACGTCGCGGTCTGCCCTTCGATGACCGTGGTGCTCGTGGGCTGTTTCGTCACGCTGGGTGCCTGATGGACGGTCAGGGTCGCCGCGCTGCTCGTCGCTTTGCCCCCCGCGTTCGCGAAGACGGCACGGAACTCGTGGCCGTCTTCGGAGATCTGCGTTTTCGCGATCGTGAGCGTGGCCGCGGTTGCGCCCGAGATCGCGGTCCAGGTGCTTCCGTGGTTGGTCGAGAGTTCCCATTGCACGGTCGGCGTCGGGGATCCCGTCGCGACCGCTTCGAACGTGGCGCTTTCGCCTGCTTCGACGGTCTTGCTGGTCGGGTTCTGTGTCACCGCGGGCGGGATGTGGACCGTCAGGGTGGCGGCGTTGCTCGTCGCCGTGGCTGCGGCGTTCGTGAACACGGCGCGGTATTGGTTGCCGTCTTCTGAGAACTGGGCGCTGGTGATCGTGAGCTTGTTCGCCGTGGCTCCTTCGATCGGGCTCCAGGTGCCGCCGCCGTCGCTCGAGACTTCCCATTGGACGGTCGGCGCCGGGAATCCCGATGCGGTCGCTTCGAACACGGCGGTCTGGCCTTCGTTGACCGTCTGCGAGGTGGGCTGCTTGGTCACGGCGGGCGCCTTCTGCACGGTGAGCGTGGCCGCTTCGCTGAACACCCCTGCGGTGTTGGCCGCGTTCTTGAAGACCGCCCGGTACTGATGCCCGCTGATGGTCGTTTTGGCGCCGGTGATGGTCAGCTGGTCAGAGGTCGCCCCGGCGATGTTGGCCCAGTTGGCCCCGCCGTTCGACGACGTCTGCCACTGGACGGTCGGTGTGGGGACTCCCGAGGCCGTGGCTTCGAAGACCGCGTTCTGGCCTTCTTCGACGGTCACGTTCGCCGGTTGTTTGGTGACGACCGGCGCCTTCTGCACGGTGAGGATGGCCGCTTTGGTCGTGGCTTGGCCCACGCTGTTCGTGAAGACCGCCCGGAACTGGTACCCGCTTTCGGAGGTCGTGGTGCTCGCGATCGTGTACGGGCTTGCGGTGGCTCCTTCGATCTGGGTCCACGTCACGCCGCCGTTCGTCGAGATTTCCCATTGGATCGTCGGCGTGGGGACGCCTGAGGCGGTGGCCGTGAAGCTCGCGCTCTGGCCTTCTTCGACCGTGATCGAGAGCGGCTGTTTGGTCACGGCCGGAGCTTTGTTCGTCGTCGCGGCAGCGCTCGCGCGGGAGGGCCTCGCTCCGGCCGAGCCGCTCAGTAGACCCGAGAGCAGGACGACCGCGAGCAAGGCGAGGAGCAGGAGGCGAGTCGCGGCCACGCAGCACGCGGCGCGCAGGCCGGCACCGGCGCCCGCGGCGTTGCCGACTGATCCGCTCCCCCTGGCAGTCCTGTAGGACATCCCGTCTCCCTCGATCGCCTACCGGCCCGCCGTACGCCGACCGGTTCCCCCCGCTCGCTGCCGGCCGAACACGCTACCGGTACATACGACCATGGTCAAGGCGACCATGCATGGGCCATCGAGCCGCCGCGCGCGGATGGCGTCCGGGGCTTCGCGCGGCGCTGCGGGAGGGGGCCGGCACGGGCGTGAACGCCCTGTAAACACGGGCAATATCGTGTTCAAACCGGTCCAACATCCAACTTTGGATTCGCGCGAAATCCCGTCCGCATCCGTGATAAGGTTCGCGCCTACGTCCTCCACGATGGACGGGGGAAGCAGGCCCGGAGCCGCACAGCGGGTCGGGGATGGGACGGTGGCTGGACACATAGTCGCCCATGATGAGGCGACCGGTAACTAGGGAGAGACCATGAGAAACATCAGGTTGGTTGGTGGCCTCGCCGCCGCGGTGTGCGTGCTCGCTGTTGGTGCGGCGCCTGCGATGGCCCACCAGTTCGTGGCGAGCAAGACCGGCAAAACGGCTGGGCGGGGCTTCGAAGAAATCATCGTCGAAAAAGGCGTGGCGCCGGAATTCGAACCCGCGCGTATGCAGGAATGGAGGCTCGGAGCCTTCCGGATCCTCTGCTACAAGGCCACGGGGGCCGGCGAAGTCACGGAAGGCGGGTCCGAAACCTTCACGACGACGACCAAATACTCGAAATGCGGCTGGTACCCGCAGGCCACGAACACGCTCCACGTCGGGGCCGGCTTCAGCAAAACGGGCATCCAGGTGATCTACCACGCCAACGGCTACACCGAAGCGGTCGGCAATGGCGAAGGCGAAGAATACGAATTCAAAAAAGCCGAAGTGCTCGAAACTTCGGCCTTCATCAAAATCTCCTCGACGAAACTGTGCAAGATCGTGATTCCCGCGCAGACGATTCCCGTCAGGGCGATCAGCCACCCCGGAGAAGAATTCTCGTCGGCGGTGTTCAGCAACACCGAATTCGAACTGAAAACGGGCGTGTTCCAGAAACGGCTCGTGATCCAGAACGAATTCAAGAAAATGAAATTCAAATACGCAGGCGAAGAAACGCAATGCACGAGCGCGCCTGAATTCGAAAAACTGTCTGAAGAAGGCGGCGGCGGCTCGGCCGGCGTCTACAAAGGCAGCCTCGAAGAGCGCCTTGTAGGAGGCAGCCTGAGCTGGGAATAGCCTCGCTCTGAAGTAACTCGTGCACGAAGGGAGCGGGCGCCATCGGCGCCCGCTCCTTTTTCTTCGCTCGAGCCGCCCCGCGCCGGGGGAGCAGGCTCATGCGCCTGGGTTCAGAGAGGGCGCGCCGTGGGCCCGGGACCGGGGCCCGGGACCGCTCAGCGGTGATCCAGCACGGGCAGGCTCTGCCCGGCGTCCTTGGAGCGGTACATCGCGGCGTCGGAGCGCCTGACCAGCTCTTCGGCCGTGGTCGCATCGGAGCTCGTGCACGCGACGCCCACGCTCGCTCCGAGCTTGACCGTGCCGCATGACAGATCGAAGGGACGGCGCAGTGACTCGCAGATCCGCTGGGCGACGCGCATCGCGATGTGCTGGCCCGGGATGTCCCGCAGCACGACGAGGAACTCGTCTCCGCCCAAGCGTCCCACCTCGTCGTTGGCGCGACTTGCCACCTTCAGGCGCTCGGCGACCAGCGTCAGAAGCTCATCGCCCGCCGCGTGGCCGAGGGTGTCGTTGACAGGCTTGAAGTTGTCGAGATCTACGTACACGACCGCCGTCTCGGGTGAGCCCTCGAGGTCGAGCTCCTGCTGGAGGGCCTGCAGGATCGACGAGCGGTTGTGGCAGCGGGTGAGCGCGTCGAAGGTCGCGCGTTTCTCGAGCTCCCGGCGGGCGCGGGCGCTTTCGGTGACGTCGAGGACGCACGTGATCGCACCGTTGACCTCGCCGCTGGGCTTCAGCAGTGCCCGCACGCTCAAAAGGGCGCGCCGCCACACTCCCGACCGCAGCACGATGTCGACCTCCACGTCCCGGTCGACGCCGGTCTCGAGGACCTCGCCGAGCGCGGCGTCGAAGCTCGCCGTCCCCTCGTCGGTCAACGTCCGCAGGATCGTGGCGGCGGGCGGCCTGGCTGCGCGGCCGTTCTCGCCGGAGTCGGGTCCCTGCGTGCGGGCGTCGTGCTCCAGGGGCTCGGATCCATGCAGGATCTCGAGCAGGCGGGCGTTGCTGTAGACCACGTCGCGCTCGACGTCGAGATGCAGGAGTCCAACGGGCATCGCGTCGGTGAGGCGGCGCAGCAGCTCCTCGCGCTCCTGCAGCGCTTCCTGGGCGCTCATCTCGGCCGAGACGTCGATCAGCTCGACGAGCACGTAGTTGCGGTCGGGCTCGTTGAGGAAGTTGTGCAGGGTCGTGTCGACCCACATCCAGCTCCCGTCCTTGCGCCTGCGCCGCAGCCGCGTCTGCTGGGCGCGGCGCGTGGCGAGCACCGTCAGCCAGCCCTCGACGGCGCGGCCCTGGTCATCGGGATGGATCTGGTCGAGCACCGAGTTGCCGATCAGCTCCTCGGCCGTGTAGCCGAACATCTGGGTGAAGGCCTCGTCGCACTCGAGCACCCTCGCGCCCTCGTCCTCCAGCAGCGTGGAGAAGCGACACGTCGCCGGTGCGACCTCCGGAATCTCGCCGGACTCGTCGGGCTGCTCGGCGCTCGGAAGGATCACGCACAGCACCGCGTCATGGATCTCGCGGACGTCGAGGAAATTCAGCGTCACCCACGTCGTCGGCCTGTCGAGCATGCGGACGGGGCCCGCCGCCGCGCCCTCCTCCTGTGCCCGCAGCCAGAGCTCGACGACTTTTTTGCGGTCCTCTGCGACCACGCCATCGATCACCGCGCGACCCTCGATCGCCGCCTGGCCCCACAGGCCCACCGACTGCGGCACGGGGACGATCAGCCCGTTGCTCGAGAGTCCGCACACCAGCGCATCGGGGTGCTCGCGCAGGAGGGCCTCCGCGGCCCGCGCGACATTCTCGGGCTCATCGCGACTCCCAGCCGAGCTGGACATCGGCGTTGAAGGCGGCGGATCGGAGACTGGGCTGGAAGGCGATGGCTGCATGGCAGCAAAAACTCTCTGCGAAACATCGGTCACCTGACGGAGGCTGGTTGAGCCGCCGGCGGCCCAATGGACGGTTGGCGGATGGCCGATTCGGCCCCGGCCCGGGCCCGCGGCGCGGGCGCCGCCGCCGAGGCTCAGCCGTCGCTGAACGGCGCGATCGGCACGCCGTGATCGCGATCGCGCATCCCAAGCTCGTAGGCCGCACCGTGCGCGGTGCGCAGCGTGCGGCGCCCGTCCCCGCCGGGCGGCTCCAGCGTGAGCGCGAGCGCGGAGACCGAGCAGTTGACGACGTCGTGGTCGCCTCCGCCCGGGTCGGTGTAGCGCCAGCCGGCGGCGGCGTCACGGGGCACGTCGACCCGCGCCTCGACGGCCAGGCCGCTCTCGCCGCGAAGCACCAGGGCACAGCCGCCGGCGCTCTCGCGGACGCGCAGGCCGCGCGCCACGAGCCCCCCCAAGCGGTGACGGCGACCGTCGATCGCCAGTGCGCCGTTGGCAACCCACGGGGTCAGCCGGCCGGCGATCCGCACCCGGCCGAGGGTCACGTCCAACCATGCATCCGGCGCGTCCTCGAAGCCCACGCCGTGAAGCCAGATCCACCGCTCGGCGTGCTCGGAGCCCCAGTTGTGGCCCACCATCCCCGGCCACGAGCGCAGCTCGATCCGCCGGCCGGGCAGCTCGAGCACGCCGTCGAACTCCGCCATCGGGACCGGGCTCGTGGCCTTCGTTCGGGGCAGCGGCGCCCGGTACAGCCACCGTCGAGGGAGGTGTAGGAGCTCCGGCTCCTCGGAGCTGAAGCTCAGCGACCAGCGGGCCTCGCCGCAGCTGCCCGCCGCGCGGCCCGGGCCGAGGACGGCGCCCTGGGATCCCTGCTCGCCGACGGCGATCCAGGCGTCGGCGGGCGCGCTCAGCCGGTCGGTCGTCAGCTTGTGCATGAACGGGCGGCCACGGCGCGCATCGAACACCGTGCACCACACCGATCCCCTGGGCCTGCGGCCCGGGTCCTTGTGGACCGTGTTGCGTATCCACACGCCAACGGGCTCCGTGGGTGAGACGGCGCGCAGGTAGAACGACTCGTACATACCCGCCCGCTCCGGCGCGCTGGGAAAGACCGCCCGCGTGTTCACCGGACGATCGTAGTCGCCGAGCCGTTTCCTGAGAGGATGCCGCGATGAAACGAGACGCCCTGGTCAGGCTGCCCGACGCGCTGACGCGGCCGAAGCGAGCTTCCGCCGGCGCTCGTTACGTACTCGGCGTCGACGGCGGTGCCACGAAGACGCTCGCGGCCGTCCTCGACATGGACACCCGCCGGCTTCACGTCGGTCACGGGGGGCCCAGCAACCAGGATGCCGTCGGCGCCACCGCCGCGGTGCGAGCGCTCCTGGAAGCGGCCGATGAGGCGATCGCCGAGGCGGGCATATCTCCCGAGCGCCTCGCCGCCGCGGTGCTCGCGATCGCCGGGACCGACACCGAGGCGATCGTCCGCAACGTGCGCGCAGTCCGCACCGAGGACTGGCTGGTCGTCAACGACGTCGTCGCCGCCTGGGCCAGCGCCACCGGCACCGGACCGGGAGTCGCCGTGATCGCCGGCACCGGCTCGAACGTCTTCGGCGTCGGGCCTGACGACACCCCCTGGCGGGCGGGCGGCTGGGGCCACCTGCTCGGCGATGAGGGATCCGGCTACTGGCTCGGCATCCAGTCGATCAAAGCCGCGCTCGACGACCGCGAGGCGTCGGGGCCGGAGACCGCCTTGAGCGAGCGGGCGCCCGCCTTCTTCGGTCTCCAGACCGTCGAGCAGCTCGCCACCTATGTCTACTCGAAGCCACTCACCAAGGGCGAGATCTCGGCCCTGGCGGTGGAAACTGCGAGGCTCGCCCAGGCGGGCGACGCCGTCGCGCGCGAGCTCTACGTTCGCGGCGCGCGAGAACTCGGGCGGCAGATCCGCGCCGTCATCGAGCAGACCGGGCTACGGGGCAGCTTCCCCGTCGGCCTGATCGGGGGCGCCTTCAACGCCGGCGCCGCGTTCATCGAGCCGCTCACCGCGGTCATCCACGAGGCCGCCGTCGAGGCGCACGTCGCGCGGGTCGAGCTGCAGCCGGTCGGCGGCAGCCTGCTGCTTGCCGCGCGCGCCTGTGGCCGCGCCGAGAGCCTGCAGCCGGCCGAGCTGGCGCGGCTCATCGAGGAGGCCCTCGCGCGCAAGCCGCTGTAGCCTCACGGCACCGCGGCGGCCCGCACGCGCGACTCGACGGCGCTCCTGTCCGCGATGCCGCTCGTGCCGGCGGCGCCGATCCTCAGGGCGGCCGCCGCCCCGGCGAACGCCACGGCCGGCTTCGGCTGCTGTCCCTCGCCCAGAGCGATGAAGAACGCCGCTGCGAACACGTCGCCGGCGCCGACATCCTCGCCGGGCTCCTCCGTCGGCTGCGTCGGAGCGTGCAGCGTCTCGCCGTCCGGCAAGAGGATCGTCGTCGGGCGATGCCCAGCCGTGATCGCGACCACCGCGCCCACCTTGCGCGCGCTGGACAGGAGCGCCGCACAGCTGTCGCGCTCGACCTCGCTGATCACGATCGCGTCGCACGTGGCTGGCAGCGCGAGGAGATCGACGGGCGTCAGCGAGATCTCGCCGCCGTTGCCCGCCCACTGCCTAACCAGGCCCTGCGGCGTCAGCCCGACGAAGTCCGTCTCTCCGCGCCAGCGCCGCGGGCTCTCGCGCGCCACCGGCGCCAGGTGGAGGATCGCGCTGTCCACGACAGGCTCCCCCTCGATCGGCCCGGCCCATGCGAGCAAGCGCTGGGAGCGCGTCGCACCCGAGCCCGACGTGTGGAGCGTCGTCGTCTGCCTCGACGGCTGGATCTCGATCGCGAGCTCGCCGCGGTAGGGCTCGAGCAGCGCCTCGATCTCCTCCTGGCGCCCCCGCGTGAGGATCAGAGCCCGCAGGCCGAGGCGGCTTGCCTGAAGCGCGCTGTAGAACGCGGAGCCGCCCGGCCGGCGCGTGCCGTCGGCCATCACGTCGACCGTCACATGGCCGACCGTCGTGTAGTCGAATCGTCCGCCCGGACTCGTCCTCTGCACCGGGCCTGTGGCACGATGACGCGGTTCCTGCCCGGCCGGCGCGCGGCGGTGAGTCGCGTGCACCGGATATGCGTATACCAAATCGAATCCTCCCGTCGACTGTTCTCCTTGCCTGAACCGCGATGACCGTCCCCTCCCCGAACAGGCGCCTCGCCTCGTCGTGCCTGGCGCTCCTCACGCTCGCCCTCGGCCTCGACCTGGCACCCGCCGGGGCGCACGCCGCGGGGAGTGCGCGGTCGCCCTATCCGGCCGGCGCCACGCGCGCGTCGATCATCGCGCGGCCGTCTGACTTCGCGCGTCCCGCCGTCCACCGCAGCCGCGCCGGTGCGCGCGGGCGGTCGGCCGCGAGCCGCTCGCCACG
>JAOPZM010000003.1 GCA_025964115.1 Solirubrobacterales bacterium
GCGTATGCCTACGGGCAGCTGCTGGCCCTGTCGGTCTATCAGCGCTACGAGCAGACCGGTCCGGAGCTCGTTCCCCGCTACCTGGAGCTGCTCGCCGCCGGCGGCTCGCGACCGCCCGAGGAGCTCGGACGGATCGTCGGCGTGGACCTCGCCGACCCGGGCTTCTGGGACGCGGGGCTCGATCTGGTCGAGCGCCGGCTCACCGAGGCCGAAGCGGCCGCACAGGCCTCCGGCCGCCTGTAGGCCGCAGCTCGGGAAGATGAGGATCAAGCCTGCGGCAGACGACCTGGGTCCGCCGCGGCGCTCTACAGGGAGTGCCGTCGGCGGGGCGCCACGATCCGAAGGCTCCCGGACTGCTTGATTGCAGCCGTTGCCATCAGAACCGACGTGGAGCTACTGCACGACGATCCGGACTTCGATGCGATTGCCCTCCATCTTCCGCTCGCGACGGTGCAGCCGGTATGACCGTGCGGCTCAGAGCAACCCGAGCACGCCGCCGACCTGATTGGCCAGGTTGAAAAGCGGCTGGGGGATGATGCCGAAGAAGAGGATCGCGGCGCCCGCGAGCACAGCGACGAGCGCCACCTCCAGTTGTGTGCCCAGCATCGGAGCTTCGGGCGTCTCGAGCGCGCGGCCAGCGCCCTCGGCGTCGAGCTCCGAGGAGCCCCCGGCGAGCGCCGGAAGCGGACTGCCCGGTCCCGCAGGGCCTGCCTGCGCCTCGCCCGCCGGCGACTCGCGCATCCACATCGCAGCCACGACCGGCAGGTAGTAGCCGAGCGAGATCATTGAGCCGACCACGATCACGACGCCCAGCCACGTGTAGCCGCCAGCCACGCTGGCATCGATCAGATAGAACTTCCCGATGAAGCCCGCCGTGGCAGGGATGCCGGCGAGGCCGAGCATCGCTAGCGTCATCGGCCACGCCAGCAGTGGCCGCTCGCGGCCCAGCCCTTCCATGGCCTGGATCGAGTCGCCGAGGCCCTTCCCGCGTTCGCGTGCCACGATCACCGCGAAGGCGGCCATGTTCATCGGCAGGTAGACCGCCAGGTAGAACACAGTGGCCTGCACGCCGAGCTTGCTCGCCACGACCACGCCGGCGAGCATGTAGCCGGCCTGCGCGACCGATGAGTAGGCGAGCATCCGCTTCAGCGAGGACTGGCCTAGTGCGCCAAGGTTGCCGATCACGATCGTGATCGCAGCCAGGGCCGCCACCGCCGGAGCCCACGAGGACTGCGCCCCGATCAGCGCGACGTCGAAGAAGCGCAGGAACAGGCCGAGCGCCGCGACCTTCGTCGTGACCGCCATGAACGCCGTCACCGGCGTCGGCGCGCCCTCATACACGTCGGGCGTCCATTGGTGAAACGGCGCGACGGAGGCCTTGAAGCAAAGTCCGGCCACGCATAGTGCGATGCCCGTCAAGGTGAGCGGGTCGCTGGCCAGGCCGCCTTTTGAGAGGCCCGCTGCGATCGCCGCGAAGTCGGTCGCGCCGGTCGCCCCGTAGAGCATGGCGAAGCCGTAGAGCAGCGTGGCTGAGCCGACCGAGCCGATGATCAGGTACTTGAGCCCGGACTCGAGCGAGTGCTCGCGTCGCATTTCGGTGGCGCACAGGACATACAGGGGGATCGAGAGCAGCTCGAGGCCGATGAACGCCACGACCGTGTTCTGGGCGCTCGCCAGCAGCGACATCCCCGCGAGCGAGCTGAGCATCAGCGCGTGGAACTCGCCGTGAGCGGCTTCCCTGGCGGCGAGCGAGCGCCACGCAAGGAGCACCGTGCAGGCGCCGCCCGCCAGCAGTAGGAGCGTGAGCAGCAGCGCGAGGTCGTCGATCCGAAGCGCCCCCGAGACCACCGACTTCTGTGCGTCCCACTGCCAGATCGTGAGCCCGAGGGCCGTCGCAAGCGCGACGAGGCTCAGCGCCGGCACCGCATGCGAGCGGATCCATCGCGAGCCGAGCAGCCCGACGAGCAGCACGACCACGGCGCCGCCCAGCAGCGCGATCAGCGGCGACAGCGCCGCGAAGTCGACGTGCGGGCCTTTCAGGTGGGCCGTCGCGAGGAGGGAGGCCACGCCGCCGTTCATCGCAACTGGACCCTGAACCCGATTGAGCAGGTGACCGCCGGCCCGGTCTGGTGGCAGTTCGGTGGCAGCGAAGGTCGAGCTCTCTCAGCTGCGGCCAGCTTCTCGATTCGGCTGGTCGGTTCGGCGCTCGCGACGGAGGGCGTCTGAAGCGCGGGAAGGGTTCGTGCCACGGGGGAGCCATTCAGGGAAAGGTGGGCGCTTGCCACCGAGGCCTTTACGGAGCCTTCGCTGCGGTGAAGCGCGAGCTGCGGGTAAAGCGCGAGGAACACGATCACCGCGACCATCGG
The DNA here is from genome assembly GCA_025964115.1 of Solirubrobacterales bacterium. GTDB lineage: Bacteria > Actinomycetota > Thermoleophilia > Solirubrobacterales > Solirubrobacteraceae > Palsa-744. Next base: position 2,367 of record JAOPZM010000003.1, read on the forward strand.
CACGAGCACGGCCCCGTCGAGGATGCCGATGTCATAGGAGCGCACGCGCGGACCGGCGCGGTTGTGCATCGAGCGTATGAACAGCCGCAGCGCGTAGACGCTCGCCATCACCACGCCGGTGAAGCCGATGACCGCGATCGCGAGCTTCGTGTTGAAGACGCCGAGCAGGATCAGGAACTCACCGGCGAAGTTCGAGGAGCCGGGGATCGCCAGCGTTGCGAGCGCCACGATCAGGAACAGCGCGGCCAGCACCGGCGCGCGGAAGGCGATTCCGCCCATGTCGCGCAGGTCCTCCGATCCGCCGGCGCGCTGTGCCAGCAGGGCGACGATGAACAGCAGCGGGGCGACCACGAGCCCGTGGTTGACCATCTGCAGCAGCGCGCCCTGCGCGCCCTGAGCGTTCAGCGAGAAGATGCCCAGGGTGATGAAGCCGAGCTGCGCCACCGAGGAGTAGCCGGCGATCAGCCGCGCGTCGGTGTGGCTGAAGGCCAGCAGCGAGCCGTAGATGATCGAGACCAGCGCGATCAGCAGCATCAGCACCTGGAAGTGCGCGGCGGCGTGGGGGAACAGCGGCAGGACGATCGCCAGGAAGCCGTAGGCGCCCACCTTTGAGAGCACCCCCGAGAACACCATCAGAACCTCGATCGGCATCGCCCGGTATCCGTCGGGCATCCAGCCGTGCAGCGGGAACGCCGGCATCTTGACGAGGAAGGCGGCGGCGAAGAACAGGAAGATCCAGTCCTGCGAGCCCGAGCTCAGCGGCGTCGCCTGCAGCGAGGAGAGCACGAACGTGAGGTGTCCACCGCCGTCCTGGGCCGCCAGCACGCCCGTCGCGATCGCCGCGGCCAGCATCAGCAGCGAGCCCACGAGGGTGTAGATGACGAGCTTGATCGTGGCTTTCACGCGGGCCGGCTCTCGACCCCACCCCCCGATCAGGAAGTAGAACGGGATCAGCATCAGGTCGAAGAAGGCCACGAAAAGGGCGAGGTCCTGAGCGACGAAGGCTCCGAGCACCGCGGACTCCGCAAGCATGAAATGGAAGT
>JAOPZM010000026.1 GCA_025964115.1 Solirubrobacterales bacterium
CCTTCCAGTCGCGCGATGAGGCGCAGGCGAACAACTACCGCAAGATGATGGTGGCGATGGCCACCGACGTGCGGGTCATCCTGATCAAGCTCGCCGACCGCCTGCACAACATGCGCACGATCGATGCGATGCCCAAGCAGAAGCAGCTGGAGAAGGCTCGGGAGACGCTCGAGATCTACGCGCCGCTCGCCCACCGCCTGGGGATCCACGCGATCAAGTGGGAGCTCGAGGATCTCGCGTTCGCGACGCTCCATCCGCGCAAGTACCAGGAGATCAAGGGCCTCGTCGCCCAGCAGCGCGACGAGCGCGAGCGCTACGTCAGCGAGGCCGGCTCCTACCTGACGAGCGAGCTGGGCGAGCTCGGCATCGAGGCGCAGATCGCGGGCCGCGCCAAGCACTTCTACTCGATCTACTCGAAGATGACCAAGAAGGGCCGCGAGTTCAACGAGATCTACGACCTCACGGCGATGCGCGTGATTGTCGACTCGGTGAAGGACTGCTACGGCACCGTCGGCGTGATCCACTCGCTATGGAAGCCCCTGCCGGGCCGCTTCAAGGACTTCATCGCGATGCCCAAGTTCAACATGTACCAGTCGCTGCACACGACGGTCATCGGGCCCGAGGGGCGGCCGCTGGAGATCCAGATCCGCACGCACGAGATGCACGAGATGGCCGAGTTCGGCGTGGCCGCCCACTGGGTCTACAAGCAACTGCCGAAGGCCCAGCGGGGCGAGCTGGTCGACGGGCGCTCGGGTCCCGGCGAGGACGCCAAGCTCAAGTGGCTGCGCTCGATGCTCGACTGGCAGAAGGAGCTCTCGGACCCGCGCGAGTTCATGGAGACGCTGCGCACCGACCTCTTCGAGGAGGAGGTCTACGTGTTCACGCCCAAGGGCGAAGTCAAGTCGCTTGCCGCCGGGGCGACGCCGCTGGACTTCGCCTACGAGGTGCACACCGAGATCGGCCACCGCTGCGTCGGGGCACGCGTGAACGGCAAGATCGTGCCGTTGCACTACGAGCTGCGCTCCGGGGACATCGTCGAGATCCTCACCGCCAAGCGCGAGCGTGGACCCTCGCGCGACTGGCTGGCGATGGTCAAGACCACGCGCGCGCGCAACAAGATCAAGCAGTGGTTCAAGGCGGAGTCCCGCCAGGACACCGAGCACATCGGCCGCGACCTGCTTCAGGAGCACTTGCGCAAGCAGGGTCTGCCGGCGCAGAAGATCACCGGCTCCGCGCTGCTGGCCGACGTGATCCGCGAGGTGGGCTACCGCAAGGCGGACGACTTCTACATCGCGCTGGGCGCCGCGAAGATCTCGCCGAAGCTCGTCGTCAACAAGGTGATGCAGCGCCTGAAGCAGGGCGAGGCCGCCGACGGCGACGCGAGCGCGGCGGACCTCCTGCGCGTCGGCCGCGCACGGCGTCGCCCGACGAAGTCATCCGGCCAGTACGGGATCAGCGTCGAAGGCGTCGACGACGTGATGCTGCGGCTGGCGAAGTGCTGCCGCCCGGTCCCGGGCGATGAGATCGTGGGCTACATCTCCCTCGGGCGGGGCATCACGATCCACCGCGAGGACTGCCCCAACACGGCGCTGCTGCGCAAGGACCCCGAACGCTTCACGAGCGTCAGCTGGGAAGGAGACCAGTCGACGGGCTTCATCGTCGAGATCCAGATCGACGCCTGGGACCGCCACCGCCTGCTGGAGGATCTCTCGCGCGTGTTCTCGGAGTCGGGCGCGAACATCATCGAAGCGCGCTGCCTCTCGACCCCTCCGATGGTCAAGAACCGCTTCGTCGTCGAGGTGGCCGACACGCACTCGCTGAAGGGCGCGATCACGCGCCTGCGCAACACGGAGTCCGTGTTCGACGCATACCGGGTCACCCCGGGCGGCGGCGCCTAGCCCCCACCCTCGCGGCGGAGGCTAGGAGACAACGTACAGCGCGTCGGGCAGGATCGAGTAGCGCGCTTCCTCGACCTCGCCGAGGTAGTCTCCGTCGACCTGGAGCGGCAGCGGGCGCCCGTCGGCGCTCCTCACCGTCAGCTCGCTCATGTCGGACAGCCCGGTGACCTGCCGGTGGCGGACGAACCGCGCGCGGCGCGAGAGCGCCCGCCAGGCGATGAACGGCATCGAGACGAGCGTGGCGCGGTGCAGGACGCCACCCGCGAGCTTGCCCGAATGCAGCGAGGCGCCCTCGGCGATCTCGATCGGGCGGTTCTGGAAGTAGGTGAAGGGTGACCCGTTCTGCACGATCGCGGTGACACCCTCGAGCGTCTGACCAGCTGCGTCGACCCGCAGCCGCGGTGGTCTCAGCAGATAGCGCCGCAGGAACGTGGTGACGGCGACCCAGGTGAAGAAGTAGGCGCCGTAGCGGGCCTTCATCCGCGGGTTGGCGTCGACCCGCTCGACGACGCTCGCGTCGATCCCGAGGCCCGAGGCGAAGGTGAAGCAGCGGCCGTTGACGACGCCGAGGTCGACCTTGCGCGGGCGCCAGTCGTCCGCCATCGCCAGCAGGTGCTCGGTGGCGTCCACCAGGTCACCGGGGATGCCGAGCATCTTGCCGAACACGTTGGCCGAGCCGCCGGGCAGGCAGCACAGCGGGGTGGATGAGCCGAGCAGCCCGTTGGCGGCTTCGTTCACCGTGCCGTCGCCGCCGAAGGCGACGACCACGTCGTAGCCCTCGTGGGCCGCCTCGCGACAGATCTCGGTGGCGTGACCGCGATCCTCGGTGTCGACCGCGTCGACCTCGAAGCGGCCCTGCAGCGCGTAGACGACGAGGTGGCGCAGCCGGTCCGAGACGGTCGTCGCGTAGGGGTTGACGATGATCAGCATGCGCCGCTTCTGCGAGGGCAACGCCGGCTCGAGATCCGCCGGGGCCTCCTCCGCGAGGTCGTCCCGCTCACGTATGCCCTCACCGGTCCCCGCGCTCATCTGAACGCCCTACACCACCGGTGCGGGAGCGTTACCGGACGGCCGCGCAGCGGAGCAGCGGAGGCTCCCGCCGGCGCGTCCAGGGCGCGTCCGCGGCGTTTGCGTTCGCCTGGATGGTTGATAGACTCTCGCACCAGACATAGCTGACACATCCAGAGGGGTGGAGGGACTGGCCCTACGAAACCCCGGCAACCACCGTCACGTCACAGCGGGAAGGTGCCAATTCCAGAAAGATGTGTGGCGGGCCTCGTGCTCTTCGCCACACCGAGTGACACGGCGAAGGCAACAGAAGGGACCCCGCAAATGGCTGTCAGTCATCTGGAATGTAGGGAGTGCAAGGCCCAGTATCCGCTCGAGGCGCTCTACGTCTGCGAGCAGTGCTTCGGGCCGCTCGAGGTCGCATACGACCGGGAGGACGGCCACCGTGACCTAGGCGAGCTGCGCCGTCGCATCCAGGGCGGCCCTCAGAACATCTGGCGCTACGCCGATTTCCTGCCCCTCGCGGGCGGCCCCCCGGGTCCGTCGGGCCGGCTCGCCTCGCGCGTCGGCCTGCCGGCTGGGTGCACGCCGCTGATCCGCGCCGACAGGCTCGCCAAGCGTCTCGGCCTGCGCGAGGTATGGGTCAAGAACGACGCGGCCAACCCCACCCATTCGTTCAAGGACCGCGTCGTGTCGGTCGCGGTGACGCGGGCGCGAGAGCTGGGCTTCGAGACGATCGCGTGCGACTCGACGGGCATCCTGGCCAACTCCGTCGCGGCGCATGGGGCGGCGCTGGGCCTGGAGTCCTTCGTCTTCATCCCCGCCGACCTCGAGGAGCAGAAGGTCCTTGCGACCGGCATCTACGGAGCCACGGTCGTGGGCGTGGAAGGGAACTACGACGACGTCAACCGCCTCTGCACAGAGCTCTGCGCCGAGCGCGACTGGGCGTTCGTGAACATCAACCTGCGCCCCTACTACGCCGAGGGCTCCAAGACGCTTGCCTTCGAGATCGCCGAGCAGCTCGGGTGGGAGCTGCCCGACCGCTGTGTCGTCCCGGTGGCCTCCGGCTCGCTCTTCACCAAGATCGCAAAAGGCTTCGACGAGTGGCGCGCGCTGGGGCTGCTCGAGGGCGAGCTTCCGCGCATGAACGGCGCCCAGGCCGAGGGCTGCTCGCCGGTGGCGAGCGCGTTCGCCGAAGGGCACGACGTCTGCCGGCCCGTGAAGCCGAGCACGATCGCAAAGTCGCTGGCGATCGGGAACCCGGCCGACGGCCCCTACGCGCTCGATCTCGCCCGCCGCACCGGCGGATCGGTCGACGCGGTCAGCGACGAGGAGATCCGCGCGGGGATCGCGCTGCTCGCCGAGACGACCGGCGTCTTCACCGAGACCGCCGGCGGCGTGACCACCGCCGTGCTCGCCAAGCTGGCCGAGCGGGGGGACATCGACCCCGACGAGCGCGTGGTGCTCGTGATCACCGGCGAGGGCCTGAAGACGCTCGACGCGGTCAGGGGCACCTTCGAGACGCACACGATCGCGCCGACGGTCGAGGCCTTCCAGGATGGAGTCCCGCAGACGGTGGCCGTCTGATGTCGGTCGTCGTGAAGATCCCGACGCAACTGCGCGCTGCGGCCGGGGGAGAGGCGGAGATGGAGGTCGAGGGCGCGACCGTCCAGGAGGTGCTTGACGACCTGTTCGAGCGCTGCGGTGAGCTGCGCACGCGGATCTCAGACGAGGACGGCGCGCTGCGGCGCTTCGTGAACGTCTACGTCGCGGGCGAAGACATCCGCTTCCTCGAGGGCCTCGCCACGCCCGTCAACGACGGCTCGGAGCTCACGATCCTCCCGGCCGTCGCCGGCGGCTAGCAGCGCGGCCTCCGCGGCCGTTGCGCTCGGCCACGGCGGGTGTAGTGTTGCCGGCAAGCGATCGCGGCGTCTGACCGAAGCCCGCAGGAGGGCGTGAACCGCACTCGGCGCTAGGCCGCGGAGAGGAGTGGTCATGGATCACATCTGCCTCACGATCCCCATCCTGGCCGGCCAGGGAGAGCCCGCCCGCAGATTCATGGGCGAGTTGGAGGGCTCGCAGCGCGACGCCTACGCGGAGTCCGAGGAGCGCATCGGCATCGAGAAGGAGCTGTGGTTCATCAGCGACCTAGGCGAGCAGGAGCTGCTCGTCGCATATATGGAGAGCGGCGACTTCGGCAGGGCCTTCGAGCTGTTCGTCGGCTCGCGCGAGCCGTTTGACATGTGGTTCAAGGAGCAGCTCGCGAACGTAAGCGGCCTGGACCTCAACAACCCGCCCGAACTGCAGCTGCCGGAGCTCGTCTCCCACTACGACGCGGCCCGCGTCGGGGGCGTCGCTCAGGCATAGGGACGCCGCGAGGCTGGCCGACAGTGCCCGCGCCGGGGACTAGGGTCCCTGGTGGGCGACGGCCGCGGTGCGGCCGGCGTGCGTCGGGGCGCTCGTTGAGCCGCTGAAGCCGATCGTCGAGACGAGGCCTGCGGCGCACATCGCAGCGATCGTCAGCGCGCGCATGCGGCGCGGCGTCAGCCAGCCGAGATGGTGGCTCTGACGCCAGGAGCGGACGCCCGAGGCTGCAGACGCAGCCAGGATCGCGCATCCCGCGCACATG
>JAOPZM010000033.1 GCA_025964115.1 Solirubrobacterales bacterium
CTCGTGCCGCCTCACCCGACCGGCGCCCTGGTCTGCCGCTCCTGGGGCGACCAAGACACGGGTCGGCGCTGGAGCCTCGCCGACCAACGGCAGATCGCAGCCGGCCACGCGCTCGGCCGTCTCGTAGCCCGGCTCGACGGACTGGACCGGTTCCCGACCCGCCCGGCCGCCGTCGTGTCCCGTCTTTGGTGGTCGGTCAGTGCTGTTGGTCTTCCACCACCGAGGCGCGAGGAATGACCCGGTGCGAATCCTTCGCGTAACCTGCGTCGAAGTGAGCAACGGTCGAATCGAAAGATGAGGCCGCGGCCTCCCTCTGGGCGAACAATGGCCGGATGAAGGACTGGTCTAAAGCTCTGGGGGTGGGACTCGAACCCACAACCTTGACGTTAACAGCGTCCTGCTCTGCCATTGAGCTACCCCAGATCGCCCCAATTGGGCTACCTCGGAAACGGAAACCGCACCGCTCTCCACCTCCGCGTGGCAATTAGAGCACAACAGGATGCACTTGCGGACCTCTACGCGGAGACGCTCAAGGCCATGAGCTCCCCGCCGTGCAACTCCAAACTCCTTGAGGCCAGGATCGACGTGATGGAACTCCAGCGCAGCCAGGCAGCGGTCGTAGCCACAGAGCCGGCAGCCGCCGCCGGCCTCCTTGACGAGGATCTCCTTCGCCCGACGTCGCCGCCGCACGACGGCCTCCTGCCGGCACAGCCGGCATCGGAAATAGCCTCGCGGTTCGCGGACATGCTGGGTCTCTCCGTGGCGGGGGCAGATCAGCGCGGCGTTCGTGAGCCCTGCGGCGCGTGCCTCACGGGCGCCGGGCCGTGAGCGTCTCCCGGCGCCTCCTCGGGTCCGTAAGCCATACCTGCCCAACCAGTGGCGAACCGTTGCCTTGCTGCGTTCCGTCGCCTTCGCGATCTGCGCGATGGACGCACCTGACTCCACCAGGGCTTCGAGCTCGACCCGCTCAATCCCACCCCGGTTCGAATGCTTACATCGGTTCACCGCCTCCAGCCCGTGCTTCTTGACCCAGTACCCCACGGTCGCTTCATGCAGGCCGACCCGCCTGCCGATCTCGGCGAGCGAGAGCCCCTGGCCTAGAAGCTGCACCAGATCAGCGCGATCCATGCACCGGATTGTCTTGAGTGCTTGAGACGAAACGCTCGGGCCGGACTCGCCAGGGTTGACCCACCCGCGCCGGCCGGCCACAATCGTCGGGTGGAGACCCAGACGTCGGTCGGCTTCGAGTTCGCGCGGGCACTTGCAGCCAAGGACGCCGGGCGGTTGCGCGAGCTACTGCATCCAGCCGTCGAGTTCCGCGGCCTTACCCCGAGCCGCAGCTGGGCGGCGGATGACCGCGCGGCGGTGCTATCGGTCCTCCTCGGCCAATGGTTCGAGGACACCGACGACATCGAAGCGCTCGAGCTGCTCGAGGGCGACACGTTCGCCGACCGGGAGAGAGTGGGCTACCGATTCCGTGTCAGCAACCCGGAAGGCCAGTTCCTCGTCGAGCAGCAGGCTTACCTCTCAGGGCAGGACGGCCAGATCGCATGGATGCGCGTGGTCTGCTCCGGATACCGCCCGGCCACTCCGACCGCTCAGCCGACCACAGCGCCCTGACTCACCCCTCCCGCTCCCCCGTCTGCTCGAGCGCCTGTCCGTAGGCGGTGTCGAACTCGCGCTTGAGCCCCGCACGCCGCTCCGCGAGCGTGCCTACCTCGCCGCTCTCCTGCCTGCGCGCGCGCTGTATCTGCCGGTCGACGCGCGCGAGCTCCAGCTGCAGGCGCTGGACCTCGAGCATCGCCGCATGGCTCTCTTCACGGCCGGCTTCCACGACCAGCTCAGCCAGCAGCCGCTGCAGCTCGGGATCCTCGTCGAGCCTCCCCCCTCCCGGCGGCCCGGCGAACGGCTCGAGCAGGCTGCCCTCGCGCAGCCAACGCGCCGCCCGGCGCAGCAGCTCGCTGTCGAAGTGCTCGTCCACGTCCAGGCTCGACAGCGCCTGCGCGCCCTGCTCCGGCGAGGCGATGCACAGCGCGAGAAAGGCCCGCTCGGCCTCCTCCCGCCTGGGAAGCCCCGCGACCCGCCCACCCGCGCCGTTCCTCCCCGCACCCGCCGTCCCGCTCGCCTCTCGGCGCCCGCGACCCGCCAGCAGCTGCTCGGCGAGGCTCTCGCTGAGCTCGAGCCGGCCGGAGACGATCCTCACCAGCTCCATCCGCATCGCGCTCGGCGCAAGCGTCGCGAACACCGGCCGCAGCTCCTCGATCATCCGGTCCCGTCCCTCGGGGCTCGAGTGATCGCCCCGGTCAAGCGTCCTTTCGACACGGAAGCGAACGAACGGAACCGACCGCGCAACCGCCGCCTCCATCGCCTCCCTGCCCTCGCGCTGGAGCAGGTCCGCAGGATCGGTGCCCTCCGGCAGCGGCACGACCCGCAGTTCCAGCTTGCGCTTTTCGGCGAGCGTCGACGCGCGCAGCATCGCCTCCTGTCCCGCGCTGTCGGCGTCGAGCGCAAGCAGCACCGTCTGCGCCATCCGCGCCAGCTCGCCGACCTGATCTCCCGTGAGCGCGGTGCCCATCAGGCCTACCGCGTTGCGCATACCCGCCTGGTGCAGCGCGATCGTGTCCGTGTAGCCCTCACACAGGATCACCTGCCCCGCGCGCGCCGCGTGCGCGCGCGCAAGGTTCGCGCCGTAGAGGTGCAGGCCCTTGTGATAGACGTCGTTGTCGGACGTGTTCAGGTACTTCGGCCGCTGTTCCTCGCCCGTCGCCCGTGCGCCGAACCCGAGCACCCTCCCGCGGATGTCCGTCAGCGGGAACATGATCCGCGAGCGGAAGCGATCGTAGAGCTGCCCGTTCTGCTGCGAGCGCTGCACCAGCCCAGCGTCGTATATCTCCCTGTTGGAGTACCCACCCCGGCGTGAGGCGAGCATCACCCGGTCCCAGGCGCTCGGCGCGTAGCCCACGCGGAACTCCCTGAGGCTCGCCTCCTCGAGCCCCCTCTCCTGCAGGTACTCCCGCGCGCGCCTCGCCTCCGTCGACTCCCACAGGTAGCGCTCGTAGTAACCGGTCGTCCGATCCAGCAGCCCGAGCAGCCGTTCCCGCCCCCGACGCCGCTCGAGCTCGCCCGGGTCCTCCTCCTCGCGTTGCAGCTCGACCCCGTAGCGTTCGGCGAGCAGCTCGAGTGCCCCTTTGAAGTCCACCCCCTCCGTCTCCTGCACGAACGTGAACACGTCCCCCGAGGCCTGGCAGCCGAAGCAGTAGTAGACCTTCTGCGTCGGGTCTATCCCGAACGACGGGCTGCGCTCGTCGTGGAACGGGCAGAGCCCCTCGTAGCGCGCCGGCCCGGCCCTGCGCAGCTCAGTGCGCGCGGAGACCAGCTCGACGAAATCGACGGCCTCGCGCACGCGGTCCTTGGAATCGCTGGTGTAGAGGGCCACGGCTGGGACGCTAGCGCGCGAACGCCTGCGGCACCTGGAGCTCGGTGTAGCGCCTGATGCAGTACCGGTCGGTCATCCCCGCCAGATAGTCCGTCACCCGCCGCGCCACGCCGTCCGCTCCCATGTCGCGCTCCGCGACGAGGGCCGGCGGAAGCTGCTCGGGGTGCTCCACGTAGTGCTCGAACAGCCTCCTGATCACGCTCGAGATCTTGGCGTGCTCGGCACGCACCGCCGGCCCGAGATACACCTGCTCGAACATGAAGTCCCGCAATGCGGCCATCGCCGGTCCAGCCTGCGGCCCCTGCACGATGTCCCCCGAGCGGGCTGAATGCTCGACCATGTCATGCACGAGCGCGTCGATCCTCGCCGAGCCGCTCGAGCCGAGCACCTCGATCGGCTGCACGGGAAGCTCCTCCTCGCGGAGCAGCCCCGCGCGTACCGCGTCGTCGATGTCGTGGTTGATATAGGCGACCCGGTCGATCACCCGCACGATCCTGCCCTCGAGCGTCTGCGGCAGCGGCGCGCGGCTCGAGTGCCGGACGATCCCGTCGCGGACCTGCTGGGTCAGGTTCAGCCCCGCGCCATCACGCTCGAGATCGTCGACGATTCGCAGCGACTGCTCGTAATGTCGGAAGTCCTCCCCGAAGCGCTCTTTCAGGCAGCTGTCGAGCACCTCCTCGCCGATGTGCCCGAAGGGCGGGTGCCCGAGGTCGTGGCCGAGGCCGATCGCCTCGACCAGGTCCTCGTTGAGCGCGAGCGCCCTGGCGACCGTCCTGGAGATCGTCGTCACCTCGAGCGTGTGTGTGAGTCGCGTCCGGTAGTGGTCGCCGCGCGGCGCCACGAACACCTGCGTCTTGTGGGTCAACCGCCGGAAGGCCTTGCAGTGGACGATCCTGTCGCGGTCGCGCTGGAAGGGCGTGCGCAGGGCGCAGTCGTCCTCCTCGTGGAGCCTCGCCGCGGGATAGGAGCGAGCAGCCAGCTGCGACAGCCGCCTCTCCTCTTCCTCGCGTACGCGCTCGGCGAATGCGGCCGCGACCGAGTCCTGCTCGCGGGCGACGCTCACGAGCTCGATTCTCCCAACGGGCCCCGCCGGCCGCTCAGCTGCGCTGATGCCAGTCTTTGCGCCCGGTGAGGCGATGTGCCCAATGACTCCATGTGTTGATGCTCGCAGGGTCCTCGTCGAAGACCGGAGCGGCGCCTCCGGGCTCCGGCAGGCTCTGGGCCGCGAGCGAGTCGATCCGCAGGTCCACGCCGTGTTCGTGCAGCGACTCGACGTCAGCGGCCTCTACGAACCGCCGCCCACCCGCGGTGGTCGTGATCACGAGGCCGTGGAAGATGTCCTCCTCGGGCGCGGCCACGACATGGTGGACCGTCCCGATCTGCTCCCCGTCCGCGGACAGCACGGGAACGCCCTTCTCGAGCACTGGATAGGCGACAGGCAGACCCTCGTCCATGGCATCTCACGATACACGGGCTTGCGGCCCCCTCCCCCGGCCGGCGCGGCGCGAAGGGCCCGCGGCCCGCTCAGCGCGAAGCTCCGCCGGCTGGCATCAGGCGCACGTGCGCGTGATGCTCGAGCGTCGCGGCTATCGCCCGCTCGACCTGACCGAGGGCGGGCTCGACTGCCTCGGGCGCCTCGGTCAGCGGACGGCCCAGCGCCTCGGCCATGAAGCGATGCGCGGTCTCTTCCAGGGGAAACGATCCCGCCTCGCACGCCGCGCACACGACTCCACCCGCTGCCCCGGAGAACCCCACGAGGTGCTCGCGCTCGCCGCAGCTGGCGCATGCCCCGAGCTGCGGTGCGAGACCCGCCGCGAGCAGCAGCTTCAGGCGAAAGGCCAGCGCCGCGGCTCGGCCGCCGGAAGCGCCCTCCTCCTCGCCGGCGTGCTCGTCGAGCAGCGCGAGCTTGCGGCAGAGCAGGTTGTACACGCCGGGATGGGGCTCGGAGGTCTCGAACAGCCGCCCGACCGCATCGCAGGCACGCGCGGCGGCGTCGAGCGCGCCCGCGTCGCCACGCAGCCGCGCGTGTCCGTCGATGGTCTGCGCGCCCGTGACCGTCAGCAGCTCTCCGCGCCCTTCATGCAGCTCGATCCGCAGGCGGAAGAACGGCTCGAGACGTCCCCCGAAGCGGCTGCGCGTCCGCCGCACACCCTTGGCGATCGCACTGACCCGCCCGCGGTTGGCCGTGTACAGCTGCAGGATGCGGTCCGCCTCGCCGTAGCGCATCGATCGCAGAACCACTGCCTCCGTCTTCACAGGTCCGGGCATCGCCGAGTCGAGTCTAGGATCGCGGGCGGCGAACGGCCCATGCGCGTCACTCGATGAGAGCCGCCCGGAACCGGCCGCAGTTGCTATATATCCTGAAGTAATGAGCAGGATTACCGTCTACACGACAGACTCGTGTTCGTTCTGCGCTCGCGTCAAGGGGTTGCTCGAGGCCAGTGGGGCCACGTTCTCCGAGGTCAACCTGGCGAGGGATCCCGTCGGACGCGCCGAGCTCGTGCATCGCACGGGGATGATGAGCTTCCCCCAGGTGCTCATCGACGACCGGCTCATCGGCGGCTTCGCCGAGCTCCACGCCGCCGCCGAGAGCGGCGAGCTCGACGCGCTGCTCGCCGCCTGAGGTCCCCGACCCGCCGAGCGCGCCCAGGCAAGCCGGCGCGTCACGGAAGCCGGCGCGTACTCTCCGCTTCGGCCTCCTCTTCGACCTGGTCGCGGTCGTCCGCCCGGAAGAGCACCACGAGCAGCACCACTGCGAACGCGATCACTGCGAACACGAACACGAGCC
>JAOPZM010000040.1 GCA_025964115.1 Solirubrobacterales bacterium
GCGGATTCCCTGAGCTTGGCCGAGCGCCTCGGCGACATCCCGGCGCAGATCGAGCTGCATGCCGCCATCGCCCAGCTCGCGTTCTACCGCTGCGACTGGGAGAAGGTCGACCGTGCAACCACGCTGAGCGCCGAACTCGCCGAACGGGAGGGCCTGGTCGGCAAGCTCTGCCTTGCGAACCGGCTGCGCGGGCTGATGTATTGGCGGGCCGCCGACTGGGACCCCTCGGCCCGGCTGTTCACGGTGGCATATGAGCTGGCCGAGCAGCTCGGGTGGTCCGAGGCCGCGTTCAGCGCGCTGCTCGGTCTCTCGGTGACGCTGCGCGACCGCGGCGAGCTCGCTGCTGCGGAGGCGACCATCTCCGACGCGCTCGGGGTCTGCGAGCGGGCGGGGCTACTCGCAGACTCGATCCAGGCCCACGCGTCGCTCGCGCTCGTATGCGCGCTCGCCGGACGCACGGAGGCCGCTCAGGCGGCCGCCGAGCAGGCGACGACTCTCGCCCAGCGCCTCCACTACCCGGTCGGCGAGGCCGCCGCCTTCGAAGCGCGCGGAATCGTTGGGGAGCCTCCTGAGTCGGTCGAGGCCCTGGAGGAGGCGCGCGCGGTTTGGGTCAGGCTCGGCCGCCGGCTCGACGTCGCGCGCTGCGACATGCTGCTGGGGCGCACCCTGCGCGCTGTGGATACGGCGGCCGCCGACGAGTCGCTCAGCCGGGCCGCCTCCTCCTATGAGAAGCTCGGCGTCGCCCATCGTGCCAAGCAGTCGCGCCAGCTCATGAGTGCTCGCGCACCCAGTGGCTGACAAAACCCTCGCCGGCCGTCTTTCAGGGCGCCTCCGTTTGCCTGCCACCCGGCTACTCGCGCAGGCCGGCCGCTCGAAGGGGGTCTCGGCCCCGTGTCGGAGAAGCAATGAAGGCGGAGGATCTTCCAGAACTGGATCTCACGCGATCGTGACATGCGCGATCATCCAGAAGATGTGTGGCGAGGCTTCTGGAGTGCCCTACAGAGCCGACCGTGTTTAACCGTGGGCAGCTGCGGTACTTCGTCGCGGTCGTGGAAGATGGACAGCTAACCCGTGCTGCGACGAGGCTCCATGTCGCGCAGCCTGCGCTCTCGCAGGCGATCGCGAAGCTCGAGTCTCAGCTTGGGTTGAAGCTGCTGATCCGTCACCCGCGCGGGGTGACGCTCACGCCAGCGGGCCAAGTCTTCTTCGAGAAGGCGCGGGCTGCTGTCGACGCCGAACACGAGGCCCTCCAGACCGCCGAGTCGCTGGCGCGGGGCGCCCAGGGCACGCTCGTGTTCGGAACCGTGGGCCTGCCCCCGTGGCTGGCCGATCCCGAGCTCGTCGAAGCATTCACCGAGGCTCGCCCCAATGTCGAGATCCGACTGAAGGAAGTGCCATTTCCGTCGATTCCGATCGCATCGTGGTTGGCTGACGTGGACGTGATGATCTCTACAGTTCTGTCACCCGATCCCGACGTTTGGGTCGACCCGCTCAACGCTGAGGCGCGGGTCGTTCTCGCGGCCAGGACCCATCCGCTAGCCGGGCGAGAGGACCTGACGGTTGCCGAGGTGCTCGATGAGACCTTCACCCGCAGCGACCCCGCGGTCGATCCGGTCTGGGCGGGCAACTGGACCCTCGATGAGTTTCGCGGAGGGTCGCCACGCAACCAGGTGCAACGGCCGGCATCCAATGTGCAGTCGACGCTTTCGGCGGTCGCCTCGGGCCTCGCGATCTCCACCTCCCCCGCCTCCCAGGCCGTTCCGATCGTCAACGCCTTCTCCGGCGTGGTCGCCATCCCGCTGCGCGACGCGCCTCCGATGATCATGTCGCTCGTCGGCCGCAACGACCGTCGCGGTCGGCCGGTGGAAGCGCTTCGCGAGGTCGCGCGGGGTCTCCTCAGGCGGCGGTCGCCGGACCTGGCTCGGTCGGGGACGTAGAGCCCCACTGCCGCGTGCTCGACACGGCCGGCTGGCCTTGACCTTCCCGCGCCGTCCAGCTAGCGGCTGAGCCCGGCGTCCTCGAGCGCCTCGGCCCGGTCGGAGTACATGTCCATGCGCGTCTGCTTGCCGTCGCGGATGGTCCATACCTGGGCGAGCGACATGTCGACGGGCATCCCCGTCGCCTTCGAGCGGCCGCGCTGGCGCAGCAGCGCGACCACCTTCTCGCCCGCATCGTGCAGCTCGTCCACGTCGAGCTCCCAGTCGTCCCAGGCGGCCGTCCACTCCTCGAGGAAGCCTTCCGCCCCCTCCACGCCCTCGTAGACCTGCTGCTCGGGCCATCCGCGGAAGTGCGACATGTCCCAGACGAAGCCGGGCGCGACAAACTCGGCGACGAATCGCCCCGTGGCCCGGAACTGTTCATAGCCGCGTCGGACCAGCTCGAGGTTCGCGTCCGACAACGCCTACTCCAGGTGCTCCGCGGACACGGCTTTGAGCGCGCGCGTCAGCTCGAGGAGGTCGGGGGTCGTGGAGCGTTCGGACATCATCGCGGCGCGACGGTCGCGTCCACGAGCTTGATGCCTTCCAGCGCGCATACCTCCCGCAGCGGACGCAGCACCGGCGCCGGCCCGACCGAGACATCGACATCGGCACCCCTGACCGCGTTGATGATCTCGGTGACGCTCCAGGCAAAGTCGACCTCGACGGAGGTCACCTTGCTGAGATCGAGTAGCACGTGCGGGGCGCGGCGGGCGGCCGCCTCGATCTCGGATTCGATGGTGAGCAGAGTCGGGTAGTCGAGCGCGCCGTTCACGGTCAGGATCGTGCTGTCATCGCCGGTAGCGACCGCCACGCGCAGATGCGTTGTGTCGCCGTCTCGGGCTCTGCGGCGCTCGCGGCGCTCGGAGAGCTTCACGAATATCGCGATGAACACGACCGGCCCACCGAAGACCGGCAGCGAGACGTACCAGTGACCGAGGTGGGCGAGCACCGGTGTGTACGTCAGGCCCGTCATATGGATTCAGGAAGGCTGCGCGTCGAACGAGGCACCTTCGGCGTCGTCTCGCGCTCTCCCGCGACCGGATTCGGTGAGGCTGTCTCCCTGCAGGAACCGCCAGACCGCCAGACACAACAGCAGGGTCATGATCACCGCGCTCGAGACGCACCACTCGCAGATGGCGTGGATGGAGAACAGCTCGCGGTAGGTGAGGTAGGCGCTGAAGCCGAAGCCCACCGTCGTTACGGCTGCCGTCGCGAAGCGCGTTGTCTCGCTCTCGGGGGCGAGCAGCAGACCGAGAATCGTGATGTAGCCGATCAGACCCATCAACGCGACGGGGACCCCCGCCAGATGGGAGTAGACCGAGGTCTGCACCTTCGTGCAGCTTTCCCCCGCTGTGCAGGCGGGTTTGATCCCGGCGTAGTGCACGTAAGTCAGGTAGCTCGCCACCGCAAGGCCAATCACCGTCAGCGCGAGCATCGTGATCCGCAGGGCTCGTTTGCTGACCATGGTCCAGGTCCTCAGCGTCGTTGCAGCCCGGCATCGGGACGGTATGTGCGGGCGGGTCCAGCCGGGAATCTAGCACGACGACGGCAAGCCGGAACCGGGCTTGGCCGTCGCATCGTCCGCGAGCGTATGCTCTCGTGCCGTGTCTCGCCGAGGCCTGCGCCTGCTCCTCGCCGTCTGCGCTTTGCCGGTGTTTTGGCTGCTCACGAAGGGCTTCCTCGATTTCGGCCTGGGGTTGTTGTTTCTCGCCCCGGCCGTCCTGTTGGCGCTCCCCCTGATCGCGGGTCGATATGTCGGCGCCGAGCATCTGACTCGGGTCGCCGCTCGGCGCGCGCCCGCGATCCGGCACTCCAAGTCTTCGCTCCCCCTTCCGCGCCGTTGTTGGCGTGTCCCTCCGCGCGGCGGGTTGTTGATCGCCGCCTCGCTGGCGGTACGCCCGCCTCCGTCCGTTCTCCCCTCGCACTAAGGCGACCGGCGCGCAGTAGCCGCCGGGTCGCCCCTTTGCCGGCGGTGCCCGATCGCCGGCGTGTGCCGTGGCAGGCGTCGCACGCCACGGCGGGATGAGCAACCAGGAGGTTGGATCAATGTCGCGCAACAGTCGTATCGGCGTGCTTGCGGGTGCAGTGGTGGCCGCGATCGTGGCTTTCGTGCTGGCCAGCGGCGGCAGCTCGGAGAAGGCCACGCATACCAGCGGCCACGCCTACATCTACGTGGTGGGGGCGAAGCCAAAGGGCGGTGTCCAGACCCTGACGTACAACAAGGGCGAACAGGTCGTCTTCACGGTTTTCTCAGACGTGGCAGACGAGATTCACATCCACGGCTTCAACTTCAAGAAGGACGTCACCAAGAACGGCAGCGTCACGTTCAGCTTCCCGGCCACGGACCAAGGCGGCCATGTGATCGAGCTTGAGAAACGCGGTCAGCAGATCGCCAACCTGGAAGTCCGATGACTCGCCGATCGTCGGGTCGGAGCACGAACTCGAGGGCGCGCCGTCTGGCGTTTGCGATCCCCGCGTCGATCGCGGCTTCGCTCGTGCTCCCGACCTCGGCGCTCGCTCACGGCATCGGGGGAAAGACCGACCTGCCGGTTCCGCGTTGGCTGTTCGCGTGGGCCGCAGCAGTGGTCTTGATCGTGTCCTTCGTGGCGTTGGCCACTCTCTGGCCAACGCCACGCCTGGAGGGTGCACGCAGCCGCGTGGTGCTCCACTTTCCCCGACTGCTCGACCCGATCTGCGGCGCGCTCGCGCTCGCGGTGTTTGCGATCGTCGTCTACGCCGGATTCGCCGGCGAGCAGGAACTGCCCACCGCCAACCTCGCGCCGACGTTCATCTATGTCCCGTTCTGGGTCGGCCTGCCGTTTTTGAGCTTCCTCGTCGGGGACGTCTTTCGTGCATTCAACCCATGGCGGGCGGTCGCTCGCGGCGTCGCCTGGGTGACCGGCAAGCTGGCCGGAGGCGATCGGCCGTACAAGCCAAGGCCCTATCCCCAGTGGCTCGGGCGCTGGCCTGCCGTAATCGGGATCCTGGGGTTTGCTTGGCTTGAGCTGATCTACGTCGAACACGACAGGCCGAGCACGCTGGCGTGGCTCGCCCTCGGCTACTCCGTCGTCCAATGGATCGGCATGGGCCTGTACGGCATCGAGACCTGGACCTCACGCGGCGACGCATTCGCGGTCTACTTCAACCTGTTCTCGCGGCTCTCGCCTCTCCACTGGTGGCGCGACCGTCTTGAGTTACGGCCGCCGCTGGCCGGCGTCACGAATCTCGAGCGACTGCCGGGCACCATACCGCTGCTGGCGACGATGATCGGCTCGACCAGCTTCGACGGGCTGGAGCAGGGCTCGCTGTGGATCAACTCGATCGAGCCCGAATTGCAGGCCTTCTTCTCCAACCTCGGGCCGGGCCTCACCGCCGCCACCGAGCTGAGCGGGACGGTCGGCCTGTTGGCGATGGTCGCGATCATCGGCGGCTTCTACAGGCTCGGCATCAGCGGGATGCACTCGATCGACCCGAGCACGCCCACGGACGTGCTGGCCGCGCGCTTCGTGCATACCCTCGTGCCGATCGCGCTCGCCTACGTCGTGGCCCACTACTTCTCGCTGCTCGTCTATCAGAGCCAGGCGATCTGGTATCTGGCATCCGACCCTCTGGGCACCGGCTCGGACATCTTTGGCACGGCGGGCGGCCAGATCGACTTCGGCGTTCTCACCCCCAACTCGATCTGGTACGTACAGGTCGGCGCGCTGCTCCTCGGTCACATCAGCGGTCTCGCGCTCGCTCATGACCGGGCTCTCGTGCTCTACAAAGACGCCCGGCACGCGATTCGCTCGCAGTACTGGATGCTCGTCGTGATGGTCGGCTTCACGTCCCTCGGTCTCTGGCTCCTGTCCGCGGCGAGCTGAGCGCGAACGCGATCGCGTCGAGGGCGGTTTCATGCTCGGCCCGGGATAGGGACATAGCTCGAAGGCTCGCGCCGACGACTGCGCAAACGCCCCGCATCGGTAACGTGCGCGGCCGTGCCGCAAACCGATGAGGACAGGGAGGTTCTGCGTGCTGTGTCCTGACCGCGCCAGACGGCTTTTCAGGAGGAGACGTGCACTACCTGAGCTTCTGGGTCTCGCCGCGTGCCTTGGCGCGCTCACGGCCTGCGGCGCCGGTGCGCCCAACGCGCTTTCCAACACCGGCGTCACGGCTGCTGTGCAGTCGCGCCCGGCTGGCCTGAAGCCGCCGGCGATCTCTGGGCTCGCCCAGGTGGGACAGCGGCTCACCGCCTCGCGGGGAGCATGGTCGCCCAGACCGACCTCGTTCAAGTACTCCTGGAAGCGCTGTGACCGCGTCGGCGGGCACTGCAAGTCGATCCGCCACGCTGGAGCGTCCCGCTACCGGCTCGGCAAAGGCGACGTCGGCGCGACGCTCCGGGTGGCGGTGACCGCTTCCAATCGCGCCGGCCGCTCGAAACCAGCCCTCTCGGCGCACACCGCCGTCGTGACCGCCACCGTCCAGCCATCCCCTGCGGCCGTGCAGCATCTGGAGTACGTCCTCAACGACGGTCTGATCAGCGTCTACGACATGGACAACTCCTTCAGGCTCATCAACTCGTTCACCCTGCCGGGCATCGATCGTGGCGTGCGAGGCGTGGCGGTCTCGCCGGCGACGCATGTGATGTTCGTCTCCTACGGCGGTGACGGGGGCGGCAACGGCAACGGCTCCGTGCTGGCCTATGACCTCGTGAGCAAGAAGGTCCTCTGGTCGGTGAACCTCGCCACTGGCATCGACTCCGGCGCGGTGAGCGCTGACGGGAAGCGGTTGTACATGCCGACTGGAGAGCTGTCCTCGGGCGGCGTCTGGGACGTGCTCGACACGGCGAACGGGAACGTCGTCGGCAAGATCGAAAGTCCCGCCAGCGGCCCACACAACACGGTGCTCTCGGCAGACGGGAAGCTCCTGCTGCTCGGCGGCCGCGCGCACAGAGGCCTCCCGGTCTACGACGCGCAGACTCTGAAGCTTCAGGTACAGGTCGGTCCGATGGTCAACACCGTGCGGCCCCTCACCGTGAACGGCTCGGACTCGATCAGCTTCACGACAGCTACTGAATTCGACGGCTTCCAGGTGGGATGCATCACGTGCCCCGGAGCCCCCCTTCTGTACACCGAGTCATTCGGCCTGCTTCCCGCCCGCTTTCCGTTCACGACGGCCAGCCACGGGATCTCGCTGACACCCGACAGCAGGGAAGTCGCGGTACTCGACGCCGTTCACAAAGCGGTCCAGTTCTGGAACGTCGAAGGGGTGGACAGGAAGATCGCACCGAGACACCTGGCGGACGTGCCCGTCGCGGGTCTGGAAGGCAGCGAGTCCGGCTGCACCTATGACTGTGGGCGTGACGGCTGGGTCCAGCACTCGGTCGATGGCCGCTACGTCTTCGTCGGGGACTCGGGCAGCGTCATCGAATCAGCCACGCACAAGGTGATCGCGTATATCGCGAAGCTCGAAAACACCCGCAAGTCGATCGAGGTCGACTGGCAGAACGGGGTACCGGTCGCCACGAGTGGGCGGACCGGTGTGGGACGCACGGGATGAAGCGCGACCCCGGAAACCCCAGCCCCGGCGCTACCTGATCTGCATCCCCGAGATCGCCCGTGCGATCACGAGCTGCTGGATCTCGGCGGTGCCCTCGAAGATGTCGTAGATCTTCGCGTCGCGATGCCAGCGCTCGACGGGATACTCGCGCGTGTAGCCGTTGCCGCCCAGGATCTGGATCGCCCGCTCGGTCACCCACACGGCGACCTCGCCGGACTTGAGCTTGCTCATCGAGCCCTCGGCGTTCTCGAAGCGGTGCTGGTTGCGGCCCATCCAGGAGGCGCGCCATACGAGCAGGCGTGCGGCGTCGATCTCCATCTTCATGCGGGCGAGCGTGAACGCGATCGCCTGGTTTTCGATGATCTTGCGGCCGAACTGCTCGCGCTCCTTGGAGTACTCGAGCGCGTACTCATAGGCGGCGCGGGCGATCCCGAGCGCCTGGGCGCCGACGGTCGGGCGCGAGGACTCGAAGGTCTGCATCGCGGCCTGCGACTTGTTCTTCTTGCCCTCCCGCACCCGCGCGATGCGCTCGTCGAGCTTCTCCTTGCCACCGAGCACATAGGCGGCCGGGACGCGGCAATCGTCAAGGAACACGTCAGCCGTATGGGAAGCGCGCAGCCCGTGCTTTGACACCTTTGTGCCCTGCGAGATCCCCTTGGCTTCGCTCATTGGCACGACGAACGCGGCGTGGCCGCGAGATCCGAGCTCGGGGTCCAGCGTCGCGATCACGACGTGCACGTCGGCGATGCCACCGTTGGTCGCCCAGGCCTTCTGGCCGTTGATCACCCACTCGCCCGTCTGCTCGTCGAACTTAGCGCGCGTGCGAACGCCAGAGACATCCGAGCCGGCGTTCGGCTCCGAGGCGCAGAACGCTGCCACCTTCACATCCTCGGCGGTGCCGAAGCAGCGTGGTATCCACTCGCCGATCTGCTCGTTCGACCCCTGGCCGAAGATCGCGGCGACGGCCAGCGCGGTGCCCATGATCGACATGCCGATCCCGGCGTCTCCCCAGAAGAGCTCCTCGTTGACGATCGGGAGCGTCAGACCGGTCGGGTCGGCGAAGAACTGGGCGAGGCCTTCGAACCCGTAGAGCCCGATCTTGGCCGCCTCCTGGATGATCGGCCACGGCGTCTGCTCCTTCTCGTCCCACTCATGTGCTGCCGGCCGGACGACGTCGGCTGCGAAGCCGTGAACCCAGTCGCGTATGTCCTTCTGGTCCTGGGTCAGCTCCAGCGAGAATGTGACGTCCTGGTTGGCGGCGCCGGTGATCGCCTCGACGGCAGCCTCTGCGGCGTCCGCTCCGGCACTCGTGGGAGGGGCTCCGGCTGGGGCTGACATCGGGTGTGGATCTCCTTTTCGTGTGAGGAAGGACTTGCGGTGGCGGGGAACCACCGGCTGGCACGGCCTTGACAGGCCAGGGTCCTGACCCTTGACAGGGTACCCCACGAGGCCGCGATTCATGCGCTGGCGGGCGGCTGCGTGGGGCTCCACCGTGTTTTGGCTCTTCGCGGCCAACAATCCAATCAATTCCGGTAGGCTTTAGCTTATTGATCCTCTTTGTGTTTTCGATGCAGAAAGTGACTATGTCTAAACGCGCAGCTGGTCTGTTCCTCCTCCTGATCTTCTCGGCGCTCGCCGTTACGGCATGCGGATCCTCGAGTGGCGGCGGCAAGAACGTGGCGCTCGTCGCCTATTCGACGCCCAAGTCGGCCTACGAACAGCTGATCCCGGCCTTCGAGGCGACGCCAGACGGCAAGGGCGCGAGCTTCAGCCAGTCCTACGGAGGGTCTGGCGAACAGAGCCGGGCCGTAACCAACGGTCAGCACGCCGACGTCGTCAACTTCTCGCTCGAACCGGACGTCGAACGGCTCGTCAAGGCCGGCATGGTCTCGGCGGGCTGGAACCAGAATGCGACCCACGGCTTCGTGACGAACTCGGTCGTGGTGATGATCACGCGCAAGGGCAACCCCAAGCACGTCACCGGATGGCCGGACCTGCTCAAGGCCGACGTGCAGGTGGTGACGCCGAACCCGTTCACGTCGGGCGGCGCGCGCTGGAACATCATGGCCGCGTACGGCGCTCAGCTCAAGGAAGGAAAGACGCCGGCCCAGGCGCAGGCGTACCTCACCCAGCTCTTCCGCAAAGTCGTCAGCCAGGACAGCTCTGCGAGGAACTCGCTGCAGACGTTCCTCGCCGGCAGAGGCGACGTGCTGCTCGGTTATGAGAACGAAGCGATCGCTGCCCAGAAGAAGGGAGCGGCGATCGATTACACCATCCCGACCAACACGCTGCTGATCGAGAGCCCGGTCGCCGCTGTTGGCTCCAGCTCGACTGCGCAGCACTTCGTCAGCTATCTGGTCTCCCCCGCCGCCCAGGCGATCTGGGCATCAAAGGGCTACCGGCCGGTAATCCCGGGTGTCGCAGCCAGTTCGAAGTTCCCCACTCCGGCCGGGCTGTTCAGGATCGCCTCGGTCGGCGGCTGGAAGGCGGTCACCAAGCAGTTCTTCGACCCCGAAGCTGGGATCGTCACGAAGATCGAGCAGTCGCTTGGAGTGTCCACTGCCAAATAGCGCCGACACCCTGGCGGTCAGGGAGCGCCGCCTGCCGCTTGTGGGCGGGCGCGGATCGGGCGTGCTCGGAAAGGGCCTGTTGGGCATCTACCTGACCGCGCTCGTGTTGCTCCCGATCGCCGCCCTGCTGACGAAGGCCAGCAGCGGCGGGACCAC
>JAOPZM010000067.1 GCA_025964115.1 Solirubrobacterales bacterium
ACGTTCTGGCCGGTCCGCCCGGATCCGCCGCGCGTCCTCTGCAACCGGGGCGCCAACGGCATCGACGGCACGATCTCCGCGGCCCTCGGCGCCGCCGCGGACACACCGGACCCGGTCGTGCTGCTGATCGGCGACGTCGCGCTCGCCCATGACATCGGTGGCCTGCTGGCGGCCCGACGGCTGGGTCTGAAGCTGACGATCGTGCTGCTCGACAACGGCGGCGGCGGCATCTTCGACTTCCTCGCGGTGTCCCGGTCGCGCATGGCGCGGCTGCCGGAAGCGGCGGGCAGCGAGCCGGATGGTCGGCGACGGCCTCCTCGGGCCGTCGAGCGCCCCGAGGAGCCGGAGAACATCTACACCCGCCACGTCGCGACCCCGACCGGCCTGGACTTCGCTGCGGTCGCCGCGCTCTACGGGCTGGCACACGAGCGCGTCGAGGACCTGTTCGCGTTTCGCACCGCGCTCGAGGGGTCGCTGGACGGGGACCGGGGGTCGAGCATCATCGAGGTTCGCGGGGAGCGCGAGGGCAACGTGCAGCTCCACCGCCGCGTTTGGGAGGCGGTGTCGCGCTCGCTCAGCCCGCCAGGAGCGGGAGCAGCGCCGACAGCTTGACTTCGGTCTCGGCGAGCTCGGCGGACGGGTCCGAGTCGCGGACGATGCCGTTTCCGGCGTAGCAGCGGGCGACCGGGCCCCGCAGCAGCGCGCAGCGCAGCGCCACGCAGAATTCGCCGTCCCCGGTGGCGTCGGTCCAGCCGACCGGTCCGGAATACCAGCCACGATCGAGCCCCTCGAGCGCCGGGATGAGCGGCGCCGCCCGGCTGAGCGGCTCTCCGCCGACGGCGGGCGTGGGATGCATCAGACCCGCCAGGTCGAGTGCGTCGATCGGAGCGGCCAGCTGCGCGCGGATGGGGGTCGCGAGGTGCTGGATGTTCGCGATCCTCACGAGCTCGGGCTCGCGGGCGGCGGCCACCCAGATGGCATGCGGGCGGAGCATGCGCTCGATCCGCCGGGCGACGATCGCGTGCTCCTCGCGGTAGCTCTCGTTGCGCAGCAGCTGCTCGCCGAGGTGGGCGTCGACGGCCGGGTCGGCGCTGCGGCGGGTCGAGCCCGCGAGGGCGAGGCTGCTCACGCGGTGTCCCTCGCGTCGCACGAGCAGCTCGGGGCTGGCAGCCACGAGCGTCCCGTCGCCGCGGCCGACGCAGAACACGAAGCACGACGGGAACTCCTCACGCAGCACGGCGAACACGGCAGCGGCGTCGTGGTCGCTGGGCGCATGCACCTGGACTTCCCTGGCGAGGACGATCTTCTCCATGGTCCCACTGCTGATCAGCTGTGTCGCCCGCGACACGGCCGCCTCGTAGTGCTCGGGCGGCATTGTGCTTGCGAGGAGGAAGCGCCCGGCCGGCGAGGGGTCCAGCAGCGGCAGCTCGCGTACCTGCAGCTCGGCGAGCCTCCGCTCCAGCCGGGCCAGCAGCTCCTCCGCGACGTCATCGGGGGAGGCGAGCGTCGCGAGCGTCAGCCGCACGCCGAGCGTCCCCTCTCGCGTGCCTCGGACGATCGCGACCTCCGGCACGATCAGCGAGGCGGGCTCGAAGCCGGCCCAGTGCGGCGAGCCGCCCCCGTCGGGAGCGAAGGCGAAGCCGCCAACGGCCACCGGAGCGGCGCCCTCGCAGCCGGCGAGCTGCTCGTGCACCGCCGTGGCTGCCAGCTCGCGCCAGCGCTCGGCGACCGCCGCGAAGCGCGACTCGCCCGCCGCCTGCAGGCAACTCGCCTCTCCGAGCCCCGCGAGGGCCGTGCGTCCGCGATCGGGCTGCTCGAAGACGAACCACGGCTCGCCTCCTCGCCGCGAGGCCGCCGCGACGGCCGAGGGGTCCACGCTCGAGGGGAGCGGCATGGACAGCGTCGCGAGCGTTCCCGCGCCGCTGCGCCGGGCGCGAGCGACGGCACGCTGCAGGCATGATGCGAGCCGTTCCCGGCTAGCGCGGCTCAGCGAGAAGAGCGAGCTCGAGTCGGTGCCGAGCAACGGCCTAGGTCTCGGTGCGCCCCCGCGAGATCGCGATCTCGCCCGTGCGCATCATCTCGATCAGCCCGAACGGCCGCACCATCGTCTCGAACGCGGCGATCTTCTCCGTCGTGCCCGTGACCTCGATGATGATCGCCCGCTTCGTGACGTCGACGACCTTGCCGCGGAAGATCTCGGCGATCTGCAGCAGCTCGCCGCGCTGGACGCCGTCGGCTGCGACCTTGAAGAGGGCGAGCTCGCGGGAGACGGTGTCCCCCGGCTCGAGGTCGCGGATCTTCAGGACGTTGACGAGCTTGTGGAGCTGCTTGGTCACCTGGTCGATCGGGTGCACGGCTCCATCGACGGTCAGCGTCACACGCGAGACCGCCTCGTCATCGGTCGGCCCGACGGTCAGCGTGTCGATGTTGAAGCCGCGGCGGGCGAACAGCCCGGCGATGCGCGTCAGCACGCCCGACTTGTTTTCGACGAGGATCGAGAGCACGTGCTTGCGGCCCGTGCGCAGGTTGGTCGCCGCCTCCAGCTCCTCGAGGCTGAGCGGCTCCTTGGTTCCCGGTTCGCCCATCAGCCGCAGCCCGCGGTCATCCGACCATCTCGCGCGCGGGCTGTCCGGCGGGGATCATCGGATAGGTGTTCTCCTCGCGGGTCACGCGCACGTCGACGAGCACCGGCCCGTCCGTCGCGATCGCGCGCTTGAAGTCCTCGACGAGCGTGCCCTTGTCCTCCAGGCGCATCCCGGTCACGCCGTACGCCTCGGCGAGCTTGACGAAGTCGGGGAACTGGCCCATGTCGACGTGGCTGTAGCGCCCGTCCCAGAACAGCTCCTGCCACTGGCGGACCATCCCGAGGTAGCCGTTGTTCATGATGAACACCTTGATGGGAATGTTGTTCTGCGCGCATGTGGCGAGCTCCTGCGCGTTCATCTGGACCGACCCGTCGCCGGCGATGCAGCAGACGAGCCTGTCGGAGCAGCCGACCGCCGCGCCCATCGCGGCGGGCAGCCCGAAGCCCATCGTGCCGAGGCCCCCGGAGTTGATCCACCGGCGGGGCGCCGGGAAGTCGTAGTACTGCGCCGCCCACATCTGGTGCTGGCCGACGTCGCTGGTCACGATCGCCTCCCCGCCCGTCGCCTCGAACAGCGCCTTGATCATGTACTGCGGCTTGATCTCCGAGTCCGTCGAATCCTCGTAGCCGAGCGGGTACTTCTCGCGCCAGCCCTCGATCCGGGTCCACCAGGCGTTCAGCCTGGCTGGGTCGGCGCCGGTCGCGCGGTACTCGACCACGAGCTTCGCCAGCACGTGCTTGGCGTCACCCACGATCGGGATGTGCGCCGGGACGTTCTTGGAGATCTCGGCCGGGTCGACGTCGATGTGTATGAACTTGGCCCGCGGCGCGAACTCCGAGAGCTTGCCCGTGATGCGGTCGTCGAAGCGCGCGCCGACCGCGCAGATCAGGTCGGCCTCGTCCATCGCGTAGTTGGCGGCCCGCGTCCCGTGCATGCCGAGCATCCCCAGCCATTGCGCGTGCGGCGCCGGGAAGGCCCCGAGTCCCATCAAGGTGCACGTCACCGGGAAGCGGTCTGAGGTCGCGAACTCGATCAGCTCCTCGGAGCCGTTCGCGTTCACCACGCCGCCTCCGGCGTAGATGACCGGCCGCTGCGCCGCGGCGAGCGCCTTGGCCGCCTGGCGGATCTGCTTCTGGTTGCCCTCGACCCGGGGCTGATACCCGGGCAGCCGGACGTCGCCGACCGGCTCGTAGTCGATCTCAGCCCGCGAGAGGTCCTGGGGGATGTCGACGAGCACCGGTCCGGGGCGCCCCGAGCGGGCGATGTGGAAGGCCTCGTGGATCGCCCGCGGCAGTTCCTGGGGGTGCTGGATCATGAAGGAGTGCTTGACCACCGGCATGGTGATGCCGATCGTGTCGGCCTCCTGGAAGCCGTCGGTGCCGAGCAGCTCGGTGCGCACCTGGCCGGTGATGAAGACGACGGGTACGGAGTCCATCATCGCGTCGCAGATTGGGGTGATCAGGTTGGTCGCGCCGGGTCCGCTCGTGGCGAACGCGACGCCGACCTTGCCGGTCGCCTTTGCATAGCCCTCGGCCGCGTGGCCACCGCCGGCCTCGTGCCGGACGAGGATGTGGCGGATGCCGGCGTCGACGAATGCGTCATATGTGGGAAGGTTGGCGCCGCCGGGCAGGCCGAACACGACGTCGACGCCCTCCGCCTTCAAACATGCCATCAAGGCATCGACCGCTCGCATCGCGTCGAGGTCCTTTCCTAAAGCTTGGGGAAAATCCCAGTGTACCAGCGGGTTTTGGCGCTATTCAGGACGAGCCGATCGCCACACCGACCGCAAGGGCGATAGCCCCGCCGACGGCCACCACGAGCAGCGAGCGGCGCATCGAGACGTTGAAGAAGCGGTGCCTGATCCATGCGATCGCCAGCAGCTCGAACGCCACGACGATCCCGGCGACCACGAGCGCGTTGTTGACGTTGGAGATGATGAAGGGAAGCGTGTGGAAGACGCCGCCGAGGGTCGTCATCCCTCCGGTGATGGCTCCGCGCACGATCGCGCTGCCACGCCCGGTTATCTCGCCGGTGTCCGACAGGGCCTCTGACCAGCCCATGCTGACGCCGGCCCCGACGGCGACCGAGAAGCCGACGAGCAGCGCCGTGTGCGAGCTCGACGCGATCGCCGCCGTGAAGATCGGGGCCAGGGAGGAGACGGTGCCGTCGATCATGCCCACGAGCGCCGGCTGGACGACGCGCAGGACGAAGTCGCGCTCGTTCGCGAACCCTGCCCGATGTATCGAGCGGCCGATCAGCGAGTCGGTCGGCGCTGCGGCGTGCTCCTGGGTGCTCATCGCACCAGCCTAGGCGAAAGATCGGCTTAGGGAGGCCGAATTCGGGTTAGGGCGCCCTACCGGGGTGCGGCTGCGGAGTGGCCCTCGACGGCCCGCGCGCGAGGGTCGGCATCTCCTCGTTCGGGCGCGATCGCGACGTCGGGGAAGTCGAGCTCGGTGCCGCAGCGCGTGCAGAGGGCGTCGTAGATCTTCGTCACCCGACCGCAGCGCGGGCACTGCCGCCGGAGCTCGTCGCGCTCGAAGCGATACGCGACCGCGGCCAGCAGCCCGAAGAAGGGAACGAGCCCCGAGATCAGGAACCACAG
>JAOPZM010000035.1 GCA_025964115.1 Solirubrobacterales bacterium
TAGCGGGGGCGCCTGTCCTGCGGTCTCGGCTCCGCGGCCACCGGAGCGCTGCCCGCGCGACGGGCGCGGGGCGAGGCGCCGACGAGCGCCGTCACGTCGGGGTCGGAAGGGTTCTCGGGCGAGCGCCGCGGCTCGCGTGTCGGGGGAGGCTCGCGCGGGGGGCGCCGTAGTGCCGCGGGAGGTTCCGGCCGTTCGACGCTGCGCATCCGCCAGCCCGCATATGTGAGCGCCCCGGCGGCGACGAACGCGAGGAAGAAGCCCCACTCGATGCCGACCGGATAGCCGTCGCCCGCGGGGCGGCTGAAGACGCGGTAGAAGATCAACAGCGCCGCCCATCCCCCGGCGACCATCACGATCGTGCCGTCGCCGCCCGGCAGGTGAAAGCTGCGGCCCTCGACGCGGGCGACGAGCATCAGGACGACCGCAGCCGCGACGAGGAACACCGCGGCCTCGACGAACGAGACGTCGCCGAAGGCGTTGATCGAGTGAGAGCTGATCGTCCCCGTCTTGCGGTTGAGGCTCTGTAGCCCGTACCACGGGAAGAACATCGTCACCAGCAGGGCAACCGAGGCGACCGACGCCAGCCGCTGCTCGGGCTCCATCGCACGCCAGGCGTGCGCCAGCCGGCTCATCAGCGGGGGTCCCTGCGCCGGGTGCTCTCGATGCCGGTCACTCGCGCCTAGTCTAAGAGTGCTTCCCCCGACTAGTGATGGCTCACGGCGATCGTGCCGCTGGTGGTCGCGAAGTTGCCGGCCAGGTCGGTGGCCGTGAGCGTCACCGAGAACGTCCCGCCGGTCTTCGGAGTCAGCCACAGAAGCCGCGGCCGGCCGTGTTCCACGGTCGCGCTGTTGGTCCACACGACACGCCCGCCCCTACGAACGATCAGGCGGACGGTGGAGATCTTCGACAGCGACATCTGGACTCCAGCCCGCGCTCCGCCGGGCAGCGTCCTCGAGAGGAGCGCGATCGCAGGCGGAGTGCTGAGATCGGCCGTGAAGCGCTGAGCCGTCGTGCAGTACAGCGCGTCGGCGGCGATCGGCGATGGCGCCTGGGCGCTCCTCGCGCGCTTGTTGCCTGCGCTCGCAGCCCCGGCGCCGCCGGTCGTCGTCGTGGTCGTGCCGCCGGGGCTCGGAGGCCCGGCCGGACTCGGAGCCGGAGGCGCGGGTGGCACCGGCTCCGGCGTGCTGGGCGCCGTCGAGGGGAGGCCCTTGCGCGTGCGCTGGCATAGGTGCTGGAGGAATTCGGTGAGCAGTTCGTGGTAGTTGAGGCTCGATTCGCCGAACTGGTCGTACAGCGACCAGCCGCCCGTGTCGTAGCGGGGCACCTCGAGGCGGGCCTCGGCGTCACCGGCTTCGAACAGCTGCAGGCCGCGCGGGTCGCCCGTGAGCGAGGTGTAGTCGTAGAGCCCTACGAGCGCCTGGATGAAGCCGTTGAGGATCCTGTCCGAAGGGGCAAAGGTGTACTCGGCGTAGTGCGCGCCGGCGCGCGTGGAGACACGCACGCCAGAGGGCGGGCGTGTCGCGAAGATCGCGAGCGCCTGCTGGGCCGCGCTCAGGTAGGCCGGATCCTTGAAGCGCGACCAGGCGCGGGCGAGCACCTGGATCGCGGTGCCCTGGGAGAGGCCGCTCGTCCACGGCGGCAGGCCGCCGTCGAACTGGAAGAGGTACTCCCAGGCGATGCCTCCCGCCCGGCTGGAGGCCAGCGGGATGGCTTCGGCGAGGAGCTGGCGCAGGTTGCTGTTTTCGTGACCGGAGAGGTAGTAGCCGTTGGCCTTGCCGAACGTGCCCAGCCACTGGATCTCGAGGCCCTGCCCGGCGTAGTACTCCCAGACGAGCTTGCTCGACGGGAAGCTCACGCGCTCGCCGCTCGAGAGCAGGGGCTGCGTCGTCCACCACACGCGGTTTCGTTCGAGCGTGAGGAACAGCGCGCCCAGGCGCGACGAGCTCAGGCCACCCGCGGCGGCTATCGCCTCTATGTTCGCAAGCACCGACCCGAGCTCGGCCTGCCGCGTGCCGCTGAGTCTGCGTAGCGAGCGTTTGGCCGCGACCAGCGCGCCGTAGTCCTGCCGGTAGATCGCTTCGCTTATGGCGCCGGCGGTGCGCAGGCGAAGCAGAACCGCCGAGGCGCTCGGGCCTCGCGCGGCGCGAGCCCTCGAGGGCTCGTGGGCGTCCGTCGGGGCGGCGGCGAGGCCGACGATGAGCAGGCCCAGAAGCAGGGCCCAGAGCCGCCTTGCGCGCACGGCGCGGATGGTACGCTCGGCCGCCGTGGTGACTGCAGGGGTCCTTGCAGCCCGGGGCCCCTGAAGTGAGAGCACGGCCAATGAACACATCCACGTGCGCCGCAGTTGCGCCCGGCCGGACCCGCCAGGCGACGCGCTGGAGCGGCCGTGCGCGATCGCCGCTGCGCTGGGTGCTCGTGCTGATGGCTGCCGGCGGGGTGTCGGGCGGCCTTGCCGCGTGCGGCGGCGGAGACCCGTCGTCGACCGCCGGCACCCTGCTCAATCAGACCCTCTCGACGCACAGGCCCGTCGCAAGCGGCAAATTCGAGCTCTTCCTCGCCCTGGCCGGCGCCCCCGGGGGGCCACGGTCCTCGCTGCATCTGACTGGTCGCTTCCAGGCGGCGGGAGCGGGCAGGCTGCCCAACTTCGCGCTCACGCTCGGGCTCAACCGCCGAGGGCGGGACTTCGCCGTCGGCGCCGTATCGACGCGGGCGCAGCTGTTTCTGCAGCTCGGCGGCGCATGGTTCCCGGTGCCACCAGGCACCGCGCAGGCGCTCGCGTCGGGCTACGCACAGGGCGGCACGGCGCCAACAGGTTCACGCAGCTCGGCACTGGCGACGATCGGCATGGACCCGGCGAGCTGGCTCACGAGCCCGAGGCTCGTCGGCTCCGCGAACGTCGCCGGCGAGGACACGGTCCAGATCCTCGCCAGAGTCGACGCCTCCCGGTTCCTGGCCGATGCACAGAAGCTCTCCGGGGCGCTCACGCCACTGACGGGCGCCCAGCTGTCGGACCCGCTCTCGCTGGCGCACATCTCGACCGGCCCGCATCCGAGGGGCTGGGTGATGCAGGTCTCCACGGGCGCCCACGACCACATCCTCCGCCGGCTCGCGCTTGGTGTGCCTGTCGTGATCTTGACGCCGACGGCCGGCAACCCGCTCGCCGGCAGGGGCGGCAGGCTGGAACTCGGAACGCTGACGTTCACGCTCGCGGTCGCGCATCCGAACCAGCCTCAGCTGATCGCCGCGCCCGGCAACACGCAGCCGCTCTCGGCCCTGGGGCCGGCATTCGAACGGCTCAGCTCGGGGCGAGGGCCAGTGCCCCGCTGATCACTCGCGGTCGAACTCCAAGTCGTCGACGCCGTCGAGCTCGTCGTCCTCGTGGTGCTTCTCGTCCTCGTCCACGTCGACCTCCAGGTCGGGCTCGTGCTCGACGACGTCCTCTCCCGAGGCGAGGTCGTCACCCGGCTGGTGGGCGAGCTGGAAACGCTCGACGAGGTCGTCGCGCTTGTTCTCGTCAAGCGGCGAGTCCTCTGAGATCAGCACCCAGTCGCTGCCCTCGAACTCGTCCCGCTCGAAGATCTCGTGGTCGACCTCGGGCGAGTCGTCCACCACGATCATGACCTCGGTCTGCGGGTTGAAGTAGGTGCCCGGACGGATCGTGATCTCGTCGAGCGCGAAGCGGCGCACCTTGCTCATCGCGCGTTTATACCCGACTGCAGGGCGGCTATGTTCACGGATCGAACTCTCGCAGCGTGCGGGCGACCTCGGCCTCGACCTCGAGCGGCTCGAGGCCCTGGCGCTGACGCCTCTCGTTGCGTGCCACGACCAGCTGGCGCACCTCCTCGACGAGCCCAGCCGCATGGCCCTCCGACTGGGGCGGTGGCGCCATCAGGCGCGCGACCTCGGCCTCGATGTCGAGCGCCGGCTGGCCCCTGGACACGAGGCGGTCGCTGCGCGCGCCGAGCATCTGGCGGATCTCCTGCTCGCGCTCGGCGCGGCCGGCCGGCGACTCGGGGGCTGGCGGCGGAGCCCCCCCGGCGTCGTCGCTGTCGCGCGAGAGGCCACCCTGCCCGATCTGGTCGTAGAGGCTGCCGCGGCTCACGAGGAACACGACCGACATCACGACGGAGAAGGCCACGGCTCCGAACACGATGATCGGAAAGAGGCTCTGCACAGACAGGGATTGTTGCTGATCGGCGAGCCGTCCGCTACCCTGGCGGGGCTGGGTTGACTGACCAGTCAATCTACTTCACGTGCCAGCCCGTTAGGAGATCTCAGAATGGTCGATTTCACGCTCACCGACGAGCAGAAGGCCCTGCGCGAGATGGCGCACGACTTCGCCGTCAAGGAGATACGTCCCGTCGCGTGGGAGTACGACAAGGACGGCACGTGGCCGCAGGACATCATCGAGAAAGCCTGGGAGCTGGGGCTGATGAACTCCCACATCGAGGAGGAGTACGGCGGCGCCGGAGCCGGCTACCTCGATGGCTGCCTGATCGAGGAGGAGCTCTCATGGGGCTGCTCGGGGATCCAGACCTCGCTCGGCTGCAACGGCCTGGCCACCGCTCCGATCGCGCTGGGGGGCTCGGAGGAGATCAAGAAGAAGTACCTGGGGATGCTCACCGAAGCGCCGAAGCTCGCCTCCTTCTGCCTGACGGAGCCCGACGCGGGCTCGGACGTCTCCGGAATGCGCACGACGGCCGTCAAGAAGGGCGACAAGTACGTGATCAACGGCTCCAAGTGCTTCATCACCAACGGCGGCTACGCCGACTACTACACCGTCTACGCCAAGACCGACAAGGAGGCCGGACATCGCGGAATCTCCGCGTTCGTGGTGGAGCGCGACTGGGGCGTGGTGGTCGACAAGAAGGAGGACAAGCTCGGTCAGCGTGCGTCCAACACGGCGACGATCTCCTTCAACGACGTCGAGGTGCCGGCCGAGAACCTGCTGGGCGAGGAAAACAAGGGCTTCAAGCTCGCGATGATGACGCTCGACCGCACGCGGCCCGGCGTCGCGGCGATGGCGACCGGCATCGCCCGCGCGGCCTTCGAGTTCGCAACCGACTACTCGCGCGAACGCGTCCAGTTCGGCGTGCCGATCGCGATGCACCAGGCGATCCAGTTCATCATCGCCGACATGGCGACCGAAATCGAGGCCGCGCGCCTGCTCACGTGGAAGTCGGCCGTGATGCTCGACAACGGCGAACGTAACACGCTGATCTCCTCCCACGCCAAGCGCTTCGCAGCCGACACCGCGATGAAGGTCGCCACCGAAGCCGTCCAGGTCTACGGCGGCTACGGCTTCATCAAGGACTACCCGGTCGAGAAGCTCTTCCGTGACGCGAAGATCATGCAGTTGTACGAGGGGACCTCGCAGATCCAGCGGCTCGTGATCGCACGCGAAACGCTGCTTCCCCGGCGCGTCGAGGAGCCCGCAGCCGTCGGCGGCGTCGAAACCGTCGCGGTCTAGACTCAGGACACCAGGGCCTCAGCGGATCAGCAGCGGGCCGCCGTAGCTCGAGATCTGAGCGCCGCTCGTCACCCGCACAAGGACGCGGTAGACGCCCGGTCTGACCGGCACGACACGACTGAACTTGGAGCTGCTCGCATTGCGAGGGTGCAGGAGCGTCCCTCCGACGAGCACGCCGTGACCGTGGGTGATCCTCAGGATCCCCACCTGCATGCCGTTCTCGGCCGGCGTGACCGTCCCGAAGATCCGCGCGAAGTGCGCACGGCTCGTTCGCGCCACGTGGCTGGCCACGCTCACGGCGACGCTCTCGACGGCGACCGGGCTGACCACGGGCGGGTTGGTGGTGGTCACGACGCGAAACTGCGTCACGAGGGTCATGCCCAGCACGGGGAAGGAGAAGCCGCCGGCGGCGTTGGTGACCAGCGGGTTACCGAGGGTCTGGAACCCGGTGGTGAAGGGGAACGAGTTCGCCTGAAGGATCACCACACGGTTGCCGTTGCCCGTTCCGGAGAGCGTTCCCTGGACCGTGATCGGGCCCCCGAACACCACGGGGTTCGGCGAGGCGAGAATCTGCAGCGAGAGGGGGACCTTCGTCGTGAGGAGCGTGGAATCGCCGCCGATCGACGCGCCCGCGGAGTTGACCGCGACGAGCCGGTAGTGGTAGACCGTGAGCGGCTGGAGCCCGGAGACGGGCAGGCTCACTTTGACCGAGTGGATGCCCGAGCCCGCGTCGGCGATCGCCGTCTGTCCGCCGTAGGCCTTGGTCACGCCGTACTGGAAGTAGTAGGACGTGTCACGACCGTTCGGGTTGACGGTGCCGGCCAGGACGGCCGAGGCGTAGCTGACTTCGCGGGCCCCGCCCGTCGAGACCGTGGGCAGCAGCGAGGCGGCTCCGGCGGGCGCGGCGAGCACGAGCGCTCCCAACGCCAGCGCCGCCGCAGCCCGCAATGCCTTCGTGCGCCGCGACCGCCCTATTCCGATCAAAGACTCCATGTTTGGCCTCCTACAGCTATCTCGCTGACAGTTATCTCACATACAAACCCCCGCGGAAGGCGAGAGGTGCGGCTCGATGCGCGTGCCGCTAGGCTCCCGCGACCCTAGTCATCGGAGGAGACCGAAAGCATGTTCGTGTTCAAAGCAGCCGTCGTCGGGGCCGGGACGATGGGCGGACAGATCGCCCAGACGATCGCCGCCGCCGGCATCCCCGTAGTGCTCAAGGACATCGACGACGCGCTCGTGCAGGCGGGTCTCGAGGAGGCCCGAAACGTCACCACGGGTCAGGTCGGCAAGCTCGCGGAGAAGGGCAAGATCACCGAGGAGCAGGCCGGGCAGCAGATCGAGGAGATCGTCGGTCGCATACGCGGCACGACCTCCTACGAGGGGTTCGGTGACGTCGACTTCGTGGTCGAGGCAGTGCCGGAGAAGATGGAGATCAAGCAGACCGTCCTCGCCGAGCTCGACGCGGCGACGCCGGGCCACGCGATCCTCGCCTCGAACACCTCCTCGCTGTCGATCACCGAGATGGGCGAAGCGACGCTGCGCCCCGAGAAGGTGATCGGCTTCCACTACTTCTACCCCGCGTCGATCATGCCGCTGATCGAGATCGTCGAGGGCGAGGACACCTCGGCGGAGACGGTCGCGGCCGCCATCACCTTCGCCCAGGCGATCCGCAAGCAGCCGATCACCTGCGCGGAGGTGCCGGGTTTCGTGGTGAACCGGATACTGAACTCGGGCATCTCGGAGGTCTGGCGCGAGCAGGAGGAGAAGGGGCTCTCGATCAAGAAGATCGACGAGGGGGTGGGCGCCGCGGGCGTCGTCCCCGTCGGCCCCTACTACCTGGTCAACCTGCTCGGCCTGGACACCGTCCTGCACGTGGCCGAGCATCTCGTCGAGTCATACGGCGAGGAACGCTTCTACGTGCCCAAGGGCATGCAGAAGCTCGTGGCCGAAGGCAAGCTCGGCGCCAAGACCGGCGGCGACGGCTTCTACGACCCCCAGGGCGAGCCGAACATCAGCGGAG
Organism: Solirubrobacterales bacterium; assembly: GCA_025964115.1. Classification (GTDB taxonomy): domain Bacteria; phylum Actinomycetota; class Thermoleophilia; order Solirubrobacterales; family Solirubrobacteraceae; genus Palsa-744. The sequence goes on from JAOPZM010000035.1 coordinate 7,491, forward strand.
ACGGAGACCCCGACGTACAGGAGCTCGTCGAGCTGCTCTCCCTGAAGACGTTCCTCGAGGCGTGCCTCGTGCTCGAGGAGGGCGTCGCCACCCACCGCGACATCGACTTCGGGATGATGGCCGGCGCCGGGCTTGACCCGCGCCGCGGGCTGATGCCGCCGTTCATGAAGGCCGATGCCGAAGGGCTCGACTCGATCCTCGAGCGCATGGAGAGCGCCCAGGAGCGCCACGGCGAGCGCTTCACGCCGCCGACGATCCTGCGGCGGCTCGTGGCCCAGGGCCGGCTCGGACAGAAGACCGGCCAGGGCTTCTACGCCTACCCACAGCCCGACGCTGAGCAGCCGGCCGAGGTGATCAAGCTCGAGCAGCGTGGCGACGGTGTCGCGATCGCGTGGCTGGCGAACGGCCAGATGAACTCGATCTCACCCCAGGTCGTGCAGGACCTCGAGAAGGTGTGGGCCAGCGTCAAGCAGTCCGGCGTGCGCGCGCTCGTGATCGCCTCCTCGAACCCGTTCCTGTTCTCGGCGGGCGCCGACATCAAGGCGTTCACGACCATGGACGAGTCATCGGGCGGGGAGCTGATCAACGCCGCGCACTCGCTGTTCAAGGAACTGGGGGAGGACGGCGTCGCCACGATCGCCGCCGTCAACGGCCTGGCCTTCGGCGGTGGCTGCGAGCTGGCGATGGCCTGTGACGTGCGCATCGCCGCGCGCTCGGCCATGTTCGGCCAGCCGGAGATAAAGCTGGGGATCATCCCGGGCTTCGGCGGCACCCAGCGCCTGCCCCGCCTGGTCGGCATGAGCAAGGCCCTGGAGATGAACCTCGTCGGCGACCCGGTCCTCGCCGACGAAGCCTTCGAGCTGGGGCTCTGCAACCGCCTCGTCGACGATCACGAACTTCTCGACACGGCGCTCCAGTGGGCGCGCAAGCTCGCCGGCCAGGCGCCGCTCGCCGTCGAGCAGATCAAGCGAGTCTCGGGCGCAGGCGACCTCGACGAGGGCATCGAGGCCGAGAAGCGAGCGTTCGCCGCGGTGTTCGCGAGCGAGGATGCCAAGGAGGGGATCTCGGCCTTCCTCGGCAAACGCGCGCCCCGCTTCCAGGGGCGCTGAGCGTCGGTGGAGGGCACGACCGCAACGGCCGGCGTCGCGACCGAGCGCGCTCGCCTCGCGGCGCTGGTGCGCGAGGCGGACTCCGTCGTGGCGCTCACGGGGGCGGGCATCTCGGTGCCCTCGGGCATCCCCGATTTCAGGACGCCGGGCACCGGCCTGTGGGAGCGCGTCGACCCGATGGAGGTCGCGCACATCGACGCCTTCCGCGAGGACCCCGCGCGCTTCTGGAGCTTCTACGGCGAGCGCTTCGCGACGCTCGGCGGCAAGCAGCCCAACGGGGCACATCGCGCCCTGGTTGAGCTGGAGGGGCAGGGGCTGCTCGACGGAGTCATCACCCAGAACGTCGACATGCTGCACGCGCGTGCCGGCACGCGCGAGCTCGTCGAGATCCACGGCAGCATCGCGAGCTGCTCCTGCCCGGCGTGCGGGTCAGGCGTCGCGCTCGGGGCCGCGCGTGAGCTCCTGCGAGCTGCCGCCGACGGCGTGCCCCGCTGCGAGGGCTGCGGCGGCGCCCTGAAGCCCGACGTGGTGCTGTTCGGCGAGATGCTTGCGCCCGAGCCGCTGGAGCACGCGCGGGCGCTATGCGAGCAGGCCGACCTGCTGCTCTGCATCGGCTCCTCGCTGGAAGTGCACCCGGTCGGCGGGCTGCCCGCGCTGACGGCTGGCGCCGGCGGCGCCGTCGCGATCATCACCCAGGGCCCGACCCCGCTCGACGGGCTCGCCGCCGTACGCCTCTCGGGAGACGTCGTCGAGGAGCTCGAGGCCCTCGCCGGCACGCTCTGCCGCTAATCCACCTCCGCCGCCTCAGGCCGGCAGGCGGGCGATGCTCAGCAGGTATTCAGCCTGGACGCTGAAGGTCCCGTCTTCGGCCTCGTTGGCGCCGCCGTAGAGGTCGAGCATCGCCTCGCGCAGCTCGCCGTAGCGGCCCTGCGGCTCGAGCGCGGCCTTCGCAATGATCGCGGGGCCGAGGATCCGCTCGTCGTAATCGAGCCAGCCCTCGGTCGAGTCGTGCGTGAAGGTCACGGTGCGCCGCTCCAGGGACAGATCGGCGCCGCTGTCGGCGAAGAGCTCGCGCACGTGCTCCTCGGTTCCCCAGCTCACCGGCGGTCGCAACTCGGGCGGTGGCGGCGGCATGAACGAGGCGACGATCTGGAACGTCCTGCCGATCAGGCCGTCGGGGGTCCAGGCCGTGACGCCGACCGTTGCACCCGGCCGCGCGACCCTGGTCAGCTCGCTCGCCGCCCGCTCGTGGCGCGGGGCGAACATCAC
>JAOPZM010000122.1 GCA_025964115.1 Solirubrobacterales bacterium
GCGATCGGGGTGCGGCTCGAGGATGGTGAGAAGGTGGGTGCCGGAGCGCTCGTGCTTGCGGCCGGCCCCTGGTCGGGGGAGCTGGCCGGCCTGCCCGACGGTGCGCGCGTGCCGGTGCGCCCGGTGAAGGGCCAGATCCTGCGCTTGCGCGACCCGGCCGGGCCGGGGCTGGTGCGCCGCGCGGTGCGCTTCGAGGGCGGCTACGTGCTTCCGCGCGCCGACGGCCGCTACGTGCTGGGCGGGACGGTGGAGGAGCGAGGCTTCGATCTCGCGCCCACCGCAGGCGCCGCATACGAGATGCTGCGGGTCGCCCGCGAGCTCGTCCCGGGCATAAGCGAGCTCGAGATCGAGGAGCTCTCGGTCGGGCTGCGCCCCGGCACTCCCGACAACGCTCCCGCGATCGGACCTGGGGCGCTCGAGGGACTGACGTGGGCGACGGGCCACTACCGCAACGGCATCCTCCTGGCCCCGCTCACGGCCGACCTCGTGACTGAAGTGCTCGAGAACCCGGCAGCGGCGCAGCTCCCCGGGGTGTGCGACCCGCTGCGCTTCGCGGACGCTTCGCGCCGGCCGGCGCCCTCGGTGGGGGCGGTCTCGTGATCGTCGTCAACGGCGAGAGCTTCGACGTGCGGCCTGGCGAGACGCTGGCGGCCGTGCTCGATCGCCTCGACGTCTCGCCGCATGCGCGCGGGGTCGCCGTGGCCGTCGACGGCGAGGTCGTCCCCCGCGCCTGCTGGGAGCTGTTCGCGCTGGCCGAGGATGCCCGGGTGGAGGTGCTGACGGCGATGCAGGGAGGATGATGCAGGGATGACGGAGACGACCGGCATGCCTACGACGCTCACGGGGAACGGCGCCGCGCCGCCAGAGGATCCGATCACGATCGCCGGCAGGACGATGCGCTCGAGGCTTCTGCTCGGCACCGGTGGCTTCCCCTCGCTCGAGCTGCTCTCGGCGGCGATCGCCGCCGCCGGCAGCGAGCTCGTGACCGTCGCGCTGCGTCGCATCGACCCCGCCGCCCGCGGTTCGCTCGTCGACGTGCTCTCGGACGCGGGCGTCGATCTGCTGCCGAACACGGCCGGCTGCTACACGGCCCGCGACGCCGTGCTCACCGCGAGGCTAGCCCGCGAGGCCTTCGAGACGAACTGGGTCAAGCTCGAGGTGATCGGCGATGAGGACACGCTCCTGCCCGACGCGCCGGAGCTCCTGCGCGCCGCCGAGGAGCTTGTCGACGAGGGCTTCGTGGTGCTCCCCTACACGAGCGACGACCCCGTGCTCGCCCGACGCCTGCAGGACATCGGCTGCGCGGCGGTGATGCCGCTCGGCTCTCCGATCGGCAGCGGCATGGGCATCCGCAACCCCTACAACATCGCTCTCATCAGAGAGGCCGTCGAGGTGCCGGTGGTGCTTGACGCCGGCGTCGGCACGGCCTCGGACGCGGCGCTCGCGATGGAGCTCGGCTGCGACGCGGTGATGGCAGCCTCGGCGATCTCACGCGCCCAGGACCCGGTGCGGATGGCACGGGCCATGCGCGCCGCCGTGCACGCGGGCAGGCTCGCACGCGGCGCTGGCAGGATCCCACGCCGCCTCTACGCCACCGCTTCCACCCCGGACGAGGGCCTGCCCGACTTTGGCCCCGCCTAGCTCGACCGCGGTGCGACCCCGGCGTCCACGAGCAGGTCGCCGAAGGTGAATCGCTTCCTCTGAGGGTCGATCTGGATCAGCGCCGGGTCCGGTTTGAAGCCGTTGTGCAGGATCGAGTGGGGATCGTCGGCCAGCACCCGCAGGAAGGTCTGGGCGACGATCGCCCGACCGACCGGTCCGAGCGTGGCGTTGTGCCTCCGCGCCTCGGCCAGCACGTAGTAGAGCAGCGGCGTGCCCCTGTTGAGCGAGGCGTCGCGCGTCGGGTTGATCGACGCCGCTCCGATCACCGGCAGGTGCAGCGCCCTTGCGATGCTCTGGCCCGATGGAACGCCGTAGAAGTGTGAGCGGAGGAAGTCGCGGAGCACGAGGACGTTCGTCCCGTTGGGCGAGCCGGGAATCGTGAAGGGTGGCAGGAAGAACAGGGGCTCGGAGATCGTCGGCTGGGTCTTGCGTGCGAAGTTGATCGACGGGTCGGTCGGGTTGCTGTCGAGTGCCGGGACGAAGTACTTCCACTCGATCTGGTGGCCTGCGGGCGCCGCTCCGGGGGTCGCCGGCCCCGGGAGCTGCGCGCCTCCCGTCAGGTCGCCCGTGCTCAGGGCGTTCAGGTCGAAGACGGGGACGTTGTTGTCGCCTGCGGTCGCTCCGGGCTTGTCGTTGATGTGGTACGCGGCGCGAACGAGCGCGTGTCCGAAGCGGTATGCGCAGAGGCTGAACTCGATCGGGACGAAGGTGTTGCGTGGGAAGCTCGGCGTGCGGAGCACGTACCGGCCGCGATGGATGTGCAGGTAGGAGTCGATCTGCGCCTGGCCGACGAAGCTCGGCAGGAGCTCTCTCAGCACGATCTCCTGCCAGTAGTCGGTCGTCAGACGGCGAGCCTTCGCGTAGCCGTAGCCCCGCTCGACGAGCTTGTTGTAGAACCGGTAGAACGCCGTGCCGATCTGGCTGATGACCTGGTTCTCGTCATTGCGCCCCTCCTTGATGATCGCCGTCCCGGCATGGCTGCGCGCGTAGTCGAGCACACCGTTCGGGTTGGGTTCGGCGATCAGCAGATGCCTGTGATCCGCCGCGTAGAGCAGAGGGTCCTTTCGCGGGCCTGCGCCGAACACCGAGTCGAGGTCAAACCTGAACGTGCGGCCGTCGGCGATGGCGGCGGGGTTCGTGGGCCTCGTCGGCTGCGGCGTCGGGTCGAAGGTGAGGTCGTGATCGGCGAACTGGCCGAGGTAGGTGAACTCGGCCGGCAGGCTCGCGCTGTCGTCGGCGGTGCCGCTGTTGGTGGCGATTGGGTCGGGGTTCCGGTTCAGCATCGCCGCTGCGAGATCTCCGAGGTCCTGCCTGGAGGGCGCCGTGAACGCTGGCAGCCTTCCGAACATGCGGCCGAAGTTCTCGGCGCCGGCCGCTGCGGGCAGCGCCGCGAGGACGGACATGGCGGCGACCGCGATCACCGCCAGCGCGCGGATGCCCCTCCTCGCAGGCGTCGGCTCGGTGGCTTGCGGTCTGATCTTCATCGTGCTCCTGCGCGCGGGTTATACGCGTTCTCGGGGGCTAGTCGCGCCGACGGGGCGCAGACTGCGCCGGCCCTCCGTCACCTATCTGACGACTTCGATCGTTCCGTTCATGGTGGTCGGGTGGATCGTGCACAGGTAGTGGATGACGCCCGGCCTGGCTAGCTTCACTTCGAAGGTCTTGCCTTCGGCGAAGTTGCCGGAGGAGAAATGCGTCGGGCCTCCGTCGCTGGTGACGTTGTGTTCGACCGCGTCGTAGTTCGTCCATCTGACCGTGCTGCCGGCCTTCACTCTGACCGTGTCCGGGGCGATCGCGATGTTCCGGTAGGCGACCTGGACGGCGCCTCTCTGCACCGGCGCCGAGGCCGGCGGGCTTGCGTATTTGGGCGCTTTGTTCGCTTTGAGGCTGCCGGCTCTCGTAGCGGCTGTGGACGAGCTGGCGGTTGTCGCGGAGCCGCCCGAGGATCCACAGCCGGACGCGAGCACGATCGCGCAGCACGCGATGACCGCGCCCGCGGATGCGCTGAGCCGATGGCGATCCCTTCTCGAGCAGTCCACGCCGCGGACACTTGCACATGGCGGGGCCGCTCGCCATCGTCGTCTCCATCGTCGCTGTGTTGGCTGACGGGCCCGGATTCGCCCTACACTGGCCCGTCTCATGACCGCGCGCCACTTCCTCACCGGGGCCGAGCTGAGCTCCGCCGAGCTGGGCGGGCTGCTGGATCGCGCGCTCGAGCTCAAGCGCGCCCCGCTCTCCTCGCGGGCGCTCGAGGGAAGGAGCGTGGCACTGATCTTCGAGAAGCCTTCGACGCGGACGCGGCTGTCGTTCGAGGTCGGAATCGACGAGCTCGGTGGCCATCCCGTCGTGCTCCGCTCCGAGGAACTTCAGCTGTCCCGCGGAGAGGCGCTGCGAGACACCGCGATCGTGCTCTCGCGCCACGTGGCCGCGATCGGCGTGCGAACCGGTCCCGACGAGACCCTCGAGCAGCTCGCCGAGCACAGCTCGGTCCCGGTCATCAACATGCTCACCGCACGCCATCACCCGTGCCAGGCGCTCGCGGACCTGCTCACGTTGCGCGAGGCATATGGCTCGCTGGAGGGGCTGCGGATCGCGTACGTGGGCGACGGCAACAACGTCGCCCGGTCGCTCGCGACGCTCGGGACGCTCGCCGGGATGCACGTGGCGGTGGCCTCGCCGGACGGCTATTCGCTCGAGGACGGGATCTCGCTGCCCGCGGGAGCATCGGGTCTGGTGACGCTTCACAGCGATCCTCGCGAGGCGGTGAGGGACGCGCGTGCGATCTACACGGACGTCTGGGTGAGCATGGGCGATGAGGCGGCCGCGAAGGAGCGACGCGCGGCGCTCGCCAGCTACCGGGTCGACGACGCGCTGCTCGACGGGGGCGCCCCTGGAGCGTTCGCGATGCACGACCTGCCCGCGCACGCCGGCGAGGAGATATCTGCCGAGGTGCTCTACGGCGAGCGCCAGCGGATATGGGATCAGGCCGAGAACCGCCGCCACGCGCAGAAGGCGCTGCTCGAGCTGCTCGTGTCCGGGCCGGCCTGAGCCGCCCGCTCTCGGCGAACGCCGCGGCTCCTCAACGATCCCTCCCTACAGTTGCCCTACCGACCCATGACCGAGAACCACACCACCGTCGAGCCGCTGATCCCCGGCGACGGCGTCGATCCCGACGCCCCCGCGATGCCGGGGCGCCCGCAGCGCGGCGACGTGCTCGAGCTGCAGATCGAGTCGCTCGCGTATGGCGGGGAGGGCGTCGCGCGCCTGGGGGACGGCGGCTACGTCGTGTTCGTCGCCGGCGCGATCACAGGAGACCGCGTGCGGGCTGTCGTGCACAAGCGCAAGCGCAGCTACGCCCACGCGCGCACGCTCGAGGTGCTGGAGCCGGGGCCCGAGCGGATCGCGCCGGTGGCCGACCATCCCGGCGTCCCCTGGCAGGTGCTCCCCTACGAGCGCCAGCTCGAGATCAAGCGCGCCCAGGTCGACGAGGCGCTGCGCCGGATCGGCCGGCTCGAGGGCTTCGAGCTCGAGGAGATCGTGCCGGCGGTGCAGCCATGGCGCTACCGCAACAAGCTCGAGTACTCCTTCGGCGAGGATGAGCGAGGCGGGCTCGTCTGCGGCTTTCACGCTCCCGCCGGCGGCAACCGGGTGCTCGCGATGAGCGACTGCATGCTGGCCACCGAGGTCGGCAACCTCGCGCGCGAGCTCGCTCTTGCCTGGTGTCGCGAGCAGGGCCTGGCCGCCTGGGAGCGCGGGCGCGGGCGGGGAGCGGGCGTGGAGGCCGAGCGCCGTCAGCGCACAGGCCCCGGCCCCGACGGACGGGCGCGTCTGCGCAACCTGGTCGTGCGCGAAGGCCGGCGCACCGATCGGCTGCAGATCAGGATCGTGACGACCGAGGGCGAGCTCGACGCCGGCGAGCTCGCCGGCCATCTCAGCGCCGAGCTGGGCGAGCGTCTCAGCGGCGTGTTGTGGACTCGCTCGCGAAGCTTGGCGGAGACGACGGCCGGCGGCGACACCGAGCTCGTGTGGGGCGAGGCCGAGCTCCCCGAGCGCCTGGGCGACCTCGACCTGCGCATCTCCGCGGAGGCGTTCTTCCAGACGAACACCGAGATGGCCGAGCTGCTCTACGGCGTGGCGGGCGAGTTCGCAGCGCTCGAGGGCTGGGAGCGCGTCTATGACCTCTACTCGGGCATCGGCACGATCGCGCTCAGCCTCGCCTCGCGTGCGGGCGAGCTGTGGGGCATCGAGCTAGTGCCCGAGGCGGTCGCCGATGCGATCGCCGGCGCGCGCCGCAACGAGATCTCAAACGCGCACTTCTTCGCGGGCGACACGCGCCTGGCACTGCGCGAGCTTGTCGAGCGGGCCGGACGGCCCGACGTGGTCGTCGTGGACCCGCCCCGCGCGGGCCTCTCCAAGAAGGTCGTACACCGGATCATCGAAGCCTCGCCCAAGCGGATCGTGTACGTGTCATGCAACCCAACGACGCTCGCGCCCAACGCGGCCGAACTCGTCGAGGCAGGATGGGAGCTGCGCCGGGTCCGGCCCGTCGACATGTTCCCCCAGACGCACCACATCGAGTGCGTGGCGCTGCTCGAACGACCCGCAGCCTGAGCGCAGGTAGGCTTCCGCCGCGATGCGCGCCGTCACGATCCGCGATCAGCAGCTGGTCATCGAGGAGCACCCCGATCCCGTGCCCGGGAAGGGCGAGGTGCTCGTGCGTGTCCACGCGGCGGGGCTGAACGGGGCCGACATGCACCAGCGCCGGGGCCTGTATCCTGCGCCACCGGGCTGGCCTCAGGACATCCCCGGCATGGAGCTCGCCGGCGAGGTGGCGGCCCTCGGTGACGCAGCCGAACGCTTCCGTGTGGGCGATCGCGTGATGGCGATCGTCGGCGGCGGAGCGCAGGCGGAGCTGGCAGTCGTTCACGAGCGTCTGCTGATGCCCGTACCCGAGACACTCGACTGGCCTGCCGCCGGCGGGTTGCCGGAGGTCTTCACGACCGCGCACGACGCGCTGTTCACCCAGGCCGGGCTGCGCTCGGGCGAGCACCTGCTCGTGCACGGCGGTGCGGGCGGCGTCGGCACGGCCGCGATCCAACTCGCGCGAGCGACGGGCGCGCGGGCGACCGCCACCGTCCGGCGCGAGGAGCTGCGAGACGGCGTGCACGAGCTCGGCGCCCACGCGATCGCTCCGGAGGGCTGCGCCGAGCACGGTCCGTTCGACGTGATCCTCGAGCTGGTAGGGGCTCCCAACCTCCCGGAAGACATGCAGGCGCTTGCGACCGGCGGGCGCATCTCGGTGATCGGCGTCTCGGCCGGCGCGAAGGCCGAGGTGAACCTGCTTGCACTGATGGGAAAGCGGGCCCGCGTCCAGGGCTCGACGCTGCGCGCGCGCCCGTTGGAGGACAAAGCGCTCATCGCCCGCCGCGTGGAGCACGAGGTTCTGCCCCTGTTCGAGTCGGGCGCGCTGCGCGTGCCCATCGCCGCGACCTTCCCACTAGACGAAGCCGCGGCGGCCTACGAGCGCTTCGAAGCCGGGGGCAAGCTCGGCAAGATCGTGCTGTTGGTTCAGTAGGGCGGCTGCGCCGCGTACCAGTCGCCCAGCTGGCGAAAGGCGGCCCAGAACTCGCGCTTGGCGTCCTGCTCGTCCAGCGAGTCGTCGATGTTCGGGACGTACAGCGCGTCGAGCGTGGGCGTCAGCTGCTGGATCTCCCCGAGCCGCGGCTCGAGCGGGCGGGCGAGCGGGATGTCCATCTCGCCGATCGCGCCGAGCGCCTCGGCGCCCATCACGACGATGATCTTGGGCTGCACGATCGCGATCTCCTCGACGACCCTCGACACGCAGGCGAAGTCCGCGAGCGAGGGGTCGCTCAGCGGGCACTTCACGCACAGCGTTCCGTAGACGGCGAGCGGGTCGATCTGCAGGCGCTTGAGCGACTTCATCAGCGCGCTCCCGGCGCGGCCGTAGAAGGCGACGCCCTCCTCGATCTCCGACGGCAGGGCGGCGTGCTTCAGCAGCATGACGTCGGCCTGCGGATGCCCCGAGCCCAGCACCGGCATCAGGTTTCCGCGCGGGCAGTGCGGGCAGGCCTGCAGATCGCGCGTGAGGGTGTTCAGCTCACGGATCGCCCGCTCCAGGTACTTCTCTCGGATCTCGTCATCGGTCACGGGCATCGACCCCGAGGGATTTGACGACGCGTCGTCTTGTCCTTGGCGGTGCATCAGGACTTGCGCTGGCGGCTAGGAGCGGCCCCGCCCTCCGTGGCCCTCCTTGACGCGCTTGACCCGTCGCGCCTTGCGCGCCCGCCGGGCCGATGCGGGAGTGGCGCGCGTCTGCAGGAACTTCAGGGCCTGCACGTAGAGCAGCGACGAGGGGCGCGTCAGGATCTCGGCGTCGCGGAGCGATTGCAGGAACTCGGTCGGCCCGTCGAAGTCGCGCATGCGTATGCGCACCGAGCCGAGACCCTGTGCGACGTGCGAGTCCGAGCCGGCGCCCGCGACGATCCGGTACTTGGCGGCGAAGCGTGCGGCCTCGTCGTTGAAGGCGCCGATCGCCACGCGCGGGTTGAACACCTCGATCGCGTCGACGTCGTCGAGGATCGTGAGCAGGTGCTCGTAGTCGGGCACGGAGTGCATCCGGTCGAAGGGGTGCGGCACGTAGACGAGGCCGCCCTGACGCCGGATCTCAGCAACCGTCTCCTCGAGGCTGAGACCGCGCGGGATCTTCTCCTCGATGAACAGCCCGATGACCTCGCCCTGGCCTGCCGTCTTGATCTCCTCGGCGACGATCACATTCACGCCGGCCGCCGGCGCCTGCGCGCGCGCCTCGAGCGCTCCCGAGATCTCGTTGTGGTCGGTCACGGCGATCGCGCCGAGTCCCTGCGCCCGTGCGGTCGCCAGGAGTACCTCGACCGGGGTGGCGCAGTCGGGCGAGTGGTCGGTGTGCATGTGCAGGTCGACGTCGATCAGCGGCCTGCCCACGAGATGGCGCTTCAGCTCCGGGTCTCCGTTCAGCGGGTGGCGGCGAGCCGCGAGACCGCCGTAGACCTCCTCGAGCTCCGCCGCGGCGTGTTCGCCGTCCGCGAGGAGCCGGTAGTCGGCGGGGAAGTAGCGCTCCATCAGCTCGGCGGTCTCGGAGGTTGCCGCCGTGCGCACGTCGAGGCGACCGAAGAAGCTCTCCACGAAGCGCCTCGCGACGAGCGTGGAGAGCAGCCGCTCCGTCGAGGAGTGGAAGGAGGCCACGTTCAGCGCGCGCGAGTGGCGCAGCGCGGCGTTGGAGGTGCTCGGGGCGAAGGGCTCGTGCACGTGGACGAAGTCCAGCTCGACGGTACTGAGCAGTTCCTCGATCGTTCGAGCCACGTCGATCGGCAGCGCCGCGGTGCGCCTGCGGGCGCCGCCGCTCACATCGAGGACCTCGCCCACGGCGATCACGCGCGGCTCGCCGCGGTCGGTCCCCTCGAGCAGGCTCTGCGGCCTGCCGCGGGCCGCGCGTAGCGCCTTGCGGGAGGCGCGCACGCGCTCCTGCGAGCGCGACGGGGCGAGCACCAGGACGCGGTGCCCGCGCCGCGAGAGCTCAGCGGCGACGCGCTTGACGTGGGCGTTGACCTCGTTCTCCTGTGCCTCCCACGGATAGGGAGTCACGTGGGCGATCGCGAAGCGAGGCGCGGGCACGTAAGGAGGATAGGGGCGAGGCGTCCGCTTGCAAGACACCCCCGGGCGCCGGGCTACCCGCGCGGCTCGATCGCGGCGTCCCGAGCGGGTCTACTCGCAGGTGCGCGACTCCGCGTGTTGAGCTAGGCCTTCGAGCCCCTGCCGACCGGCCGCTTCGCCCGCGACTTCGCCGCGGGGCGGCCCGCAGGCGCCCCGGGGGCCGCTTTCGCCTTCGCGCGGGAGCCGCGCAGGCCGGAGTACGTCGCGATGAACTTCTCGGTGTCCCTGTGCGCCTGGTCGTCGGGCCGCTGGTTGTGCGGCGACTTCATCAGGTAGGAGGACGGTCCGTCGAGCTGGCCTCCCACGCCGTGGTTCAGCGCGAGCTTGCAGCAGCGCACGGCGTCGATCACGATGCCGGCCGAGTTGGGGGAGTCCCACACCTCGAGCTTCAGCTCGACGTTCAGCGGGACGTCGCCGAACGCCTGGCCCTCGACGCGGATGTGTGCCCACTTGCGGTCGGTCAGCCACGGGACGTAGTCCGAGGGGCCGATGTAGACATCCTCGGCGGGAAGCTGCTCGTCCATGATCGACGTGACCGCGTTGGTCTTCGAGATCTTCTTGGACTCGAGGCGCTCCCGCTCGAGCATGTTGTAGAAGTCCATGTTCCCACCGACGTTCAGCTGCGAGGTGCGCATCATCTTCACGCCGCGGTCCGCGAACAGGCGGGCCAGCGAGCGGTGCACGATCGTCGCACCGACCTGTGACTTGATGTCGTCGCCCACGATCGGCAGGCGGGCCGCTTTGAAGCGGCGCTCCCAATAGTCCTCTCGGGCGATGAAGACGGGGATGCAGTTGACGAAGCCGCAGCCGGCCTCGAGCACCTGCTCGACGTACCACTTGGTCGCCTGCTCGGAGCCGACGGGGAGGTAGGAGACGACGACGTCGGTGTTCGTCTCCCTGAGGATCTTCACGATGTCGGCGGTCTCGCCGGGAGCCTTCGTGATCTTCTCCTTGAGGTACTTGCCGAGGCCGTCATGGGTCATGCCGCGATGCACCGGCACGCCGAGGCTCTTTGGCACCTTCGCGAACTTGATCGTGTTGTTCTGTCCCGCCCAGATCGC
>JAOPZM010000134.1 GCA_025964115.1 Solirubrobacterales bacterium
CCCCAGCCGCTTCAGGCCCCGCATGAGCCCCAGGACGTCGCCGTCGCGTGCCGGCCCGCCGCGCAGCCAGCCGTCCGGCGAGTAGAGCGTCAGCTCGCGCTCTGCGAGGACACTGTTCTTAGGCGCACCCGAAAGCGCCACGCGCGCGGCCCTTCCGGCTCCCGTCGAGATGCCGATCAGGTTGATCGCCACGACGGCGACGAGCAGGGCGGGGAAGAGCGTACGGCCTAGTTTGGCGTTCGCGATCCAGCCCGTACCGAGCACCGCCATGAAGACCAGCGCCGGCAGGCTGTAGCGCGGGTCCTTGTGGGTGATCAACGTCATTCCGAGCCACGACACGAAGAGGCCGGCGAGCAGCTCGGGCCGCAGGTTCGCGGGCGACCGGTCCCTGAGCGAATCGCGGACCGCGAGCACTGTGCCGATCAGCACGGCCAGTGCCAGCGGCACGAGCAGCTGGATGTTGACCGTGCTCCAGAAGTACCAGCCGAAGCTCTTGCGCGAAAGCCGCTGCGGGAAGAAGCCGCCCGCCTGGTTGGCGGAGGGGCTTGCGGCACCGCTGTCGTGTATCGAGACGAGACTGTTGAGCTCGTGGCGGTGGTAGATGTACCACGGCCCCGCCACGACGCCGAACGCGCTGCCGAACGCCAGGATACCCCTCCAGTTACGCCAGCCGCCGCGCGCAAGGGCGACGGCGATAGGTCCCGCGATAAACACCACGCTCGTCTGCTTCGTCAGCATCGCCAGTCCCGAGAACAGCCCTGCGAGCGCAGCAACGCCGGGCCGCTCGAATCGTCGGGAGGCGAGGATCGCCCAGACGCTGATGGCGATCATCGCCGCCTGCTGGGGGTCGAGGATGAACTCGTGAAACTCCGAGACGATCATCGGTGTGCCCAGCGCGAACAGGGCCGCAAGCAGACCCGCACGATCGGACCCGTAGACCAACCGCCCGACGCCGAAGGTACCGGCCACCAGCAGCGGCACGAACACGAGGTTCGACGCGAGGATCACGGTCGCCGGGCTGAAGCCGCCGACGAACACAGCGAGGGCTCCCACGAGATGCCCGAGCGGAGGGTATGTATTGAATTCGGTGAACAGCGTCGTCAGGTCGCCGGCGGCGAGCTGTTTGTGAATCAGGAACGCGTCGACCGTATGCAGGCCGTTGTCCCAGTCCTGGACGCGCCCCTCCTGCGTCAGCCACCACACCGTGACCCCGATGAACGCGACGACGCTCGCGACGGCAAGCCACAGCTCGGTTGAAAGCCCGCGGTAACCCGACCGATTCAGCGCATCCCTGACGGATGCTGCGTCGGGATGCGTGCGAGTCGTGGAGTTGAGCATCGCGTCTGCTGAGGGGCATCCGCCGGGTGGACATCGCAGCTGAGCCGGCCGGCGGCGACTGCAGGCTACAGCCCCGAGCTTCAATACGCTGCGAGGCGTGAGTGCCATTGGAGCGCTGCTACCCGCGAGGGTTCTGCGGACAATAGATCGCTTCAGGACGCGCCGGTTCCTTGCCAGCGTGGCTGGCCCCACGGCTGAATACGTGCGGCGCCACGGCCTCGAGGTGCGTCGCGGTCCATTCCGCGGCATGCGCTACATCGATGGTCTCGAGAGCAGCTCGGGAGATCTAGTGGCAAAGCTCGCCGGAACCTATGAGCGCGAGCTGCATGTCGTCCTGGCCCACTGGATCGCGGCGAAATACACACACATCATCGATGTCGGTTGTGCCGAGGGCTACTACGCCGTGGGCTTTGCCCATGCCATGAGCGACGCGACGGTGCACGCCTTCGACATCGACCCCCTAGCGCGCGAGCGGTGCGCCGCGCTTGCACAGCTCAACGGCGTGGGTGATCGTCTGCGCATTCTCGGCTTATGCGAGCCCACTGCGCTGGGGGCCTTCCCCAAACGCGGGGTTGCCCTGCTGTCCGACTGCGAGGGCTACGAGCGCACCCTCCTCGACCCCGCCGTGGCCCCTGTACTCAGGGGGTGGCCGATCCTCGTGGAGCTTCATGAGTTCATAGACGACTCGATCACCGAGACGATCCGTGAGCGTTTCGCCGACAGCCACGATGTCGAGATAATCGAGGGGGAGGGACGCGAGCAGGATGCGAGGCTCTCCGAGGTCGCCTTCATGACCGGCCGTCAGCGCGCCGCCGTGCTGGGCGAGCGTCGGCCCGGGCCGATGCGCTGGGCTCACCTTCGCCCGCGATGACAGACGTCGACCTCTCTGTCAACTGCTACGAGCGGACCTACCGCGGCGTCCTCACGCCAGGATTCTTTCCGACCCTCCTGCATGATCATGCCCGCCGGTTCGCGCGACGCACGGTGATCGTCAACAACGTCGACGATCGCGCCGACGTCGAGAGACGGGCGGGGAGCCTGAAGGACGCGGGTGAGATCGACGCGTGGTTCTTCGTCGAGGATCACATCGAGCGCGCGTTGGGGATAACAGGGGTCACGGCCGCCGAGATCGCTCGAGCCCCGTATTTCACAGACTGGGGACTCGTCCTCGCCACCGTCCCAGGGCCTGACTGGATGATCCACTGCGATTCAGAGGTCCGGATGCAGGAGCCCGTTGACTGGATCACGCCGTCGATCGAGCTCATGGAACGCGACCGACGGGTGATGGTTGCGAATCCGCGCTGGTATGCACCCACCCCCCGCATCGACACGCTGGCCCGCAGCACGCTGGAGTGGACCGGCGAGTTTGCGCTCGGGCTCGGCTTCAGCGATCAGCTGTTTCTCTGCCGCCGCTCTGAAATCGCAGCGCCGATATACGGGCAGCGCTGTCTGGCGACGCGCCGCTACCCGATGGCGAACGTCTCTCGATCGTTCGAGGCTCGCATCGACGCCTGGATGCGCCACCGCGATCGTCTCAGGGCCAACTACCTCGGCGCGACCTACGTGCATCCCGATGAGATCGGTGGCGGCTACCCGGCGCGCAGCCCCCGCGAGAAGATCGCATCTCTGTTCAATCGGGCTGTGATCGCCGGAGTGCGCCGCTCACCCGTCAAGCGCCGCTGCTGGCGTGGATTCTGAGGACGTGTGGTCGATCTCATGCCGGGTCTAGCGGTGTGCGTGCACGATGATGCGATCGGTGACCGCATAGCTGAGCGGCAGGCTCGTACGCGCAGCGGAGACTCGGCTGTGCAACACGTTGGCTAAGTTCCTGCCCACCCGATACAGGCGCGTCAGGGGCCCGGGACGGTTGACGACCTCTACGCGGTCGAACCCGAACTCCGTCAGCATGCCAACGAGCGCAGCTGGATTTGGCGCCCACCAGTTCGAGTGATCGCCGGCGAGATAACTGCCGGGATAGAAGGCCGCGGCTGGCCGCGCCGTGAAGTTCATGTCCGAGAGGGTCTCCACCACCAGCAGCTCCTTCGTGACGCTGGAAACCGCCTCCAACGCGGCCATCGGGTCGCGCATGTGGTAGAGCACGCCGAGGAAGAGGACTACATCGAACTGGCCGACGGAGTGGGGGCTGATGTCGAGCACATCGAGCTCGATGTCCTCTACCTCCGAGCCGAGCACTCCGCGTGCGAGCTCGAATGGGGCCTTGGAGACCTTCTGCCAGATCACCGAGTCGAGTGCCACCACGCGGGAGGCACCGAGGCGCTCGGCGGCGAACGAGAAGAAGCCATCCCACGCGCCGATGTCGAGCACGGACTTGCCGGCCAGAGACGGAAGCCGCAGGGACCGGAGCTTATGCTCTGATCTATCTCGGCCGGGAGTGACGATCCCGCCTCCCAAGTCGATCTGGTGGTGCCACGAGTAGTCGTTCAGCAGCGCGCTCAGCTCGGCTGGGTCATCTGGTAGGTCTTCGCGCGTGCCCGCGTCCATCGATTGGCTCATCCCGCATAGCCTGACAGAGCCATACTCCCGCCGCATCCGCTCGCGGTACAGCATCTCGCTGCGAGTGCGATCGCCAGGCCAACGTACGGACCAGCGCTCGGCGAGTGCGATACTGCCGCCCGTGTCGAGCCGGCGCCTGAGCGGAATGTTGAGTGGCGTCGCGGAGCGCCGGCTCCCGGGCCTTCGCGCTGCCGCAATCGGACTTGCCGAGCGGACTGCCACCGCCTGGTTTCACCGCTTCTACTACCTCGACATGGAGCGAACGTGGGAAAACACCCGCTGGCTCGGTCACAGGATTCAGAAGTTTCCGGGAGACGTCTGGGTGTATCAGGAGATTCTCACGGAGCTGCGCCCGGACTGGATCATCGAGACGGGCACGAACTGGGGGGGAAGCGCCTACTACCTCGCTTCGATCTGCGACCTCCTTGGAAATGGGCGCGTGGTCACTGTCGACCTGGACGCCAAGCCCGACCCACCCCAGCACGACCGCATCACCTACCTCGCCGGATCCTCGACCGCTCCCGATGTCGTCGAGCGCGTCCGCGCGATGACCGACGGATCAAAGACGGTCCTGGTGATCCTCGACTCCGATCACAGCTACGAGCATGTGACCGACGAGCTCCTCGCGTACTGCGACTTCGTCACCCCCGGTGGTTATCTGATCGTGGAGGACACCAACATCGCCGGGCATCCCGTGCTGCGCGGCCTGCCGCGCGGTCCCTATGAGGCCGTCGACGACTTCCTCTCCGGCGACGTGTGCTTCGAGCGCGATCGGACACGCGAGAAGTTCATGATGACCTTCAATCCCGGGGGTTACCTCAAGCGGGTTGGGTAGCGCGGCACGACTGGCGCCTCAGCGGTCGATCCGGAAAGGACTGCGCCGATGTTCCCCGAGCATCGACGAGTTCTCGGGGCGCTCCGCTCCCGAGGGCCAGCGTCCGAGAACGTAGATGTCGTGCGGAAACCGGGTCTCGACGGCCGTCAGCTCGAGACCGGCCTGGTCGAGCAGCGCCAGGGCGGTCGGCGTCGTGAACGTGTGGTGGTGGATAAGTCGCGTCTGCAAATTACGTCGCCTGCCCTCGGCCCACGCCGCGTCGTCGTCTGACGGTATATCGCGGGCGCGGTCGTGTAGGCGCAGCGTTTCGTCCAGATGCGTGAGGTCGTCCTCGCCGACATCACGCTCGAAGTCCTCGATCATGTGGCTGATCGTCGTGACGGGACGCCGGTGGTCGAACGTCCCGGCCATGTGCGGCACGACGATCAGGAGGTGTCCGCCGGGGCGTGTTACGCGACGCCAAGCCCTGAGGGCGCGAAGCGGGTTGGCGATGTGCTCCAGCACGTGGGAGGAGAGCACCACGTCGTACGAGGCGTCGGCGAGCGGGTCGAGGTCTACGCCGTCGATCACGTGTAGCTCGCCGCGGGGGTCGCCCTCCGGCCTGTAGCCGAGGTCCGCGTCGAGGCTATGCCACGCCGTGTTCTCGGCCCACTGAACGCCATCGATGCTTGCGAGGGTCGGATAGACGGGCAGTAGGCCGCTGGCTCGGAACAGCGCGCTCGGGCCGCCGATCTCGAGGGCTCGCTTTCTGGCCAGCGGACCGACGAACGTATCCGGAAGCGGGCGGCTGTAGTGGCCTGCTGCGCGCCAGCGGAGTTCTCGGAGCTTCTCGGTCAGGCCCATGAGCCGCCAGCGTAGCCTTCAGCGGTGCTTCAGCGGCGCAGCAGCTCGTCGCGCAGCATGAAGGCGGTGCGCACCTTCAGCGAGTAGCCGGGGTAGTGGCGGATGCGCGGTTGTCGTGCGGGCGCGTCGGGGATCGAGTTCCAGCGTGGTGAGATGAACTTGGTGTGCTCGGTGAGCAACGGCGTCGGCATCCCCGGGCGAGCCGGGTCCAACTCATATCCGAGCAGGCGGGAGATCGCCGCGTTCTCCCACCAGCGGTGGTTGATGAGATCCTCCTGGGCGTAGACCTCCTCGAGGAACGCGATCGTCTGAGCACCGCCGCGGAGGAGCATCACGCCCGAGTTGGGAATGCGTCCCTCCTTGGTCTGGTGCTCGACCAGGTACAGGAAGCGCCGCTCCTCAAGTTCACTTGCGATGTCAGTCGAACCGTCGACGATCACGAGATCGGCGTCAAGCCACAGCACCAGCTCGTGCTCGGCCGCGAGCCCCTGAAGCAGCTTCACCTTCGACCATGGAGCCGGACGGGCGGGATCGATCACCCGCGTATGGAGGGAGAGCTCATATCCGTGGGCACGCGCGTAGCGGCGAAAGGAACGTGAGGCCAGGCGCAGCAGCCGCTCCTGCGGACCTGTCCCGAGCGAGACGAGGACCTTGCTCATCCGGCGAGGACAGTGTCTGCGGCCGCTGCGGCGATCGGATGCGCCGCCCACTTCTCCAGGAAATGGCGTCGATTGCGCCGGTGGATCGAGCGCCAGGTCTCCGACTGCCCGTCCCAGTGCGCACGTGCCCAAGGCGGCTGGCGCCTCGAGACGCCCCACTCGTGCCGGCAGTCCACGCCAGCGACCGCGTAGCAGAGGTCTCCCGCGGCGCGTACCGCCGTGCAGAAGTCGACCTCCTCCCATGAAGCTGGGGCGTAGAACTCGTCGAAGCCGCCCACCCCCTCCCAGGTCCGCCTGCGGCATGCGAACAGGAAGCCGGACACGACCTCACAGGGCGCCATCTCGCCAGGCATCTCGCCGGGCGTCACCCATGACACATGCTTACCGCTCGCGATGTCCCAACTCGAACCGACCGGTCCGACCACCCCGGCGTCGGGCCGGCTGAGCAGTGCCTCGGCGAGCCGCTCGAGCGAGCCCGCTCCGAGCTCGACGTCGTCGTTGCAGAACACGAGCAGATCCCCGCCGGCCGCGCGCGCGGCCGCGTTCCAGGCTGGGGCGACCCCGCGATTGGCTCCCATGTCGGCCGTCGCAACGCCGTCAGGAACCCCGACGACGGAAGCCTCGACGCCATTGAGCGCAACGACGAGCTCCCCGTCGCGACCATTGAGCGCTCGGGGGAGCGCGGCCGCGAGCCCGGCTACGTCGGGCGCGTCATGTGCGCGGTAGACCGCCGTGCAGAGCGAGATCATCGCCGCCAGGGTAGTGCGTCG
Organism: Solirubrobacterales bacterium; assembly: GCA_025964115.1. GTDB lineage: Bacteria > Actinomycetota > Thermoleophilia > Solirubrobacterales > Solirubrobacteraceae > Palsa-744. Next base: position 6,960 of record JAOPZM010000134.1, read on the forward strand.
ATCAGCTCCGACGGAATCGCCCGCATCGTCCAGAGCGCCGCAAAATAGACGGCGCTTGCAGCGACGACGGCAGCCGCGGAGCTCACCGTCAGCACGAGCGCGCCCACTGCGAGCGCGAGTCCGACGGCGGCCGCAAAGCGGACCAGGAACTGCGTCGGCGGCCGAATGCCACGTCGGAAGAGGAACGCGATGTAGGCACCGGCGAGCCAGAACTCCAAGGCCACCGTGGTGATCGCTCCGCCGCGCGCGTGCAGCGTCGGGATCAGGATCACGCTCAGAACGATCGCGAGAAGCAGGGCGCTCCCGTTTGCGATCGCCAGCTGCCTGAACATCCGCAGCGAGAGCAGCACGAAGCCCCACGAGGCGACGAGATACGTGGCCAAGACCCCGATGCCCATGATCCGCAGCACGGCGATCGAGGGGTGCCCTTTGGCACCGGCGATGATGTCGATGCCGAAGCTGGCGCCAAGGATGAGGACCAGCGCCATCCAACCCCCGGCGATCGCCGCCCCTTCGAACACCCGTCCCGCCACGAACCGCAGGCGTGGGTGATCGCCACTCGCGGCCACTGCCAATACGGGCAGAACCGACCCCGCCAGCAGCCATGGAATCCCGTTCAGGATGTCCACGATTCGGAAGGCGATGGCGTAGTAGCCCGTCTGGGAGCCCGGGTCGAGCAGCGACATCGAGATCAGCGCGACCTGGAAGTAGATAGCGCCGAGCGTCGCCGCCAGCGCGTAGATCGCCGTCTCATGCAGCAGTTCCATCCAGCTGGCGCGATGGAACGCGGGGCGCAGTGGCACTTCATGGCGTACGAGCGCCGCGGTGGCCAGGAGCACGAGCGCCTGGACCATGCTCGCGACGAGGTAGAAGCCGGTGAGCCCGCTGTTCGCGATCACGAGCGCGACGAGCAGCACGCTGGTTGCAGTCGAACGCAACAGGTCGATCCCGGCGAGTGTGCCGAGCCGCAGCGCCCCCGATAGGGCGACGGAGTAGGAGCCCTGGATGCCCGCCAGCACATACCCGGTGGCGCCGAGGGCCAGACCGACGATCAGTATGTGTTCGTAGCCGGCGATTGCACCGAAGCCGACGGCGGCCGCCGCGCCAAAGGCGCCGAGCGCGAGTCGCAGGCCGGTGAGGTTGGCGATCAACGTGCGGCGTCGCTCGGTGTCGCCGACGGTGAACATGCGCACTGCGACGTTTGCCAGGCCGCCCTCGGTCAAAGCTGTGATGACGAAGATCACGCTCGTCACCGTCAGGTAGCGACCGTAGTTGGCCACCCCGAGGTGTCGGACGACCAGGGGGGCGCTGATCACACCCGCGAGCACCCCGGCGATCGAGCCGGCGACGCGCAGGGTGCCGCCGCGTATCACCCGTCCGCCGGCCTCGCCCGCTGCGAACGGATCATCGGCGACCGGTGCAGGTGGCGGCGCCGGCCCGGTCGGGTCGCTGATCACGGCGGCTCGGACGACGTTCGGACTCCGCAGCCGTCCAAGAGCGCGCGAGCGCGCGCGGTCGTCGTGTTGGCGCGGGCCCATTCGAGCGCTCCAGCCTGAAGCGTCGCGTATGCGGTTTCGTCGAGAGCCCTCACCTGTGCGAGCAGATCATCGGCGTCGCGGTAGGCGATGCAGTTCGTCTCATCCAGCCCGAAGGGCGCGCAGGTCGAGGGCTTCTCCTGGAGGTCGCGAAAGCAGGGCACTGCGCCGCTCGCGGCGATCTCGTAGTGACGCAGCGCATCCCAACCCTCTCGCTTGGTGGTGATGCCAAACCGCGAGCGGGCAAGGTCCATCCGATACTCGGACTCCTCCTTGAAGGCGTGATGGGTCTGGCCCCCGATCCGCCTTGCGACCTCGTCGTCGACGACATGCAGCGGAAAATCCTTGTCCTTCGCCGGCGGCTCGCGAACGATCTTCTCTGCCGGGATGGAGAAGGAGATAGGCCGCAGGTCGAGCCTCCGACCGACGGCAGGCGGGAGCAAGAGGTAGGAGGCAAACCACCGTGTCAAAGGCGTGACCTCCCGCTTGAAGTACGGCGCCCGGTTATGCGCGCGCGGCAGAAACCACCACGCCGGCACGCGCCACCATAACCCGGCGTAGGGGTAGGGCTCGACACGGTCCGACCCGTCGAGGACCGCCATCGGCACCCCGGCCGCTTGCAGCTGTGGACTCCATTCCGTCCAGAGGCCGAACGTCCGCCAGATATCCCCGAAGATCACGAGCTCGAACTCGCCGTCCAATGCTCGCGACAGGATGTGGTCGCGCTCCACCGGCAGGTCAGCCAGCAGGCCGTAGAGCGTGAATCCGCCACCCCGGACGCGCGCGAGCGCGGCGCGACCGGCGTTCTCGTAGAGGTACTCGGCCTTCGGATAGTCGACGGCGTCGGCGCCCAGCAGCGTCCGCAGTCCGTGAAAGACGCCGTCGGCCAGATAGTCCTCGTAGTTGGGGTTGACGAACAGGATCCGGGGCACGATGTCAGCCGCGCCGGCGATACAGGAGGTCGTAGTCGGACAGCGCCTCCACGAAGTCGTAGCCCCGGGCCAGCGCTAGGTCGACCGCGGGTTGCTGCGCCGCTCGGTCAAGGGTCTCGATCAGAAGGAAGCGAGGTGAATGTCGCCCGTGATCGAGCCCGGCGAGGACCTCGAGCTCCCGCCCCTCGATGTCGAGCACCAGCAGGTCGATCTTCGCCAAACCGGCATCGTCCAACACCGCGGACAGGGTCCGCCCTGGGACCTGTGTCGAGTATGCGCGACGTCCAGCGACCGCAAGGCCTCCTGAAGCATGGCTGCCGTCTGCGTCGACGGTGGACATCAGGTCCCCGAACTGGACCTCGACCGATTCGCCGGCGAAATCGGGGCCCACGAGTGCGCAGTTCATGACGCGCGACTGAGGACGACGCTCGCGGCAGCGCGCCGCCAGCTCGGGCACAGCCTCGACGAGCACGCCTGTCCAGGCGCGATGGCGTTCCAGGTAATAGGTGTTCGACTGCGTGTAGCCGTCGTGTGCGCCAGCCTCGAGGAACGTACCTCCCTGCCACGGCATCAGCTCGACCAGTCTCTGATCCATCCCGAACAGCGCAGGACGTGAGTAGCGTTGCGAGCCGAACGCCTCGAAGACGCGGCATCGATACCAGGGGCCTCCGAGGTTGTAGAACAGCCGCCGGGCTCGATGCACGGCAGCTCTCACCAGCTTTGACATGCGCCGCAGTGTGCCAGACACCTGGTTGGCTGCTGCACTCATGCCGCGGCGTCCCGCAGCACCTCGAGCACGGTATCCGCGGTTCTTCCCCAGTCGAAGAGAGCAGCTCTCTCACGTGCCGCCACCCCAATGGCGGCGCGTCGCTCGGGGGAGCTCAGAAGACGTGTCATGGCGTGCGCGATGCTCACGGGATCGCGTGGATCGGCATATTCGACCGCGTCGCCGCCCACCTCCGGGAGCGACGAGACGTCTGAGGTGACGACCGCCGCTCCCGCGGCCATGGCCTCCAGGACCGGCAGGCCGAACCCCTCGTACAACGACGGGTAGCAGAACACCGCGCAGCGTCTGTAGAGCTCCGCGAGCACGCCGTCGGAGACGTGGCCAAGCAGCACCGAGCGGTCGCCGAGAGAGCGCAGCTTCGCGATCGTGTCGTCGACCTGCCAGCCGACGTCGCCGACGACCACGATCGGGTGCTCGCGCTGCAGTTGCTCATCGAGCAGCTCATACGCGGCGACCAGGCGAGGGAGGTTCTTGCGCGGCTCGAGCGTCCCCACGGCGAGCACGAAGCCCGCTCGCGGCAAGTCAGAGTCGTCTCTGGTCGGGAGCGTTGCCGCCAGCTGCGGCGCGACGCCCAGAGGCGCAACGGTGACGCGCCCGGCGGCGGCCGGGAAGCGGCGTTCGAAGTCCTCCGCGGTGGCGTGAGAGATGGCGATGAAGGCACGCGAGCGACGCACCGCGAGACCCAGCGTCAGCCGCTCGATCATGACCGACCGTCGGTTGGGTCGGTAGGCGCGGTCGAACGCGATCATGTCGTAGATCACCGGCACCGCCGGGATGCGAAGCATCCATGTCGTCAGATAGGAGTTCGTTGACAGGAACACGTCGCACTCCCGGTTGGCCGCGCGAGCGGTGAGCAGGTGCCACGCCGGATCCCGTGCGTCGATCAGGCGCCACTCGAAGCGGTCATCGAGCTCCTCGCCCCAGCGGGATCGCGCATAGCAGAGGTAGCGCACATCGTCGTCGCGGCGAGACAGCGCGGCGAGCGTCTCTCGCACGAACCGGCCGCGACCGGCTGCCACCTCGACGGCGGCCCGCGCGTCGATGCCGATGCTCAAGGATTTCAGGGCGCGAAGCGTAGCGGTCGCTGCACTAGCCTGCGGTCCTTGCACGTGGGCCTGAACCTGATCTTCCTCGTCCCCGGCGAGACCGGTGGGATGGAGGTCGCAGCGCGCGAGCTGATTCCAGCCCTAGTCTCGCAGGCGCCGCCAGAGGTGCGGTTCACGGCCTTCGTGAACCGCGAGGCCGCCGCGGCCGTGGGCGGGCCGTTTGGCGAGCTGCTGCCGACCGTGACCGTGCCCGTGCATGCCCGCAATCGCGTGCAATGGGTCCTCGGCGAGCAGATCCTCCTGCCCCGGCTTGCCGCCCGCGCGGGCGTGGATCTCGTGCATAGCCTGGCCAGCACGGCGCCGCTGCGAGGGCGCTTTCGGCGGGTGGTGACCGTCCATGACCTCATCTATGCCCGCTTTCCCGAGGCACACTCGGGCATCCGCGACAAGGGCATGAGCGTGCTCGTTCCAGCGGCGGCCCGCCGCTCCGACCGCGTGATCGTCGACTCCCAGAGCACGCGCAGCGACCTCGTCGAGCTGCTCGGCCTCAACCCCGATCGCATCGACGTCGTCCCGCTCGGGCTTGGGGCGCTGCGGCGAGAGCAGCCACTGCCCGAGGCCGAGACCCGGGAGCGCTTGGGGCTTGGCAGGCGGGCTGTCCTGATGAGCCTCTCGGCGAAGCGTCCCCATAAGAACCTCGCGACGCTGATCAGCGCGCTCGCGAGG
>JAOPZM010000140.1 GCA_025964115.1 Solirubrobacterales bacterium
CGCTCGGGCTCCCGCCGAGAAAACGGGCCGGTCGCCGAGGCCTCCGAGCAGCCGCGCTCCTGCTGGGTCGGCCGCCCAGGAGACGGCGGCTGACTCCGAGGACGGCGAGCAGACGGAGATCCTTCATCCCCTCGAGCCGGACAGGTGAGCGGCGTCGCGACCTCGCCCGGGCCTGCCTTCTCCCACGCCCCCGCAGGGCCCGGGGCCGGCCATGCGGCGCCGGGCGTTGACAGCGGCGAAGCCTGTCCGCTCTGCGCAACCCCGTTGCAGCCGGAGCAGGAGTGGTGCCTGAGCTGCGGCGCCGCGGCGCGAACGCGGCTGGCGGCAAGTCCGAACTGGCGGGCCCCGATCGCCGCGATCGTGGCTGTGCTCGCCCTCTCGCTGGGAGTCCTGACCGCCGCGCTCGTCGACCTCGCGGGCAGCTCGAGCCCTACGAGGACCCAGGTGACGCGGACGGTGACCACGGCCCCCGCCGCGGCGGTCCCCGCGCCGGTAAGCCCCACCACGACCTCGACGGCGGCACCTCCTGCGACGGTCGTGCCGGCCCCGCAGGCGGGGGCCAAGACCACTACCACGACACCGACTGGCAGCCGCGCGACTGCGCCGACCTCGGGCGGGGCGGGCACCGGCAGCACCCTCCCTGGCGTGACCCAGCCAGGGACCCGGGTGAACCCCACGCCGGGCAGGTAGGGCGAAGCGGCCGCGTCGCCGGCCCTAGGCGACCGGCGGCGAGGAGCCTCGCAGGGCAGTGCCCCCCGGGGCCGCCGGCCCGGAGAGATACGGTTCCCGTCGATGCCCGCCCTCACCACGGCGAGCTCCCACGAGGCCGATGTCGCGGTCGTCGGTGCGGGGGCCGCCGGCCTGTACGCAGCGCTGTGCGCAGCCCGCGAGGACGCCACCGTGGTGCTCGTCTCGGCGACGCCGCTGGCGAGGACCGCGAGCTACTGGGCCCAGGGCGGCCTCGCCGCCGCCCTCGCGGCAGACGACAGCTTCGCGCTGCATCTGCGCGACACGGAGCTCGCCGGACGCGAGCTCGTCCGGCGCTCGGCCGCCGAGATCCTGGTACGCGAGGCGCCCGACTGCGTTCACGACCTGCAGGCGCTCGGTGTGCGCTTCGACGCCGACCGCTTCGGGCGCCTTGCGCTCGGCCTGGAGGGAGGCCACTCGGTGAGGCGCATCGTCCACGCGGGAGGGAGCGCGACCGGTCGGCGCGTGGTGCGCCAGCTGTCCGCGCTGGCCGCCGAGAACCCACGCATCACGGTCCTGGAGGAAGCGCGTGCTCGCGCGCTGTGGCGCTCAGAGGACCGCTGCCGGGGCCTGCTCTGCGAGGACGGCCGAACGGTCGCTGCCGGTGGCGTGGTGCTCAGCACCGGCGGCGCAGCGGCGCTGTGGGAGCGCACCACCAACCCGCCCGGCTCGCAGGGTGTCGGCCTGCTCCTCGCACACGCGGCGGGGGCGGCGCTGGCCGACCTCGAGCTGCTCCAGTTCCACCCGACCGCAGTCATCGGCGTTCCTGGCCGCGAGGGCTACCTCGTGACCGAGGCGATCCGCGGCGAGGGCGCCACACTGCACGACGCCTCCGGAGAGCGCTTCGTCGACGAGCTGCTGCCCCGCGACGAGGTGTCGCGGGCGATCCATATACGCCTGCAGGAGAGCGGAGAGCGCTCGGTGGGCCTGGACATGCGCTCCATCGATCCCGCGCACTTCCCCAACGTCGTCTCGTCATTGCGGGACGCGGGGCTGGACCCCACGCGCGAACTGATACCGGTCGCTCCCGCGGCTCACTACACGATGGGCGGCGTCGCGACCGACCTGAACGCGCGCTCTACCGTCCACGGGCTCTACGCGATCGGCGAGTCCTCCTGCACCGGCCTGCACGGTGCCAACCGCCTCGCCTCGAACTCGCTCAGCGAGTGCTTCGTGTTCGCCCGGCGCGCAGTCGCGGACATCCTCTCGGGGCCCTCCACCGAGTCCTCAGCGCCCGGCGTGGAGGAGCTCGAGGCGCTCCGCCGGCTGCCCGCGCCCCCGGTCGCAGAGGCCTCCACGCGCGCCGCGCTGTGGCGCGACGCAGGGATCGTGCGCTCGCGGGAGGGGCTCGAGCGGCTGCTGGAAGACGCCCACCCGCTCGCCCGCCTGATCGCACGCTCGGCGCTCGCCCGGGAGGAGAGCCGCGGTGCACACAGCCGGATTGACTACCCCGAGCGCGATCCGGCGCTCGACCACCGCCACGTCGTGCTGGCCGGTCCGGAGGGCATAGGCTGGGAGACCTGGGATTGAGCCTGCGCCCCGCCGCGCGGCTCGCTGAGGCGACCGTTCATAAACGTTCATAAAGACGCGCCTTAACGGCGCCTTATGACGGTCCGTTTTCATGGCAGGGGTGTTCACACATTGAAAGGTCTCCGTGCAATTCGGAGTCTGTGGGAACAGGCGGGTGTGCTCAAGACCACGAGGGATCTGAGCAGAAAGAGGTAACGCAGTACATGTATCAGTTCAGTAGGGCCATCTACCGGGAGCTAGCTCCGCATGTCATGGCTCCTCCGCACGGAGCTCCCGCCCACGCCAATCACGCCGCTGTGCTGCATGCGTGCGAGCAGGTCATCACGCGGATGGCGACCGACCGTCACTACTTCGCGCGGCCGGCCCGCACGCTGTTCTGCGACATCAGGAACTACTTCCCGATGTCGGCGCAGAAGCAGGTCCACCATGTGGTGTGCCGCTACGTCGGCTACGCGGAGCAGTTTCTCGCCGAACACCCGCACGAGGGCTACGCGGCCGTGAACGGCACGCCGCCGCAGTGCCGCGCGACGACGCGCAAGGGCGCAGCGTGCCAGCGGGTGCCGCTGCCCCACAACGGCTACTGCCCTTCGCACCAGCACCTGGCAGATACGGAGGACCGCGCGCTCGCAGCCGCCTGAGCAGGCGCACTCACCGCCAAGCCCCTGTGGGTGAAGCCGCACGGAGGCGTCCCCTAGGCTCCAGGGATGCTGCTGGGGGTCGACGTCGGTGGGACCTTCACCGACGCCGTGCTCGTCGGCGCGGGCCCGGGCCTGCACACCGCCAAGGTTCCCTCGACGCCCGACGATCAGTCGGTCGCGGTGCTGCATGCCGTGCGGCTCGTGCTCGGGCGGGCGGGGGCCGAGCCGCAGCAGGTGCGGCTCTTCGCGCACGGTATGACCGTGGCCACGAACGCACTGCTCGAGGGCCGCACGGCGCGCACAGCGCTGATCGCCACGGAGGGCTTCACCGACGTGATCGAGCTCGGACGTCAGGCAAGGCCCGACCTGTACGAGCTGTGCCGGTCGGCGCCGGCTCCGCTCGTGCCGCACGAGCTGCGCTTCGCCGCGCCAGAGCGCATGACCCACGACGGCCCGCTTCGCGCGCTCAACCCCGATGCGGCGCGTTCGCTGATCGAGCAGATCGCGGCCTCGCGACCGGAGGCGATCGCGGTGGCGCTGCTGCACTCCTACGCCGACCCCTCCCATGAGCGGCTGCTCGCCGATCTGATCGCAGAGGCGCTTCCGCATGTGCCGCTGACGCTGTCGAGCGAGCTCGTCGGCACCTTCCGCGAGTACGAACGCACGGCCACGACCGTTCTCGATGCGGCGCTCTCGCCGTTGCTCGCCTCCTACCTGAGACGTCTTTCCGAGGAGGCGGGCGCAATGGGGCTGCCGCAGCCGCAGGTGATGCAGTCATCCGGTGGCCTCACCTCCGCCGCCCGCGCCGCACAGCACGCCGCGCTGACGGTGCTCTCCGGACCCGCCGGTGGTGTGGGCGGCGCCACGCTCCTCGCACAGCTGTCGGGCGAGCCCGACGTTCTGTGCTTGGACATGGGCGGTACCTCCTGCGACGTGTGCCTGATCGAGGGATCACAGGTCTCGGAGACCGCCGAGCGGGAGATCGCCGGGCGGCCCCTGTCGCTCCCGGCGCTGGACATCCACACGGTCGGCGCCGGCGGCGGGTCGATCGCGTGGCGAGACTCCGGCGGCGCGTTGCGCGTCGGGCCGGCCTCCGCGGGTGCGGACCCCGGACCCGCCTGCTACGGCCGTGGAGGGCTGCTGCCGACGGTCACCGACGCGAACCTCCTGCTCGGCCGGCTGCTCGAGGATTCGCCGCTGGCCGGCGAGGTCGAGCTAGATCGCGAGGCTGCCGAGCGAGCTGTCTCCACGCTCGCCGCAGAGCTCGAGCTGGACCTGCCGGCCTGCGCCGAAGGGATCGTTCGCGTAGCCGAGTCGGAGATGCTGGGGGCGCTTCGCGTGATGACCGTAGAGCGTGGGATCGACCCGCGGGGCTTCGCCCTGATGCCATTCGGCGGGGCCGGGCCACTGCACGCGGCGGCGCTCGCCGACGAGCTCGGCGTCAGGCGCATCCTCTGCCCGCGCGTCTCCGGTGTGCTGTGCGCGCTGGGACTGGCCGCCGCCGCGCCGCGACGCGACGTGTCGCGGACGGTGATGCTCGCCGGTGACGCGCTCTCCTCAGAGCGCCTCGCCCGCGAGCGCGAGGCGCTCATCGCCGAGGCCTGCGAGGCGCTCGGGGCAGGCCCCTCACGCGTGCGCGTGCGGCACGAGCTCCGCTACCGCGGGCAGTCCTTCGAGCTGCCGGTGGAGGAGGCCGGCGCGCCCGACCCCGACATTCTCCGCGAGGAGTTCGCTCGCGCGCACGAGCTGCGCTACGGATATCGCGACGACTCCGCGGAGGTCGAGCTCGTGACCGTGCGGGTGTCGGTCTGGGGTGCGTCACCCGCCCTGCGGACCGGGGCGTCGCATTCCGGCGCGGCGCCGCGCGGCGAGTTCCGCAGCATGGTCATCGGGGCCGAGATGCTCGAGACCGAGGTGCTGCGCGGCGAGCTCGCGCCCGGCACGCGACTCCAGGGGCCGGCGCTCTGCGCCATGCCGGAGGCGACGCTGCTCGTGGCACCCGGGTGGGCGGGAGAGGTGGACGCGCACGGCACCGCCCGGCTGCGACGCGTCGAGGGAGCGCCGTGAGCGGGCTCGACCCGATCGAGCTTCAGGTCCTGACCGGCGCCCTGCGCGCAGCGTGTGAAGAGATGGGCGTCGTGCTGGTCCGCTCGGCGCGCTCCTCGAACATCAAGGAGCGCCGCGACGCCTCGACGGCTCTCTTCGACCCCGACGGCCAGATGGTCATGCAGGCCGAGCACATACCCGTGCACCTCGGCGCGATGCCGGCGGCCGTGGCGGCGGTGCTCGGCGAGCAGCACCACCCAGGCGTGTCGTGGATCCTCAACGACCCGTTCGCCGGCGG
>JAOPZM010000146.1 GCA_025964115.1 Solirubrobacterales bacterium
TCTCGTGTTGCACGACGCGAAGACCGGCCAGACCGTCTGTCCGATCCAGAACATGCCCGAGGCGCTGGCGCCGCTGGAGCTGCACAACAGCCCGCTGTCGGAGCTGGCCTGCCTGGGATTCGAGTACGGATACAGCCAGGAGGCGCCCGAGACGCTCGTCCTGTGGGAGGCGCAGTTCGGAGACTTCGTCAACTCGGCTCAGGTGATCGTCGACCAGTTCATCGTCTCGGGTCTTGCCAAGTGGGGGCAGACCTCGCGGCTGACGCTGCTGCTGCCGCACGGATACGAGGGTTCGGGTCCCGAGCACTCCTCGGCGCGCCTGGAGCGCTTCCTGGCGCTCGCCGCCGAGGGCAACGTCCGCGTGGCGAGCCCCACCACTCCCGCTCAGTACTTCCACCTGCTGCGCCGCCAGGCGCGCATCGCCAAGCAGCGACCGCTCGTGGTGATGACGCCGAAGTCGCTGCTGCGGCTGCCCCAGGCGTCGAGCACGATCGCCGACATGGCGGAGAACACGCGCTTTCACCCGGTGCTCGCCGAGCCCGGCGTCGCGGACGATCAGGTCACGCGGCTCGTGCTGTGCACGGGGAAGATCTACTACGACCTCGTCGGCCATCCCGAGCGCGAGACCCACCATGGGCTCGCGGTGGGACGCGTCGAGCTCCTCTACCCCTTCCCCGAAGGCCAGCTGCTGGAGCTCATGGGCCGCTACCCGAAGCTGCGAGAGGTGCTGTGGGTCCAGGAGGAGCCGCGCAACATGGGCGCGCGCGCCCACATGTTCCCCCGGCTTATGCAGATCATGCCCGCCGGCATCCACTTCGGCTTCATCGGGCGTCCGGAGCGGGCGAGCCCGGGCGAGGGCTACCCGGCGGCGCACATCGACGAACAGAACCGCATCGTCACGACCGCCATCGACCTGCGCCAGCCGATATCCCAGTACCCGCGCAAGGCGCCTGGAGAGCGCTGATCAGATGTGGCGACGATTCCTCATGATCCTGCGCCAGCGTCGGCGCAAGCGCCGCGCCCGCCGCGGATAGCCTGGCCCGCACAGGCGCGGGCGGCGAGCCTCAGCGGCCCTGCCAGGCCGGCTGGCGCTTCTCCTTGAACGCGCTGGCGCCCTCCTTGGCGTCCTCCGAGGCGAACACCGGCCCCGTGATCGCGCCCTGCTTGTCCCACATCTCCTCGGTGGACCAGTTGAACTGCTGCTGGAGGATCTGCTTGGAGGCGATCAGCGCAAGCGGCCCATTCTTGGCGAGCCGGCCCGCGAGCTCGAGCGCCCCGTCGATGGCGTCTCCCGGCTCGGTGATTCGGTTGACGAGGCCGAGCTCGTGGAACCGCTCGGCGGGAAGCGGATCGCCGGTCAATGCGAGCTCCATGACCACGTGGTAGGGCATGCGTCGCGGGAGCCGCAGCAGCGCGCCTCCGGCGGCGACGAGCGAGCGGGTGACCTCGGGGATGCCCATCTTCGCGCCCCTCGCAGCGACGATCAGATCGCAGGCGAGCGCGATCTCCATGCCGCCGGCGACCGCGAAGCCCTCGATCGCCGCGATCAGCGGCTTGCGCGAGGCTCGCTGGGCGATGCCCGCGAAGCCACGGTCGCCGAACCAGGGCACCTCGCCCTTGACGAACGCGCCGAGATCCATGCCTGCGCAGAAGAAGCCGCCGGTTCCGGTCAGCACGCCAACCGACAGGCTCGGGTCCTCGTCGAGCTCGTCGAGCGCGCCTGCCACGCCGGCGGCGAGCGCTGCGTTGACCGCGTTTCGCACCTCGGGACGGTTGAGCGTGATCAGCAGGACGTTGCCGAGCCGCTCCGTCAGGACCACGGGGGAGGTTTCATCGCTCATCAGCGGGACTATGCCGCAAACAGACGCAGCTCGGGTGCCCGCTCCCCCCGCAGCACCTCCAGCTCGATCTCCACGCAGTCGATTCCGCGCGCGGTCGCGAGCACGCGCGCCTGTGGCTTGATCACCTGGGCGGCGAGCACGCCACGGCAAGCGGCAAGCGCAGGGTCGTGGCGGATACGCTCCAGATAACGCGTCAGCTGCTCGACGGCGTCGATCGTGGCGATGCGCTTGACCTCGACGGCGATCCACTCGTCCTGCCCGTCACGGCACATCAGGTCGACCGGGCCGATGTCGGTCGGCCACTCGCGCCGGACGAGTCGGAATCCCTCGCCGCACCATTGGGGGGCGTCAGCCAAGAGCTCCTGCAGCTCCCGCTCGAGACCCTCCTTCTCGAGGCCTGCGAGCGCATCGAGCTCGTGCTCGACATCGGAGAGGACCTCCGTGATGGCGATCTGGAGACGGTCCTCCTCGCGTCGCTTGCGGACCAGCAGGCCCGTCAGGCCGCCGTCGGCGCCTCGCTGCTCCTCGACCATGGTCGGCGGAGCCATCCAGTTCAGCGGCTTGACGCTGCCGCCGCCGTCGGCCCACACCATGAAGGTGCCGTCCGGCTTGAGCATCAGCAGCCGCACCGCCTCGGGCAGCACGGTCGTCAGGCGTCCGAGGTAGGAGACCTCACAGCGGGCCACGATCAGGCGCATCGGGCGACCGTACAGGCTCCGCCGGATCAACAGCCTGCGAGCGCTCCTGACGCTCGGCGGGAGATTCGCCCTGGCCGATCGCCTCCCGAAACTCGCGGATCCCGTGGCCCAGGGCGCGCGCGAGCCCGGGCAGGCGTTTGGGTCCCAGCACCAGCAGCGCGACCACGCCGATGAACAGCAGGTGGACCGGATTCTCGATGCCCATCGGCCCAGGCTAGCGCGCCAGGAAGCCGCCGGCGCGCGCGCCGGTCACCGCGCCGCCGTCGCCGAGCGAGCGATTACCTCCGGCCACGGACATACGCTCCCGTCATGTCCACGCAGGCGCTCGCACAGGGACGGCGCTCCTACCCGCCTCCCCCGCGCCCGGAAGCGTTCTGGCCCGCGCAGTTCACCGTGCTGGGCGCGATCGGCCTGCAGCTGTTGCTTCCCGAGCGGCTCACCATCGGTCCCACGTGGATGCTGCCGGCGCTCGAGGGTGCTCTGCTGATCGGACTGTCCTTCGCATCGCCGCGCGAGCTCGAGCACGAGCATCCTGTGCGCCGGGGCGTAGCGCTGGGCATGACAGCCCTCGTGAGCGCCGCGAACATCGCGTCGCTGTATCTGCTGATCCACTTCCTCCTGCACGGCGGTCATGTCAAAGGAGGCCGAGAACTCATCATCGCGGGCATGCTCATATGGCTGACGAACTTCTTCATCTTCGCGCTCTGGTACTGGGAGCTCGACAGGGGCGGGCCCGGAAAGCGCGCCGCCGGTCAGGACCTCGCGCCCGACTTCCTGTTCCCGCAGATGAGCGACGATCACATCGAGCCGCTCGACTGGCGGCCACAGTTCGTCGACTACGCCTACGTGTCGCTCACGAACGCCACGGCCTTCTCCCCCACGGACACGATGCCGCTGACGCCGATGGCGAAGATCATCATGGGCATCCAGGCGCTCGTGTCGCTCGTGACGCTCGGCCTCGTCGTCTCGCGCGCCGTCAACATCCTCTAGGCGGCTCCTAGGCGGCTAGCGCCTCGGCGTACTCGAGCGCGGCGGCGCGGTCGCTGCAGCCCTTCATCTCGGTTATCAGGCCCTCGCGGATGGTCACGACGACGTAGCGCAGCTCCCCGTCCAGCGGCCACGCGACCGGGGCGTGACGGGTGGGACGGAAGGCGACCACGACCTGCTCTCGCACGCGAAAGGCGTCCTCGATCCTGCCGCCGCGGCCTTCGGCCAGGTTGCGGCCCATCACCCGCAGGATCATCGCCCGGTTCTCGCAGTTCCAGGGGCCGTCCTCGACGGCGCGCCACTTGGCGTCGGGAGCCAGAGTCAGCTCGAGCGTGGTCGTGTCGCCACGCGAGAGCGCTTCCCAGACACGGTGGATCAGTCCTATGGCGTCCACCGGCTCAGTGCACGGCCTGCGCTGCTCGCGGCTCGATCGCAAGAGCCTGGATGACGAGCTCGTGCACCTCCTCGCCCGCGCCAAGGGCGAGCGCGCGCCTGAGCGCTCCAAGCGCTCCCTCGCGATCCATCAGCCGCAGACGCAGGCGGCCGAGCCGCTCCCACGCCCCGGCGTCGGAGGGACCACGACGCGCGGCGCGCTCGGCGGCCTCCTCGGCGAGGTCGACGGCTCCCATGTCTTCGTAGATCCGAGCGGCGAAACGGTGCGCCGCCGGACGGCTGCCGTCCACGCGCGCCCAGTCCCGCACGGCCCGCGCCGCCTCCTCGAGCTTGCCCGCCTGCCAGAAGGCGAGCGTCATCAGCCTCAGCACCGCGACGTTGCGCGGCTCGGCGTCGCGGGCGTAGATCAGCCGCTGGGCTGCGAGCAGGTATTCCCCCTCGGCCATCGCTCGTTGCGCGGCGAGCATGAAGCGCTCGACGCGCTCCTCCGCGGGATCGGGCTTGGAGAAGTCGACGAAGCGCATGCTTCCCGCCGGCACCGTGCGGATGCCGTGGCTGAAGCGCACGCGTGCCCACTGCTGCACCTCCTCGCCGTCGTTCTCGGCGTTGCTGAAGTAGATCCCTTCGACGGTTCCCACGCCCCACTCGGGATAGGACTGGCAGCGGGCGTAGCGGTGGACCACCGAGTGGTCCGGCACGCGGCTGCCGAAGGGATCGTGCTTGGCGCGATCCTGGGCATGCTCGCGCGCGCGTTGCTCGGCCTCATACGCGCGGCGGCCGGCCTCTTCGCGCTCGCGGCGGGCCGCCGCGGCGCTGACCTTCACGGCGTTGCGGGAGACCCTGCCGCCGCGCGAGCCCTCGGCCAGGCGCTCGAGCTGGTCGGCGGCCTCGTTGATCGCCTTGAGATGGCGCTCGTGCTCGAACTGGCGTCCGGCCGGCGCGACGTCGGGATGCCAGCGCTTGGCCATCTTGCGGCGCGCCAGCTGCACGTCGCGCTTGTCGAACGGCGCCTGGAGCTCCAGGAGAAGGAGATGCTGCTCTATGTCCAGGACCGTCACGGGCATGACCCGACAACGTTAGCGACCTTCTCAACCTCCTATCCTGCCGTGCAAATGTCATCGCAGTACGTCTTCACGATGCACCGACTGTCGAAGCTGCACCCGCCCGACAAGACGGTGCTCGAGAACATCAACCTGGCCTTCTACCCGGGCGCGAAGATCGGCGTGCTCGGCTACAACGGCGCGGGCAAGTCGACGCTGCTGAGGATCATGGCCGGGGCCGACCAGGAGTATCGCGGCGAGGCCGCGCTCGCGCCCGGGGCGAGCGTCGGGATGCTCGAGCAGGAGCCTCAGCTCGACGAGACCAAGGACGTGAGGGGAAACGTGGAGGACGGCGTCGCCGAGACCAAGGCGCTGCTCGATCGCTTCAACGAGCTGGCCGCCAACTACTCCGATGAGACGGCCGAGGAGTTCGGCGAGATCCAGGCGAAGATCGACGCGGCTGACGCCTGGAACCTCGATACGCAGCTCGAATACGCGATGGATGCGCTGCGTCTGCCTCCGCCGGACGCCGACGCCAGCATCCTCTCGGGCGGCGAGCGCCGGCGCGTCGCGCTCTGCCGGCTGCTGCTGCGCGCGCCCGACCTGCTGCTCCTGGACGAGCCCACCAACCACCTCGACGCCGAGTCGGTGGCCTGGCTCGAGCAGCACCTGGCCGAGTACAAGGGCACGATCGTCGCGGTCACGCACGACCGCTACTTCCTCGACAACGTGGCCGGCTGGATCCTCGAGCTCGACCGCGGCAGGGGCATTCCCTACGAGGGCAACTACTCGAGCTGGCTGGAGCAGAAGCAGGCCCGGCTCTCGCAGGAAGAACGCTCGGAGAAGGCTCGCCAGCGGACGATCGCCGCAGAGCTCGAATGGGTGCGCACCAACCCGAAGGGCCGGCGCACGAAGTCCAAGGCGCGCCTGGCCCGCTACGACGAGCTCGTGGCTGAGGAGCGCAACGTCAAGCTCGATGACGTGCAGATCCACATCCCCCCCGGCCCGCGCCTGGGCGAGAAGGTGCTCACCGCGACCGACCTGTCCAAGGGCTTCGGCGACAGGCTGCTGATCGAGTCGCTGTCATTCGATCTGCCCCGAGCGGGAATCGTCGGGGTGATCGGCGCGAACGGGGCCGGCAAGACGACGCTGTTCCGCATGATCACCGGAGAGGAGTCACCGGACAGCGGCAGGCTCGAGCTCGGGGACACGGTGCAGCTCGCCTACGTCGACCAGTCGCGCGACGCGCTGGATCCGCAGAAGACCGTCTGGGAGGAGATCTCCGAGGGGCTGGATCAGCTGAAGGTCGGCGACCGGGTGGTCAACTCCCGCCAGTACACGGCGGGCTTCAACTTCAAGGGCACAGATCAGCAGGCTCGCATCGGCAAGCTCTCCGGAGGAGAGCGAAACCGCGTGCACCTGGCCAAGCTCCTGCGCAGCGGCGGCAACCTGCTGCTGCTCGACGAGCCGACGAACGACCTCGACGTGGACACGTTGCGCGCGCTGGAGGACGCGCTGCTCGGCTTCCCGGGGTGCGCCGTCGTGATCTCCCACGACCGGTGGTTCCTGGACCGGATCGCCACGCACGTGCTGGCCTTCGAGGGCGATTCGCAGGTCACCTGGTTCGAGGGGAACTTCGAGGCCTACGAGGATCATCGACGGTCCGTGCTCGGGGCGGCCGCCGACCGGCCCCACCGCATCTCCTACAAGCGGCTGGTGCGTGGCTGAGGCGAGCGCGCCGGCGCCCGGCGCCTTCGATCGCGACACCGCCGTGCTGCTCGAGCATGGCTCCGAGAGCGAGAGCACCTTCGCCGCCGAGGTCTCACCCGACTGGCGCGCCGGACGCGGCCCCCACGGCGGCTACCTGGCGGCGATGCTTCTGCGCGCGCTCATCGAGACGGTCGCCGATCCCCTCCGAGCTCCACGGTCGCTGACGATCCACTATCCGCGCGCACCGGAGCCCGGGCCCGTGAGCATCCACACGCGCGTCGAGCGCGAGGGACGCTCGCTCAGCACGCTGTCAGCGCGCATGGAGCAGGACGGCAGGCTGATCGCGCTCGTGCTGTCGGCGTTCTCGGTCGCGTGGGACGGGCCCGAGCTCTCAGAGCTCAAAATGCCCAACGTCCCAGGACCGGACCCGACACGCGAGGCGGGAACGCTCGAGAAGCTGGGAGCGCCGCCCTTCACCCGGCACCTCGTAATGCAGTCGCGCATCGGCGGCAGGCCATTCGCGGCGAGCGAACAACCGATGGAGATCGGCGGCTGGCTCGGGCTCGCCGAGCCGCGCCCGATCGACCCGCTCTCGCTCGCGTTCTTCAGCGACGCGCTGTTCCCGCCCCCGTTCGTGCGCCTGAGCCGGGATCAGCCGGTGGTGGCGCCGACGATAGACCTGACGATCCACTTCCGCACGACGATGCCGCGCTCCGCCGACCCCGACCCGGACGAGCTCTGCCTGGCACGCTTTCGCACGCGCCTGGCACACGAAGGCTTCTTCGACGAGAGCGGCGTGATCTGGGCGCAGGACGGCACTGTTCTCGCGCAGTCGCGCCAGCTCGCAATCCTGCTGCCCGTGCGTTAGGGTTCGGCCGGGATGGCCGACTACACCGCAAAGTGCATCGATGAGATGGAGGCGGGCTTCGGCGGGGGCTTCGTCAAGGCGCGGGCTGAGCTCGGGGTCACGGCATTCGGCTTGCAGGTGATCCAGCTCCCGCCCGACTTCGGCGACTACCCCGAGCACGATCACGCCGAGAGCGGTCAGGAGGAGGTCTTCCTCGCGATCGGCGGATCCGGGTGGATCGACGTCGAAGGCGAGCGCGTGGAGCTCGACGGCAAGACGTTCGTGCGGGTCGGCCCGGAGGCCAGGCGCAAGGTCTACGCCGGCCCCGAGGGGCTTCGCCTGCTCGCGATCGGCGGCGCGCCCGGGGAGCCCTACAAGATCGTGCCGCTCACCGAGCTCGGCGCGGCGAGCTGAGCCTCAGCGCACGAACCTGCTATCGGCGTCCAGCCGCAGGGCGGCGGCCGCGATCAGACGTGCACAGGCCTGCACGTCGTCGAGCTGGACGAGCTCGACCGGCGAGTGCATGTAGCGGATCGGGATCGAGACGAGCCCGGTCGGGACTCCAGCGCGGCTGAGGTGGACCGCGTCGGCGTCGGTTCCCGTCGCCCTGGCCGAGGCCTCGACCGTGAAGGGGATCTTCTCGGCGTTGGCCGTCTCGCGCAGCAGGTCGAAGAGCGCCTCGTTCAGCGTCGAGCCGCGGGAGATCACGGCGCCCGAGCCGAGCTCGTGCTTGCCCGCCTCCTTCACGTCGATTCCGGGCGCGTCGGTCGCATGCGTGACGTCGACGACGATCGCCGCGTCGGGCTCCAGCGCGAAGGCGCTCGTGCGCGAGCCGCCGAAGGTGATCTCCTCCTGGGCGGCCGCGACGGCCGCCAGCTCCCACTGCGCGCCGCCGGCCTCGGCGACGAGCCGCGCCGCCTCGAGCGCCACGAATGAGCCGAGGCGGTTGTCGAGCGCCCGCGATGTGAGCCGGCCGTTGGGCAGCTCCAGCGGCTCGGCGTCGATCACCGCGACGTCCCCGATCCGGACGGCGCCCTTGGCCTCGTCCCCGTCGACCGCGCCGATGTCGATGTGCATGTCCTTCAGCTCGGTGACCTTCTTGCGCTCGTCCGCCTCGAGGAGGTGGATCGGCTTC
>JAOPZM010000169.1 GCA_025964115.1 Solirubrobacterales bacterium
CCCAGGAGGAGCTGGGGATCCTCACTCCAGCTGTCCGTGCCCGCAAGGCCGCGCAGGAGGCCCAGCAGTCGATGCAGGGCTCCGACACCGCCGGACCAAGCGCCGCGGGCGAGAGCTCCCAGACGCCCGAGGCCTCGGGAGGACCTGGCGGCGACAGCACGCCAGCTGCCGCATCGCTGACCGACTCCCCGCCGGTCGTCCCCGCGCGGCTTCAGGGCCTCGATCTGGGGCCGGCATGCAGTCAGTGCGGCGGCATGATGCAGCGGACTGGCTCCTGCTACACCTGCTCAAGCTGCGGCAACAACACCGGCTGCGGCTGAGGCGCGAGGTTCGGCGCATCTCGGCGTCCTCGCTCGCTCGCGTGCAGAGCACGCCACGCTCGCTGCGTCCTTGACCTGCTTGACCCTCGCACCTCAGGTTCGTGAGCGACTGAACCCGGTGCGCACGCGCGGCCAGGCAACCTGGGCATCGGAGATGATGTCGCGGCATGACGTCCCGGCTCCCAGGAAGAAGCGCGCGGAGTGTGCGTGCAACGGCAGCTGAAGCCCTCGAGCGCCGTCTCCCAAACCGCTCGAGCGCCGCTTCGCACGGCCAGCTGACGATCTTCCTGCGGCGCATCGCGCTGATCGGCGCGATCGTGGCCGGCCTGCTGCTGCTCGGCACCGTGGGACTGGCGCTCAGCGAGGACGTCGGGGTCTGGTATGCGTTTCGCTGGGCGCTCGACACGGCCGCGACGGTCGGTGGCTTTCCCCAGCCGCGCTCCACGGCCGGCCAGATCATCCACGTCGGGCTGATCATGGTGGGCGTCGGTACGCTCTTCTACGCACTGGCCACGGTCGCCGAGTTCTTCGTCGCCGGCCACCTCGGCGATCTGTTGGCCGCGCGGCGCATGCAGAAGATGATCGACTCGCTCACCGACCACCACATCATCTGCGGGTTCGGCCGTGTGGGGCGCCAGGTCGCCCGCGACCTCAACGCCGGGCGGGCCAGCTACGTCGTCGTGGATGCCAATCCCGAGAGCCGCCATCGCGCTGAGACCCTCGGCGTGCGCCTCATCGAGGGCGATGCCGCCGACGACGCGGTGCTCGAGCAGGCGGGAATCCAGCGGGCCCGCTCGATCATCGCATGCGCCGATTCCGACGCGAACAACGTGTTCATCACGCTCACGGCGCGTGAGCTTCGGGCCGACATCGTGATCGTCGCGAGAGCCGCGAACGAGGACACCGAGAAGAAGCTGAAGCGGGCGGGCGCCGACCGGGTGATCTCGCCCTACAAGGCGAGCGGGACCGAGATGGCGCGGCTGGCTCTGCACCCTCAGTTGAGCGGCGTCGTCGACGTGGACGTCGAATACCGCATGGAGGAGATCCTGGTCGGCGACGGGAGCGAGGCGGTGGGCCACACGGTCGGCGACATCCGCGGCGGTTCGATGATCGTGGGCCTGCGCCGCGGGCCTGACTTCCAGCCCCAACCCCCGGCCGAGACAGCGCTCCTCCCGGGCGACGTGATCGTGGCCATGGGCACCCCGACGACACTCGAGCGCCTGGAGGCGCTGTTACAGGCCGACACCGCCGGGTAACCTCCTTCTGGGTGTGGCACCGGGCGAAAGGTACGCGGGGCGGCGCTTGGGCACTCGCTCCGGCGGCGTTCGTCGCCGCGTTGACCCTGGCCGCCGGGATGCCGGCGCCGGCCGCGGCCTTCAGCGCGCTTGCATGGGGTCACAACAAGAGCGGACAGCTCGGCGACGGCACGACCAACAACAGCGACGTCGCGGTGGAAACGACCGGGCTGAGCGGCCTGTCGACGATCGCCGCCGGCGGGTGGCACAACCTGGCACTGCTGAGCAACGGCGACGTCATGAGCTGGGGTGGCAATCTCTTCGGCGAGCTCGGGATCGGCAAGGTCACCAACTACAGCGTCGTGCCGGTGGCAGTGAGCGGGCTGCACGGCGTCTCGGCGATCTCAGCCGGCGCGTACCACAACGAGGCCGTGCTGAGCAGCGGGGAAGTCATGACTTGGGGTGAAAACGCGTTCGGGCAGCTGGGCGATGGCGAGAGCACCGGCCCGAGCATCTGCCAGCAGCTGGCCTGCAGCACGACTCCCGTGAAGGTGGGCGGCCTCGGCGGGGTGACCGAAGTCGCCGCCGGCGGCGCGGACAGCCTCGCGCGGCTCAAAGACGGCACCGTGACGGCATGGGGCAGGAACGACTTCGGACAGCTCGGCGTCGGCACCGCGACGGGTCCGAGCAAATGCAGCGGCGTGGCCTGCAGCACGACTCCGATGGCGGTGAGCGGCCTCAGCGGGGTGACGGCCCTCGCCGCCGGTCTGAAATTCAACCTCGCCCTGCTCGCTGACGGCACGGTCATGGCTTGGGGCGGCAACGCCGCCGGGGAGCTGGGTAACGGAACCATGACCGGCCCGACCAGCTGCAAAGGCGCTCCATGCAACCCGACTCCGATGCCCGTGAGCGGGCTGAGCAACGTGACGGCCCTCGCTGCCGGCGGCGGCCACGCCCTGGCGCTTCTCAGCAACGGCACCGTCATGGCCTGGGGAAACAACATCTGGGGAGAGGACGGTGACGGAACCACCACAAACAGGGACGTGCCGGTGCAGGTGAGCGGGCTCAGCGGCGTCGTCGCCATTGCAGGCGGCCGCGCGTTCAGCCTGGCCGTGCTGAAGAGCGGCACCGTCATGGCCTGGGGCAACAACAACTACGCGCAGTTGGGCGACGGCACGACCTCCGGGCCAGAAATCTGCACCGGGCTGAACGAAGCGCTGGAAGCGTGCAGCACCACTCCCGTCCTCGTCCACGGGCTGAGTCAGGCGAGCGGCATCGCTGGCGGCTTCTTTCACGGGCTTGCCTACGGCCAGCCTCTCCCGCGCGTGACGAAGGTGAGCCCCGACCTGGGCCCGACCAGTGGCGGCACCTCCGTCACCATTACAGGCGCGCGGCTGAGCGGAGCAACGGCCGTCGACTTCGGCGGTGTCAGCGCCGCAAGCTTCACCGTCACGTCACCGGAATCGATCACGGCGGTGTCCCCGCCCGGGGCTGGCACGGTCGACGTGACGGTGACCACCGCGGCCGGCACGAGCCCGGCCCTCCAAGCCGACCAGTTCAGCTACGGGCCACCGAGCGTGACCAAGGTCTCCCCCCTTGCAGGACCTGTCGGCGGTGGCACGAGCGTCACGATCAGCGGAAGCAGCTTCAACGAAGCCACGGGAGTCGAGTTCGGCTCGGTCAGCGCCGGCAGCTTCAAAGTCAGCTCTGCAACCTCGATCACCGCCGTGTCGCCTTCCGAGCCTGCGGGCGCGGTGGACGTGACCGTGATCACACCGCATGGCACAAGCGTCGTCTCGCCGCACGACCGCTTCAAATTCCAGCCGATGGTGACGGCGCTCAACCCGACTAGGGCGCCCGCGGCCGGAGGTGCCAGCGTGACGGTCAGCGGCGCCGGGTTCGGGGTGGGCACCTCCGCGACCGTCTTCAAGTTCGGGGCGACGCGCGCCACGGGCGTGAACTGTGCCTCGACCACCACCTGCACCGTCTCCGCACCGGCTCATGAAGCCGGGACGGTGAACGTGACGGCAATGGTTCGCAACGTGAGCAGTCCGAAGACCGTAGCCAACCGGTTCACCTACGAATAGGGCCGGTCTGTCGATACGACGGCGCTGCCCCGACGGGAGGGAGCGAACAGGCGCCGCTACCCCCCGGGCAGGTCCGGAGAGCTGGCTTCGGTGATCGTTCCGGATGTGGCATCCGATGCTGTTCGCCCGCCGCCGGAGCTGGAGCTCGGTTGGGGTTCAAGCGGTGGCGATTCGCCTCCGCCTTTCCCGTCCTGCCCGGCCGAGCCGGTGGCCGTCGTGCTCGAAGTATCTGAGGCTGAGGCGTCCGATCCGCTTCCGCCGTCGTGACCCGAGCCTGTCGCCGTCGACCCGGCTGCCGCGCGCAGCGACCCGCCATCGCCAGACAGAACGGGGCCCCCGTCACTGCCTGAGCTGTCCCGCGAGCCTCCGCCGGATTCGCGCATGAAGCCGTGCTCGTCTCCGGCCCCGCGCAGGGCCCGTGCGCGGGAGCCCGGACCCGATCCCCTCTCGACGTGAGATCCGCCGCGCGAATGCGATGCACCGTCTCCAGCGTGTGGCCGCGTGGCTCCAGTCGAGGCCCCCGCCTGCGCGACAGGGATCGCGGCGGACGGGGGACCGCTTGCCTGTGCCTCGGCGGTGGCAGGGGCGATGCCAAGCGCGAGCACGGCTGCTTTTGAGCCATGGCCGAGGTGCCGCGGCAGCGGGACGATGCCTGTGCCGACGGCGAGCACGGCTGCGGTGGCTGCCAGTGCCGCGCCCTTCGCCAGCGCACCGCCGAGGTCGGCGTTGCCGGCCGACGCCGAGAGCTCGGCGAGCCTGCTGGCGGTCGGGCTCATCCTGCCGAGAAGGCCGCTGGCCCAGAGCAGCAGGGGCTGGGGCACGACCGCGGCGGCTGCGTCGCGGAGGGTGGAACGGGCGCGATAGAGCAGTCCGCGCACGGCCCCGTGGGTCACGCCGAGCGCGCTGGCGATCTGCTCGTGCGAGTGGCCGTCTATCGCGGCGCGGAGGATCGCCTCTCGCTGCATCTGCGGGAGCGCGGCGACGTCGCTCAGCGTCTGGCGCACGGCGGTCCTGCGCTCGAAGTCGCTCTCGGCGGATGCTGCGAACTCGCTGCAGGCGCCGTCTTCCAACGGACCCTGGTCGCGCGCGCTTCGCATGGCGTTCACGGCGGTGTTGTGCACCGTGCGGTACAGCCAGGCCTTGGGTGAATGAACTTCGCCTCCCCGTCCGAGCGCGATCCAGGCTCGCATCAGAGCCTGCTGCACCACGTCCTCCGCGCGCGAGTCCGACAGGCCCATGCGTCGGCAGTAGCGAAGCAGCGGGCGCCGGTATCGGCGCACTATCGCCTCGAAGGCGCGCTCATCTCCGCCTCGCGCCAGCGCGAGCAGGCGCTGGTCGGACTGGACGAGCGGCAGGCGGGGCAAGCCGCCCGGGCTCATCGGACTCCTCGCGTGGACATGATCCCGGCTGCGCTCATGGGCTGGCGTCGCGTGTGGGCGTGGAGATTGGCGATGGTTCTCATGGTCCTGCCGACTTTGACGCCCAGCGAACGCCGGACCTTCCCGCGCTGGACGAAAAATCAGACGAAGCGGGGGCCGATCCTTACCGGCCCCCGCTTCGAAAATGCTCTGTTCCTGTTTTCGATGGGCTACTGAATGAGGTCGATCCGATCCCAGACCGCGCCGCCGCTGCCGACGGTCAGCTCGGCCTCGCGTACCATGGCGCCCGGGACGAGCGCCGCTGTGGTGCAGGCCTGCTGGCCTCCGTCTTCGCCGTCGTCGCCGTTCGACGCCGCATGAGCGTCGCCGTGTGAGCCTTGGTCCGAGGAGCTCTGGTCGCCCTCGCCGGAGCCGCCTTCATCGTCGTTGTCGTCGCCGCCGGTGGCTGGAGTGGCGGAGGTGCACTTGATCTCGGTCTGTTCGGTGACCTTCCCGCTGACCGGCGTGCCGCTGGTGAGGGTGATGACCAGCACGCCTTCTTTGAAGGACGTCACCGTTCCGACGCTTTCGGTGCTCGGCGTCGCCGGGGTAGCCGGCGAGCCGGGTGTGGCGGGTGTCGCGCGTGCCGAGGCACGGAAGTCGAGCACACGTGCTCGCGCCGCGTGGTGATGCTTCGCGTGGTGCTTCGCGTGGTGGTGGGCCGAGGCGATCGCCGGTGCGGCCAGTGCGAGCGCCGAGGAACTGACCGCAGCAATAAGAATCCGTTTCATTCTGCAACCTCCTCGACCGCCTGGACTACGGCGGCCATTTGGTATCTGGACAGCACTGTGACAGCGGGCGCGGGCAAACTTCACGCGGGCTCCAACGTATGTCCAGCGGCCTTTACGATGCGTCTCGATGCCCGAGATGCCGCAGCCCCCCTCGCAGGCGCAACCGCTGCAGGGCGGATGCCTCTGCGGAGCCGTGCGCTTTGAGATCAGCGCGCCGTTTGTGTCGGCCGGCTACTGCCACTGCACGCACTGCCAGCGGCGCACGGGCACGGCGTCGAGCGCCAACGGGCGCGTGCCCCAGGAGGGCTTCACGCTTCTGCAGGGCGCCGAGCAGCTGCGCTCCTACCAGCCCGCGGGCGGTCGGCCCAAGCTCTTCTGCCCCACCTGCGGCTCGGCGCTCTTCAGCGGCGACCCGTTCTCGGACGCCGAAGTCGCCGTGCGCCTCGGCACGCTCGACCGGGATCCGGGCATCCGCCCGGGGTACCGGCAGTTCGTCGACTCGGCCGCGACATGGGAGCCGATCCCGCAGGACGGGCTTC
>JAOPZM010000200.1 GCA_025964115.1 Solirubrobacterales bacterium
GCAGCCGGCCGCCTTTGGCCGCCGCTTTCGCGATCCCTTGATCGATCACGCCCGGTTTTTCAAGGAACGAATAGTGACCCTGGCTCGGCTCAAGGTCGCGGTTCCAGGCAATCGCGTCACGCATGTAGTAGTCGACCATCGGCCAGCCTGCCGGTAGTCCGCTCGTGCCTCCCTGCCAGTCGTAGAGGCCGCGGCCCGAGTTCGGGATCTCCGCCGCCGAGCGGGGGATCACGGATGGCGTGAAGATCAGGCGTTTGCCGCCTTCTGCTTCTTCTTTTTCCCTGGCTTCGCGTTCGGCTTCTTCCCTGGCTTCGCGTTCGGCTTCTTCTCGCGCTTCGCGTTCGGCTCGTTCTCGGGTTTCGCGTTCGGCCTTTTCTCGGGCTTCGCGTTCCGCTCGTTCTCTGGCTTCGCGTTCGGCCTTTTCTTTGGCTTCGCGTTCCGCCTTTTCTCTCGCTTCGCGTTCCGCCTTTTCTTTGGCTTCGCGTTCCGCCTTTTCTTTGGCTTCGCGTTCCGCCTTTTCTCTCGCTTCGCGTTCGGCCGTTTCCCTAGCTTCGCGTTCGGCCGTTTCCCCCCCTTCGGGTCTGGGCCCTTCGGGTATTGGCCCTTGGGATTTGGTGTGTTCGCCGGTTTCGCGTTCGGCCCTTTCCCTCGCTTCGCGTTCGGCAAGTTCGGCTATCGCCCGTTCTTCGTATTCGACGGCTGCGGAGCTGCGTTGAGCCGCGTCGCTCGCTCGTGGGGCCGGTCGTTCCTGCGGGCCGAACCCATACGTGATCGAGACCGCGTTCGACCACGGGCCACGAGCGCTGACCCTGACCCTGTAGTGGACGGTTAGGCCGGGATAGGGGCCGGGCGAAACGCTCGTGCCCGACACGAGCGTTTCGGTCGGGGGTTCGCCCGGGACCTTGACCTTGAGGACGTACTGAGTGGCCCCGCTCGTCGCCGTCCAAAATAGGAGTTCGCCGTTGGCTGAGAGCCTGGGGGCCACGGCGGCTGCGCAACATGCATTCAGATGTCTTGGGCGGCCTCTTCGCGGGTGGACTCGCGATCGGGAGCAGCGCGGACAGTGCGCGCGATGCACGACCCGCGTTCGGTGGACCGCGATAGTCGCGCGTTGCCTCACATCGACCCGGCCCTGCGGCCGCGCATCCGCGGGCGCGCCGCCGAGTGCGAGCGTCAGCGCCACCGTGAGGCCTGCGAGGCCCATTCTCGTGGTGACTGGTGTGCGCGGCTTGCGGCGCTCACCGGATCGCCGACCCGCCGCGAAGCGGGGCCGCTCGCGTGTTTGCGACATCTCGAACTGCGTGTCAGCAGTATCGAACGTGCGACGTTTCGGCTTGATGGGTCGGGGATGTACCCTCTATCGTCGCCTGCTAACCACCGATTTTACGGGCTCGAGACGACCGGGGACAGCCGTCCTGCTGCCCAGCTCGAGCGACGGATTCGAGCGAGAGACAACGCTTTGAATATGAGGAAGGTCGGCGGACGCTCCCGGCAGTCACACCTGCCCCTCATCACCTCGCCGTCGTCCTCGCTTCACGAAGCGGGCGGTAGACGGAGCACGGCGCATTCCGCTATCACCCGCTCGGCTTGACTTCGATGCCGAGCGCTCGCCGCAGCGGCGCGCGCATGAACATCCGGTAGGCGAGGTCGCTGACTGCGACTGCCGCTATGACACGGCGCACCATGCGCCGCGCGTCTGCCCCTGTCTGCCCCATGTCCGTCCCTCCTTGAACGTCGGCTCCCGTCCCTCCCTGAACGTCGATGCGGCAGTGCTCCCTCAGCTGACCGCGCAACTCACACGGTACGGGGTAGAGCGCCGCTCGTCAACGAGCGCAAGCGCGGTCGCATCAGTTGCGGAGACCCTGTGGCGAGGTGAGAGGATGTCGCCGTGGCCTCGTTGCGCGACGCAGACCTATCGCTCAAGCTGAGCAGAGAGGAGAGCGAAAAACGGATCCTCACGGCCCAGCGGCGCCTGCTGGCGCTCCGCCTGCAGCTTGGCGGGCTGATCGACGGACCCGAGCTCGGACCGCCGCTCTGCGTGCTCTTCGAGGGATGGGACGCCTCGGGGAAGGGCGGCTGCATTCGACGGCTTGTCAGCCCGATGGACCCGCGGCACGTCCGCGTGGCGGAGTTCGGGCCGCCGAGCGCCGACGAGCGCCGCCATCACTTCCTGCACCGCTTCTCTGCGGCGATGCCCGGCTGGGGCGGGATGGCGGTGCTCGACCGCTCCTGGTACGGCCGGGTGCTGGTGGAGCGTGTCGAGGGCCTCGCCACCGAGGTCGAGTGGAGGCGGGCCTACCCTCAGATCGTTCAGTGGGAGGCGGGGCTCGCGACGGAGGGGACGGTTCTCGTCAAGCTCTGGCTGCACGTTTCCGAGGATGAGCAGCTGCGCCGCTTCCGTGCACGAGAACGGGATCCGCTCAAGCGCTGGAAGCTGACCGGCGAAGACTGGCGCAACCTCTCCCGGCGCGCCGACTACGAGCAGGCAACGGAGGACATGCTCGCGGCCACCGACCACGACCCGGCGCCGTGGCACGTCGTCGCCGCAGAGTCCAAGCCGTATGGGCGCGTCAAGGTGCTGGAGATCGTGATCGCCAGCATCGAGCAGGCGCTGCGGGCGCTCGGACGAGAGCCCGTGCAGATTGAGGCGTCGCTTTAGGCGCCCGTCGGCCAACCGAGTGCGACGTGCCGCGAGCGGGTATCAGCAACGGTCGGGGTATGGGTCACAAGCAATCAGCTCATCTACGCAGCCAGGGAGGATCGCGATGGCACATCTGGGAGGCAGCGCCAGCACCGACATCGACGCACCGCTCCAGGAGGTGTGGTCGGTCGTCGAGGACGTGATGTCGGCGCCGGACTGGCAGGGCGGGCTCGACAGGATGACCGCGCTCGAGCACGACGCCGAGGGGCGCCCGACACTGGTAGAGACCGAGAACGACATCAAGGTCAGGCGGATCAAGGCCCACGTCCGCTTCAGCTACGAGGGGCCGACGCGCCTTTCGTGGAGCCAGGAGAAGGGCGACATGAAGTCGGTCGACGGGGCGTGGGAGCTCGAGGACCTCGGCGACGGCCGCACGCACGCGACATACACGCTCGATGCGGACCCCGGGCGGGTGCTGGGGCTCATCATCCGCGGACCAGTGGAGGCAGCGACGCGAGCGATCTTCGTCAACGGGCGTCCTGCCGAGCTGAAGCGGCGCGTCGAGGGCGCTTGAGCCGCTCGGTTGACGCTTGACGGTACGGCACGCAGCTAGACGAAGCGCTTGATGAAGCGCAGCGCGGTGTCGGCCACCTCGCGCCATCCGCCGTCGATCGTCAGCGCGTGCCCGCGGTTCGGGATCTCCGTGATCTCCGTCACCGAGTCGTTGCGTGCCTGTTTCTTGTAGGCGGCGTTCGCGATCGCCCAGGGGACCGTATGGTCCTTCTCACCGGAGATGACCAGCAGGGGTCCGCGATCGGGGCTCTTGCTGTTCACCTTCGCCTCGGTCCACGGGTTCAGGTTCGCCGTTGCGGCCTGGAAGATCGGCACGCCGGAGGCTGGCACGGCGAACGTCGAGTACAGCTCCTTGGCCTCGTCCTCGCTCACCGCATTCGCGAAGGCGAAGCGGAACTGCTCGTAGGTGAGCGGGACCGCGCGGTTGCGGTTGGCCGGGTTGCCTAGCACCGGGCGTGCCGACTTCAGCGCGGAGACCGGAAGCGGCAGCACGCCGCGAAAGGGAGCGGGGTCGATCGCGACCGACGCGGCGGCGAGCCCGCGGCCGGCGAGTATCTGTGCGAGCAGGCCGCCGAAGGAGTGGCCGATCAGGGCAGGCTTCTTCTCGAGGGTCTCGATCACCTCACCGAAGTGGTCGGCGACCTGTCCGACGCTCTTGTGCGCGAAGACCTCGGGATCGGCCTTCGCCTCGTCGACCGTCTGGGGATCGTCCGGCCAGCCGGGCGTCAGCGCCGTGTAGCCGGATTCCTCGAACAGCGCCGCCCAGCGATCCCAGCTGCTCGGCAGCAGCCACAGGCCGTGAATGAACACGACCGGCGTGCGCCCTGTGGCGTTCGCCTTCTCGATCTGCGCCGCCTCGTAATCGGTGATCGTCGCCATTTGATGCCTCCTGGTCGATGCCTGTGATTGGCGGCCTGCCTGCAGCTGCGGCCCCCGGACCGCCGGCTCTGGCTGCGAGAGTGCCCGCGCCGAACGGCCGGCCCCGGGCACCTGGGACATGCTACGCCTGACGCTGTGCCTCGCTCCTCGCGCGCGACACGCCCGCGAACCGCGCCGCATCTCGGCCCCCTGCGACGACGAGGACACGATCGGCGGCCGGCCCATTCATACTTAGCTGGATGGAGCCTGAACGCGCCCGGGAGCTGCTCGCAAGGGAGCGCGCGCGCATCGAACGCGCGCTCGCCGACGTCAAGGGACGCGAAGACGACGCGGACCCAGATCCCTACGAGGCCTCGGACGTCGCCCCGGATCTCTTGGAAGCCGAGCTCGGGGAAGGCATGGCCGAGCGACTGGCGGAAGAGCTCGATGCCGTGGAACGGGCCGAAAGGCGACTGGAGGAAGGCACCTACGGCCTGTCGGTCGAGAGCGGCGAGCCGATCCCGGACGGCCGGCTGGAAATAATCCCATGGGCAGAGCGGACCGCCGAGGAGCAGGCTCGCTACGAGCAGCTGGGCCGTTAGCTCGGCGTCGGAGTTCGCTCGCCCTCAGCGAGCGTCGATGCGATCCCAGGCGGAGTCGGATGACCCTCGTAGCGGACCACCCATCGCTCACCGGAGACCGGCAGGATTTCGAGGTGGTGGCCGGTCATCGGCTAGCCGGCTATCTCCTCGAGGGCGGCGCCGATCATGCGGCCGTTGGCCGGAACCGGTGTGCCATCGACGAACACGCTCGGAGTGCCCGTGACGCCCCTTTCGACGGCCCGGGCCGTCACGAACCCACTCCAGTCCAGGTAGCGGTGCTCGCCGATGCAGCGTGCGAACCCGGGATCGATCCCCAGCCCGAGGCCGACCTGCGCGAGCTCATCGTCGCTCAGCCCGGGGCCGCCCTCCTCGGGCTGATTCGCGAACAGCGCGTTCTTGTACTCGAGGAACCTGCGGCGATCTGACGCGCAGCCCGATGCCGCGGCAGCCCGTGAGGAGTATCCCGTCGTGGAGAGGCGATCGAGGAATCCGAGCGGGTGGTACACAAGGCTCCCCAGGCCCGCGGCGACGATGGCTTCCAGCTCCGCGCCCGATGCTTCCTCGAACTTGCGGCAGAACGGGCAGAGGAAGTCGATGTAGATGTCCACCACCGGGCCCGCGCCGATGACGATGCCGTCGCCGTCCTCGGCGGCACCCGCCGGGACCCATTCCGGCGCCGATACGTGGGCGGAGCGCTGCGCCATCGAGCTACGTGACCTTACCCCTCACGTTGCCGCCTCCAGTCGTACCAGCGTCTGAACCTGTTCGGAATCCTCGATGTCGAAGATCGTCACGCCGTCTTCTTCGGCCACGTAGATCTTCTGCGGGTGGTAGACGATGTGCTCGAGGTCCTCCTGGATGCCACCAGGCGCATCCAGCCCGATCACGACGATGTCATCGCCATCGTCGTAGGTGATTCCTGTTAGGAGCGGCCGTTCTGCCTCGACCTGGGCGCCCACATCCTTGCCCGCGACCTCGACGGTCGCGACCAGGTCCTGCAGATCGCGGCTGAAGTCGTCGAAGTAGCCACGCCACTCGGTCTGGGGGATCTCACGTGTGGTGGTTGCCATGCAGCTCTGACTAGGCCGACTGTGCCT
>JAOPZM010000212.1 GCA_025964115.1 Solirubrobacterales bacterium
GCCGACCAGGGCGCCTCCGGCGATAAACAGACCCAGGGACGGAGGACGGAGCCACACTGCGAGCACCGCGAGCCCGAGTCCGATGACCATCCCCGCCATGCCGGACTCGAACTCGCGGGTAACCGGCCAGGCCGCGGTCAGGATCTGCGCGGCAACGGCCGACGCGTACATAGCACCCAAGACTGCTCCCGCGAGGGCGTGCGACGGGTGGTGCAGCGTGACGGCCAGGAACAGCGAGGCCAAACCGGTGAAGAGACCCAGCGTGGCGAAGGCCATGAAGGCGCTCAGAACTGCCGCGAAAAACCGGCTGCGCTCGTCGCGCGGCACCGAGACGCGTTGCGGGCGGTAGCGCGGGGGTGGTTTTGGGCCCTCGCGGGTCTCTGGCGAGGAGGCGACTCCGATCGCGCCGAGCAAGAGCGCCACGAGGAGGACGAAATACGGCACCGTGAGTGGGTACGCCACCCACTGAGCGAGGATCCCCGCGAGCAACGCGCCTAGTCCTATCCCGCCGACGGGGATCGCCGACGCGGTGAGCTGCGCCCTTAGCGCGGTCGCCTGCGGTCTACCGACGGCGTGCAACTCGGTCAGATACGCAGTCGCCGTCGACACGACGATCCCGATCGAGATGCCGTTGAGCAGCCGCCCGACGAGCAGTCCCGCGAGGCTCTTCGACACTAGAAAGACGATCGCACTGACGATCGCGAGACCGAGCGATGGGAGTAGGAGGCGCCGGCGCCCGTACCAATCAGAGAGGTGACCTCCGAGCAGCAACGACACGATTACCCCGACCGCGTAAACCGCGTAGACGACCGTGACCATGAACAGAGAGAAGTGGTCACGCGCGCGGTACAACCCGTAGAGCGGGCTGGGCACGGCGGAGAACGCCATCACCGCGAGAAAGGCGAACGACACCCTCCAGAACGCTCGCCGTTGACGCCGGCTACCCGGTCCTTCGTGGGCTTCCGCAGCGTTGACGATCGGCTGGTCGGCGCCAGCCTTCGCACCCGGTCGTGAGGCAGCGTGCCGTCGCAGAGTTTCGACGACGGCGTCGACTCGTCGTTTCGCGAGGTGGGACGACGACTGCGGGCTCACCGAAGCGGTCACCCGACCTTCATCCCGCTGTCGACCAACCCGCCGGCGCCCGTCATGTACGAGGTCGCGTCCGAGGCGAGGAACAGCGCGACATTCGCGACCTCCTCCGGCCGGCCGTGCCGGCCCAACAACGTTCTGCGGACCACGTAGCTCGCCCACTCGGGATCCTCGAGCTGGTCTCGCGTCGCTCCGGCCTCGATCAGGCAGGGCGAGATCGAGTTGACCCGAATCCCGTGCTCGCTCCCCTCCATGGCGAGCCGTCGCGTCATGCCGATTTCCGCCTTGTTCGTCGTATGCGACAGCGAGGGGATCACCTTGACGACAAGCGTTGCGTTCACCGACGCCACGTTCACGACCACGCCCCGGCTGGCCTTCAGATGCGGCCACGCTGCGCGGGTGAGGTAGAAGACGAGGTCGACCTCGTCGCCGCGGGAGCGATCCCACTCCTCGTCACTGATGTCCTCGAGCCGGTTGAAGTACGCCTTCGCGCCGAGGTTGATCAGCACGTCGACCCGGCCGAAACTGCCGAGCGCCAGGTCTCCCAGCGCCTGGCAGTCGGCAGGGTGCGAGAGATCACACGGGCGCTTGGAGACCATGTCTCCACCCGAGCCGCGCACCAGCTCGACGGTGGCCTCCGCCGCGTCGACGCTCACGTCGCAGCCGAGGACCAACGCGCCCTCGCGGGCAAAGGCGAGATCCGACGCGCGGCCCATGCTCCCGCCCGTGCCCGTGATGACACAGACCTTTCCCTTGAGCTGGGAGGACATCTACCCTGCGACCGCAGCTTGGGCGCGGGCCGCCTCAGCCTCGGCGACCCCCACCGTGTCCGTCACCTTGGGGACTTCGGCGAGGTACCACCCGGTCACCTCGCGGGCAGCCTCCGCGAGCGGGCCGCCCCAGTCCCGGAACCACTCGACGACCACCCCGAGGGCGGTGTTAGGCACGGCGCCGGCGAGTGACAGGCGCTCCATCCCCGTTCGGTGCGCGATTTCGGATCGGCTACCGACGGCGTCGGTCACGAACTGCGCCTCGTAGCCGGCCTCGAGTGCCTCGATCACCGCGAATGCGAGGCAGACCTCGGTTTGGAGCGCGCCGAAGATCAGCCGCTTACGCCCCGTCGCCGCCACAGCATCGCGGAACGCCTCACTTTCGAACGAATTCGTGGACGACCGGTCGATCGACTCGACGCCCTCCAGCTCGCCTGCGATCGCGGGCTCCGTCGGCCTGTTGATGCCGGCCTCGACCCCGATGGTCGAGAGCACGATCGGCACGTCGAACGCCTTCGCGGCCCTGGCCAGCCACCGGGTATTGAGCCGGATCAGATCCGCGGGCGTCTCCGAGCGGATCGACTCAAGCTGGTCCTGCTGATAGTCGATCAGCACCAGCGCGCACTCCTCGTTGGTCCAGACACCTAGCTCCCTGTTCATCGTTGCCTCCTTCGTTGCGCCCTTGACGAGCGTTTGATGTGGTTTGGGTCAGCACGTGGCCGCCCCGCCGTGTACAGCGACGTGTAAGCGCCGTCTCTCTGTCAGCGCTCCGCCCTCCGTTGAGCCCCGGCGTGCGCTCGCGCCGGGCCGCGGAGGATCTCGCCGAGGGCGTCCTGAAGCGGCTGCGGGCCCGAGTTGATGTAGAGGATGCGGCGTGCGCTGCTCGCATCCGCCAACAGGAGTGCGAGCAGGCTCGCGACGTCATCACGCGGCACCGATGCCGCAAATGGGGCGGCGTCGATGCGCACGTATCCGGTTCCAGGATCGTTGGTCAGTCGTCCGGGCCTGACGATCGTCCACTCGCGGTCACTCGCAGCCAGCTCCGCATCGGCTTCCGCCTTGGCGCGCAGATAGACCTCGAACGTCAGATCCTCGCTCGGCGGATTCTCGGGGCCCGCTCCGCTGATCATCAGGTAGCGAGGCGCACCGACGATCGTGGCGGCGCCAAGGAGCTTGATAGCTGCGTCGCGGTCCACGCTCAGCGTGCGAGCAGCTCCACCGTCGGCTCCAGAGCCGGCGGCGAATACAACTGCCTCTGCCGTGTGGATGGCCAGTGCTATTTCCTCAACGGTCGCGTGCTCGAGGTCGCATAGGACCGGCGATGCGCCTGCGTCGCTCACATCGGATGCATGGTCCGGATTGCGGATCAATCCGATTACTCGCTCGCCCTTCGCGACGAGAAGCCGCGTCAGCCGGAGCGCCGTCTGCCCATGGGCACCGGCAATGGCGACGTTCACGACGAGTCCCGATCTGTCAGCACGTCGCACTCCAATCGGTCGTGGCGCTGCGTGGGTTTTCCAGGGGTGGAAAGCGCTGTTCGAGCTCCGCCCTTCGGTTCTCGAGATCGCCCACCAGCATCAGCGACTCGCCCAGCCTGTCTGCGGGCTCGAACACGAAGCCGGGCCGGTCGGTGGCCAGCTCGAGCAGGACGCGGCTGGGCTCGCGGAAGTAGATCGACTTGTTCGTCCTGCGATCCATCACCCTGGTCGGCCGGACTGCCGCGGCGGCCACCCGGTCACGCCAGCGCTGCTCCTCGCCGTCGCGGATCGTGAACGCGATGTGGTGGACGGTTCCGGCACCTACCTGACCGGGCTCCTCGGGAGGCTCGTCGTAGAGGAGCAGGCTGTGGCGGCGCTCCCCCTGCGCCAGCCAGCGTCGCTCGTCCTCCGGCTCCATTCCGAGCACGTCACCGAGCAGGGCCGCGCTCTGCGCGGGATCCGCGCTGTATGCGCACACGGCATGGATGCCGCGGGTCGCTACTTGCCGGTCAACGTCGGCGGCTTGGGCAATCAGCGGCTCGTCCCCGCCATTGTCGACGATCAGTCCGAGCCGCAACCCGTCCGGGTCTGCGAACAGAAGTTGATCCGCCAGGCGGCTGGTCTCGACGCCGGCGCCCGCAAGACGGCGCTCCCAGAAATCGAGCGCGATCGGGTCGGCCACCCTCAGCATGACGCGATGGACCATCCCGCCGCCGGCTCGCCCACGCCCGACTCCGGGCATGTCGAAGAACGTGATGACGCTCCCGGGGCTGCCGCGCTCGTCGCCGTAGGCGACGTGCCGCATCTCCGGGTCGTCCGAGTTCACTCCCTGCCATACCAGGCGGAGTCCAAGCACGCCGCCGTAGAAGTCGACGTTCGCCTCGATGTCGGCGGTGATCGCCGTGACGTGGTGGAGGCCGTCAACCTTCATGCGGCCCCTCACAGCTCACCCAGCGGCGCGAACCGGTACACGAACGGCCCGGTTCCTTCGCCGATCGCGAGGATCAGGGGAAGCGCACTCTCCTGAAGCGCGGCGGCCTCGAGCGGCCCGGTACGTACCGGGTCGTAGCCCGCGTCGCGGTTGAGCCGCTCCACGACCTGGCGGGCTTCCTCATCGCCGCACCAAAGG
Source organism: Solirubrobacterales bacterium (assembly GCA_025964115.1). Lineage (GTDB taxonomy): Bacteria > Actinomycetota > Thermoleophilia > Solirubrobacterales > Solirubrobacteraceae > Palsa-744. Next base: position 4,467 of record JAOPZM010000212.1, read on the forward strand.
TTGCTCGGCGTGGCTCGCGCTTCTCCCAACTGGCCGTACAGGGAAGCGAGGTTCAGGTTGAACGACTTCGCCGTCGGACCGCCGGTCTTGGACTTGACGAACTCGGCGTTGGACGCAAAGCCCTCCGGCGGGGGCAAACCGGGCAGGTTGGTGGCGTCGATCACGGTCGTGCCCTCCAGCCCGCTTACGCGGTCGAGCGCGTCGGCGACTGCTCCTCCCGGAACCGCCACGAGGACGACGTCGGCATCGGAGGCGTCGCCGCCGTCGCGTCCAAGCCGTGTCACGTGGTGACCGGCGCGCTCCCACGCATCGGCGAGGCCGCCGCCCACGTTGCCCCTTCCCAGCACCGTGATCCTCATTTCTGCGTCTCCTCTCGTGGTCGTCGAGTCGTTTTGCCGGGGTCTACGGTCAGCCGCCGTTGATCTCGTCTGAGAGAAGTCCGAAGGCTTGGTAGGCGCGAACCCAGTCGACCGACTCCCAGTGCTCGGCGACAAGTCCGTCCTCGACCCGGAAGAAGTCGAGCGTGGTGAAGTCGGCCGCGACGCCGCTCCCTGCGACGGTGCCGTCCCAGACGCTTCTCGACGCGACCCGGTTGTTCTCGGCGACCATCTGAGTCTGGATCGCGCGCCCATCGGGCAGCGCGCCACGGTTGACTGCGATCGCGCTGACGAAGGCCGCAAGGCCGTCGGGCGTCCACCCCGAGTTCTGGATGTAGTCGTCTGCGACCATGTCTGCGTCCTCGGCGCGGCCGGTCGCGATCACGCCGTCGTAGAGTCGGCGCACAACAGCTCGCGACTCCTCGCGTGACACGACGCGTCCGCCGCTGTCGCCGAACTCGGTTCCAGGCCGCTCCTGGAACAGCCCGCCCGGGGACTCGTCCACGCGGAGGTAGTCGCGCTGGAAGACACTCGCCGCCCCTGGGATGGCGCCGATCGCCACCAAGATGCGGTAGGAGTCGAGGACCGGCCAGTGCTCGACGAGCCGGTCGTCGCGGACGCGGAATATGTGTGAAGCAGAGGTCTGGATCCGACTCCCGGTCGCGGCGACGCCCGCATAGTCGCCGGCGTGCGTGCCAGTGATGATCGTGCGCAGCGCGACAAGGTCGCCCTCGACGAGCACCCCGACGTTCTCGTGCACCTCGAAGCGAAGCTCGGAAAACGACCGCCGAAGATCCGCGTAGTAGCGCTTCAGGCCGGTCCGGCTACGCGTCCCGCGCACGTCGTAGGAAAGAAAGCCGCGGTCGACCAGCTCGTCGATTGAGCTTCGTTCGTTAACGGCGTCGAAGAAGGCGCGTGCGAGGTCGTCCGCGCGCTGCGCGGTGTCCGACGCGTGGAAGCCATCGAGGCTTGTAGTCGTGGTCGTACTCATCGCCGTGACTCGTCTCCTGATCTCGGGATCCGTGTTCGCACGACGCTAAGGCGGGAGACCGTTCGTGTCCAAGACCTCTCTCCAGCGTGTTCGTTAGCCTTGGGCTATCGATCTCGAGGCACGGTTGCTGCGCTACTTCATGGCGGTCGCAGAGGAGCAACACTTCGGCCGGGCTGCAGCGCGCCTGTACATATCCCAGCCGTCGCTGAGCAATCAGATCCACAAGTTCGAGCGGACGCTCGGGACCGATCTGTTCGTGCGTACCAGCCGCCACGTCGAGCTCACCCCCGCGGGTCGGGCTTTGCTCGAGGAGGCGCCCCTGGCGCTCGCAGCACTCGAGCGCGCCGCCGAGCGCACCCGCCTCGCCGGCGCGGGGATCGCCGGAACCGTGCGCCTCGCTTACACACCAGCGGCCAGCTTCGAAACCCTCGGAGCCATCCTCGCTGCCGTCGAGGACGACAACCCGAGCCTGACGGTCGTCCCCAGCGAGGTGTTCAGCGCCGCGATCCCCGGTCACGTACTAGCCGGGAAGGTCGACGTAGGAGTCGCCCTTGAGCCTGAGCCAATGAGAGGAGTACGCAGTGAACCGCTCCGCACCGAGACGCTGGTGCTCCTAGTCGGCACCCGCCACCGACTCGCCGATGCGAGTGTTGTACCGCTCGCGAGCCTCGCGAACGAGACGCTCCTCCTGTTCCCGCGCGAGCTTGCGCCCGCCCATTACGACCGCATCGTCGCCGCCTGCGAGCAAGTGGGCTTCGAGCCACACGTCACCTCCTTCCCCGACCCACCGCCACAGGCGACGCTGGCCCGCCTGCCAGCGGGTCGCGAGGTCAGCCTCGCACCTGCCTCGTTCGGCCGGCACGCCGCGGCCGCCGAGCCCGGCATCGTCGCGCGAGAGCTAGCCGGGCCGGCAATTCTGGCGAAGTGGTCGATCGTCTGGCCCGCGCGCACCCAGTCCGCCGCGGTTACGCGGTTCCTCGACAGTGCGCGGCGCTGCGCGCACGAGAACAAATGGCTGTCCTCGCCGACAGAAACCTCCAGCGCCGAACTCGGAGCCTCGACACCAGCGCCGCTCTGACAGACCCGGCGTCAGGCAATTCGGGTCAGCGGCGCCGCACCAGCGGCCGCCACCGACGAAAGTCGGCGCTGGTGACTGCCCGGTTGGCACCGGGAGCACGGCCGTTCAGTTTGGCAGGGCTCAGCTCGCGTATGGCGCAGCTCGCCGCAGAAACGCGAGCTCCGGCGGGCTCAAAACGGGACACGAACAGAACACATGAATGACAGCCGGCCGTGGCAACACCGTGGCAACGCTCGCTGCTCCAGATGCGTCCGATGTGTCCGCGAAGCCGCGCTATTTGGACGATCCGGACGCTCCTGGAAGCATCTTGCCGGCTCGTACGAGGTTGAGGGCCTTGTGGGGAGTTTTCCCCGTGGTGGTTCGAGTCCACTCGGGCGCATCGAAGGTGGCTGCAAATCGGCGGTTTTTCGCGCCGGGTCTAGTCGGCTCCAGGGAGCCGCAAGGCGGGCCGTGGCAAGGCCGTCGCAACATCGGCACTCCGCCGGTACTCGTGTCTGTCCGCATCTCGGCACGGACCGTCATCACGGCCGACCGGCCAATGGATCGGTCAGACGCGAACGTCCACGCTGGGGCACGGTCGCAGCTGACGGCGGGTGAATAACTGCTTAGCTGGAGTCATCGCTGTGCTCGGTCAGAGCCGGGCGATGTTGCGGCGTACCGCCCCCGACAATAAGAAAGGACGCGATGCCGGACAAGCCAGTCAAGCAGCCGAGCCCAAGCCACCCGATCACGATCGAGGCCAACCCTGCACGCGTCGTAGTGACAGTCGCGGGCCAGATCGTCGCGAGCTCGCAGCGCGCACTCACGCTGCGCGAGGCGGATTATCCCCCCGTGCAGTACATCCCCTTGGCGGACGTCGAGGAGTCGCTGTTGGCGCCCAGCGACCACGTCAGCTACTGCCCCTTCAAGGGCGACGCGACCTATTTCAGCGTGCCAGCGGGAGGCGAGCGCTCGCGGAACGCCGTCTGGGTGTATCGCGAGCCGTATCCGGCGGTCGCCGAGATCAAGGATCACGTCGCGTTCTATCCCGACCGCGTCGACGCGATCACCGAGCAGGACCCCGCGATGGCGTAACCGACGGAGCGCGATGCGCGCGGTCTTAGCCGGGTCCCCGAGCATCTTCCGAGGCGGCAGACCCACACAACGAGCGCTCGCTAGATCGATGTCCTCGGCTTCATCGAGGGCAGTCGTATCTCACTGGAAGCCGTAAGCGAGCGGCAGCCACCATCGGCCGCGATAGGACGCGCCTGCTGGGCGTTCCAGATGCACGCGTGCGGTCTGACGCGCGCTCGGATAGCACGCGCATGGCTGGTCGGCGTAACGGGCTGCTAGGCCGCCTCGCGACCCTCGGTGGGTCGGTCGGCCTGACGCAGGCTCAGGTGGTTGCCATCGGGGTCTTTGAAGGTCGTGAACACTCCGCCGGGCATGTCGCTCGGCGGAGTGTTGAACGGGACACCGCGCTTGCTCAGCGTCTCGTAGTCGCCTTGGAGGTCGTCGCAGTCGATCACAAGCCCTCGCAGCGAGCCGGCCGGCATCTCCTCGAACCACGTCACCAGAGTCAACGAGGTCGCCGCCGCGGGCGGTGCGAGCTGAATCCAGCGCAACCCGGCGCCGAAGGTACCTTCGGCTCTGAGCTCGAACCCGAGCTGTTCGGTGTAGAAGTGCTTTGCTCGGTCCTGGTCGGTGACGGGCACTGAGACGACGGTGATGTTCTGCATCGTTTCCTTTCGGCGGCGCGCGGGCTTGCTCAGCGCGGCTGGAGGGTTTGCAGCTTGCTGGGGTCGAGGATCAGGTCGATCGTGGCGATGCGTCCCTCGCTGACGGTGAATCCGACAGCGCCGATCGCTCCGCGGGGCGAGCGGATGATCAGGCCGGCTGCGCCGTTCACGAGCGCGGGGTGGCAAAGGGTGGCGAAGCGCGGCCCCTGGGCGGCGGAGTAGCCGGCCACCTCGGCGGCGCCGGTGATCTGCGGCTGCACGAGGCCGCCGATGCCCCCGGCGTCGGCGCGGAAGACGACTTCGGGTGCGAGCAGCGAGATCAGCGCATCGAAGTCTCCCGCGCGGGAGGCGGCGAGGAACGCCGCGACGACCTCCCGCTGTCGGTTGAGGCTCGCGTCGCTCTCGGGTGCGGCGCCGCGAACGCGCCTTCGGGCGCGGCTTGCGAGCTGGCGGGCGGCCTCGGTGCTGCGCTCGATGATCGGGGCGATCTCCTGGAAGGGCACGCCGAGCATGTCGTGGAGCACGAACGCGAGCCGCTCGGTCGGCGTGAGGGTCTCCAGCACGACGAGCAGCGCCACGCCGACGGCGTCGGCGAGCAGCGCCTGCTCCTCTGGGTCGCCCTCGGGGTCTTCGCTGACGATCGCGTCGGGCAGCCATGTTCCTACGTAGTCGACGTGCCGCGCCTGGCGGGCTCGCAGCATGTCGATGCAGACGCGGCCCACTACGGTCGTCAGCCAGCCGGCCAGGTTGTCGATCGCGTCTCCGTCGGAGCGGTTCAGTCGCAGCCACGCCTCCTGCACCGCGTCCTCGGCCTCGCTGACCGAGCCGAGCATGCGATAGGCAACCGCGTTCAGCTTCGGTCGGTACCGCTCGAACTGGCTGGCCTTCAGATCTGGCTCGTTCATCGCTCGTGCCTTCCTCGGAGTGTCCTACAGCTATGACGGACCCGCGGCGCCCGATGTGACGGCGCCGTCGACGCGCTCAGCCGTGGCGGTAGGGCGCCAGGTCGATATCCGCGTCGGGGGACCGATCTCCCGGCATCCGGGTCATGCCGCGTTCAGGGCCGGCTCGGCGGTGGGCGCTGCGCCACTCGAGCTGTGACCGTCTCCCTCGGCGGTCTCGCCTCGAGTGTTTGTTGCCTTCAGCGCGATGACTGCGGAGGCGAGCAGGAACACGCTGCCGACCGTGAGGGCGCGCTGGAAGCCGGAGGTGAGTGCCTGCGGGACCGCCGTATGTGCCGCGATCAGATGGCTGGTGCGGCTGGTCGCGACGGCCGAGAAGATCGCGAGGCC
>JAOPZM010000221.1 GCA_025964115.1 Solirubrobacterales bacterium
CGGCCGGCCACCGACACGCCGCTGTACGCATTGCCGACCTACACCGCGATGCTGTCCCTGCGTGAGCTCCTGGTGGCTCGGGGAGAGGCGAGCAGCGCATGGTCCTGACCGGGCGCCGAGACACCGAGCTGCCGTCTGCCGCGGAGCTGGCGGTCATCTGGCATGACCTCGAGTGCGGCGGCTACGACGCCGATCTGCCCCTCTGGCGGCAGCTCGCGGCGGCGCGAGACGAAGGCTCGCCAGCCGGCCCCATACTCGAGGTCGGCGCCGGCTGCGGCAGGGTCGCTCTCGATCTCGCAGCCGCCGGTCACGAGGTGACCGCGCTGGATCTAGACCGCCGGCTGCTCGACGCGCTGAGCGCGCGCGCGGCAGGCATGGCGGTCGAGACCGTCTGCGCGGACGCGCGGACGTTCGAACTCGGCCGGCGGGACTTCGCGCTATGCCTGGCACCAATGCAGACCGTGCAGCTGCTCGGCGGCGAGGCCGGCCGCGTCGAGTTCCTGCGCAGGGCGCGCGCCCACCTGCGGCCCGGTGGCCTGCTCGCCTGCGCGATCGTGACCGAGTTCGAGTTCTTCGACAGCACCCTCGGCGAGGATGGGCCGACCGCTGAGACGGTGCGCCTGGAGGGAACCGACTACGTGAGTCGCGCGATCCGCATCTGCGCGAGCGACGGGGGCGTCCTGATCGAACGTGGGCGACAGATACTGAGCGGCGAGCGCGAAGCGCCGCGCGGCGGCGAGCGTGACGTGATCGAGCTCGACCTCGTCAGCGTGGAGCAGCTCGAGCGCGAGGCGATCGCCGCCGGCCTGCATCCCGCAGCTGCGGGGCGCATCGAGGACACGGACGAGTATGTGGGCAGCGACGTGGTGATGCTCCGTGCGTGACGCGGGCGCCGCGAACGGAGCCGCTCCGAGGACCCTTCGCGTCTGCGCGCTGTATCCAGATCTGATGAACATCTATGCCGACCGCGGCAACCTGCTCATGCTCGAGCGCCGCTGCGCGTGGCGCGGCATCGGCTTCGAGCTGATCGCCAGCGGACTCGGCGAGCGGCTCGATCCGGACGCCGGCGACCTCTTCTACATCGGCGGCGGGCAGGACCGCGACCAGCGTCTGTGCGCTGAGGACCTGATCGAGACCAAGCGCGAGGCCCTGCATGCAGCGGCAGGACGCGATGCGGTCGTGCTTGGGGTGTGCGGCGGCTACCAGCTGCTCGGACGCTCCTACACGCTCGACGAAGAACGCATCCCGGGCGTGGGACTGCTCGATGTCGAGACGGTCCGCGAAGGCGGCCGCCTGATCGGCAACGTGGCGATCGAGGTCCGGCTGGCGGACACCGAGGGCGCGCGCGTGCTGGCCGGCTTCGAGAACCATGGAGGCAGGACGCGCCTCGGCGAGCGCCAGGAGCCCCTGGGTCGGGTGCTGAGCGGCTACGGCAACGACGGCACGAGCGGCGTGGAGGGCGCCATTGCCGGCAACACGATCGGCACGTACCTGCATGGCCCCCTGCTTCCCAAGAACGCCTGGTTCGCCGACTGGTTGATCGCCAGGGCGCTCGCCATCGAGCCCGATGAGCTGGTGGAGCTCGACGACGCGCTCGAGCGGGACGCGCACCTGAGCGCGCGCCGCGCCGCCGGGATCTGACGCCGGCGCCGCGGATCGCCGCAAAGTCCTGGTTCGCGCACTTCCGGCGGGCGCTCAAGGCGCATACGATCGCGTCGATGGAGCTCTCGGAGTACCAACAACTCTCGCGCCGCACGGCCGAGTATCCGCGCGAGGCGTGGCTGGCCTATCCCGCGCTCGGCCTTGCCGGCGAGGCGGGTGAGGTCGCCGAGCACGCAAAGAAGGCGATCCGCGACGACGGCGGCACCGTCAGCGACGAGCGCCGCGCGGCGATGGCGAAGGAGCTCGGTGACGTGCTCTGGTATGTCGCGCAGCTCGCGAGCGAGCTCGGGCTCGAGCTGGAGGACGTCGCCCGCGAGAATCTGGAGAAGCTCAGCTCACGCCAGCGGCGCGGAGTGCTCTCCGGCAGCGGCGACGAGCGCTAGCGAAGCCGGCGGCTAGTCGGGAAGGAGCCGGGCGGGGGCGGTGAACCGCGAGAAGCGGTCGGCCAGGCGCGCGGGCACGAGCGCGCGGACGCGAACGCCGTCGGCCGTGTCCTCGCGGCTTACCTCGCCCGCGATGTCGTGCAGTTCCGCAAGGCTGCCGCCGTCGGCGTAGGGAACGAGGAGCTCGACGCTCCGCAGCGTATGCGCGAGCTCGAGCTCGATCCGCTCGCCCAGCTCCGCGAGGCCCTCCCCCGTGACGCCGCTCACCAGGACGGCGTCCGGGTAGGTCAGGCGCAGCTCCTCGCGCGCCTGCTCGTCGAGCAGGTCGATCTTGTTGAGGACGAGCACCCGCGGCCGGTCGCCGGCGCCGATCTCATCGAGCGTCTGATCGACGGAGCGCTGCATGATCGCGGCGTGACCCTCTGGCGCGGAGGCGTCCAGCACGTGGGCCAGGAGCTCCGCGCGCTTGGTCTCCTCCAACGTGGCCGCGAACGCGTCGACGAGCTGGTGGGGCAGCTTGCTGATGAAGCCGACGGTGTCCGTCAGCAGATACGGCCTGCCGCCGAGTCGCAGGGTGCGGGTCGTGGGATCGAGCGTGTGGAAGAGGCGATCGCGCACGCCGACCTCCGAGCCGGTGAGCGCGTTCAGGAGCGTCGACTTGCCCGCGTTCGTGTACCCGACCAGCGCGACGGTCGGCAGCGCCGCACGCTCGCGCTCCGCGCGCTGCACCGCGCGCGTGCCCTTCACGTGCTCCAGCCGCCGCCGCAGGGTCGCTATGCGGTCGCGAGCCAGGCGTCGATCGGTCTCGATCTGCGTCTCCCCCGGTCCCCTCGTGCCGATGCCGCCGCCGAGCCGCTCCAGATGGCTCCACAGGCCGCGCATGCGCGCGAGGTTGTAGTCGAGCTGGGCCAGCTCGACCTGGAGCTTGCCCTCGGCGCTCCCCGCATGGGAGGCGAAGATGTCGAGGATGATCGTCGTGCGATCGACGACCGGGAGCCCGAGCTCCTCCTCGAGGTTGCGCTCCTGGCGGGCGGTCAGCTCGTCATCGCAGGCGATCAGGTTCGCGTCAGAGGCCTTCGCCTGAGCCTTCGCCTCACGCACCTTGCCCGGGCCGAGATATGTGTTCGGGTGAGGCGTCTCGCGGCGCTGGACCATCTCGCCGACGACGGCAACGCCGGCGGTACGCAACAGCTCGCGAAGCTCCGAGAGGTCCTCGCCCTCGGGCAGGGCCGCGATGCAGAACGCCCGCTGGCGCGCACGCGGCTCTGTCTGACCGCCATTGCCTGCCGCGGCGGCTGCGGCTCTCGGTGTGACGGCGCTCCTGCCGTTGCGACTCCTGTCCATCCACCTACCAGTCTAGGACCTCCGCAAGCGCCCGCGCTCAGCTTCCGAGTGCGCCGAGCCGTTGAACCGCCTCGAGCAGCCGCTCGTCGGGGGTCGTGAGCGAGATGCGAAACCAGCCCTCGCCGGCGGGACCGTAGATCGCGCCCGGCGACAGCACGACCGCCGCCTGCTCGAGGACGTGCTCGCAGTAGGCGGCCGAGCTCTCGAAGCCCTCGGGGACCGGGGCCCACACGTAGATCGTCCCGTGCGGCGGGGTGACATCCACGCCGATCGCCCGCAGCGCGTCGCAGACCAGGTCGCGCCGGCGCCGGTAGAGCTCGTTCATCGAGGCGATCTCGGCGTCGCCGTCCGGCGAGAGGGCTGCGACGCCCGCCAGCTGCACGGCCTCGAACAGGCCCGAGTCGATGTTCGTCTTCAGACGCCAGTAGGTCTCCATCGCCTCGGCGTTGCCGACGACGACGGCGCAGCGCCAGCCGGTCATGTTGTAGCCCTTGGAGAGCGAGAAGACCTCGATCCCGACGTCCTTCGCGCCGTGCGTGGCGAGGAACGAGGGCGCCCGGTAGCCGTCGTAGACGATCTCCGAGTAGGCGTTGTCGTGGACGACGAGGATGTCGTACGCACGCGCGAACTCGACGACGCGCTCGAAGAAGCCATCAGGCACGACCGCACCGGTCGGGTTGTTCGGGTAGTTCAGGTACATCAGCTTCGAGCGCCTGGCGACCTCCTCGTCGATCGCGCCGAGGTCGGGCACGAAGCCGTGCTCGGGCTGCAGCGCCATCAGGACGGGCTCCGCTCCTGCCAGCCAGGGGCCACCCGTATAGACGGGGTAGCCGGGGTCGGCGGCCAGCGCATAGTCGCCGGGGTCGAGGAACGCCAGGTTGAGGTTGAAGATCGCCTCCTTGGCACCGATCGCCGGGATGATCTCCCGCTCGGGGTCGAGCACGACGTCGAAGCGACGCTCGTAGAAGTCCCGCACGGCGGCGCGGAAGTCGGCGCGGCCCCGGTTGGAGGGGTAGCGGTGCGTCTCGGGCTCGGTCACGGCCTCCTGCATCGCCTCGACGATCAGCGGCGGTGTGGGCCTGTCCGGATCGCCGATGCCGAGGCTGATCACGTCCACCCCCGCGGCCCGCTTCTCGGCGATCTTGCGCTCGAGTTGGGCGAATGCATACGGGGGGATGCGCTCCAGGCGCTTACTCGGTTTCATGCAGCTCCTTTTCGAAGTCCTCGCTGAGGCGGCCCTCGAACACCGGCCGCGCCCAGCCCGTCAGGTTGACCTGCAGATCCTTGCCCACCTCGACCTCGAGCTCACCGCCGTCGAGCAGCACGGCGATGCGGGCAGCGCCGCTCTCGCTCCCCGTTTCCTGAACGTAGGCGACCGCGGCGCCCGTCGCCCCGGTGCCCGAGGACAGCGTCTCCCCCACCCCGCGCTCGAAGATCCGGGCGCGTATGCGCCTGCCGTTCAGCGGCGTGTACCACGACACGTTCGTGCGGTTCGGGAAGAGCTCGTGTCCTTCGATCGGAGGGCCGAGCGCCGGGAGGTCGAGCGACTCGAGCTCGGCGAGCGTGTCGACGCGGATCGCGCACTGCGGGTTGCCGATCGACACGTGCTGGAAGGCCCACTCGTGGGCATTGGCCGTGAGCTGCCCGCGGCCGTCGGCCGCGCCGTCGGGGTAATCGTCGGAGCGAAGGCTCGCGCCGCCCATGTCCACAGTGCAAGTGTCGAGCCCGGTGATCGACGGGCGCAGCTCTCCGGCTGCGGTGTGGATCGAGAAGCTGTCCCGGTCGGTCCAGCCCCGGCGGCGCAGATACAGGATCGCCTCCCGCGCTCCGTTGCCGGAGAGCTCAGCCTCCGAGCCGTCCGGGTTGAAGATGCGCAGATCGGCGACGTTGGCCGGATCGGCGGGCGGCGAGAGCAGCAGCACGCCGTCGGCCGACACGCCGAACGGCCCGTCGCAGAGCCTGCGTATGCGTGCAGGCGTGAGATCGAACGGCAGCTCCCGCCGCTCGATGATCAGGTAGTCGTTGCCCAGGGCCTGCCACTTCTCGAATCTCACAAGGCGCCGCAGTCTAGGATCTCGCGCGCCACGGCGGCAGGGTCACGGCCGGTCACGTCGATCAGGTGCACGCCGGCGAGCCTTCGCATCCAGGTCAGCTGACGCTTTGCGTAGTTGCGCGTGCGCCGCTTCATCCGCTCAGTGTCGCCGGCAAGCAGCTCCTGGAAGCCGAGCGCCTTGCGCGCAGTCTCCGACGCGCCGGCGGCGTGCGCACGCTGAACCTCATCGCGGACGCCCAGAGCGAGCATCGCCTCCACCCTCGCGTCGATGGTGGCGTACAGCGCCTCACGCTCCATCGTCAAGCCCGTCAGCAACGTCGGCTGGCGCAGCTCATCACTCCAGAGCTGCGAGGGACCCTCCGGGGGCTCGAGCTCCCCCTGATCGAGCAGCTCCAGGGCGCGGACGACGCGCTGGCGGTCGTTGGGCTCGATCTCCTCGGCGGCCCACGGGGCGCGCTCCGCGAGCGTCGCATGCAGCGCGGCTGGCCCGTGCTTCTCGAGCTCGGAGGTCCAGCGCTCGCGCAGCCCCTCGGCGGGCGGTGGCCGCAGGTCGAGGTCGGTCAGCGCCGCGCGCAGATACAGGCCGGTGCCGCCCACCACGATCGGGCGCCGGCGTTCGGCGAGCAGCCCGTCGATCTCTGCATGGGCAAGCTCTGAGTACTGGCCCACGCTGAACGTCGCATCGGTCGGCAGGAATGAGATGAAGCGGTGCTCGAGCGCGGCTCGCTCGGCGGGCGAGGCGACGCCGGTGAGGGTCTCCAGGCCCGCGTACACCTGCAGCGCATCGGCTGACACGGCCACCGGATCCTCGCCACGCTCGCGCAGCAGCCCAGCCAGCGCCACGGCGATCGCCGTCTTGCCGACGCCGGTGGGTCCGAACAGCGCGATGATCCGCATGGGGGTAGGCTCACAGTTTCTGCAGATCTCCGGCTCGACAGTACTTCTCACCGGCGCCACGGGGGGTCTCGGCCAAGCGATCGCACGCCGGCTGAACGGTCTCGGCGCCGAGCTGATCCTCACCGGCCGGCGCGTCGAGGTCCTCGAGACGCTCGCGCAGGAGCTGGGCGCGCGTGCGGTTGGGGCCGATCTCAGCATGGCCGAGGACGTCGCTCGTGTCGCGGCCGACTCGGGCGAGGTGGACATCCTGATCGCCAACGCCGGGCTGCCGGCCTCCGGGACGCTCGACTCCTTCTCGGTCGAGGAGATCGACCGCGCGCTGGACGTCAACCTCCGAGCGCCGATCGTGCTCGCGCGCGAGCTGTCTCCGGGGATGGTTGGTAGGGGACGGGGCCACCTGCTGTTCATGTCCTCGCTCGCCGGCAAGGCGGCGACGCCACGCACGGCGCTCTACAACGCGACGAAGTTCGGCCTGCGCGGCTTCGCCGGGGCACTGCGTGCGGACCTGCGAGGCACCGGCGTGGGCGTCTCGGCGATCTTTCCCGGTTTCATCAGCGACGCGGGGCTGTTCGCGGACGCGGGTGTGAGGCTGCCCCCCGGCGTCGGGACGCGCAGCCCTGAGCAGGTGGCCGACGCCGTGGTGGTTGCGATCGAGCGAAACCGCGGTGAGGTCGACGTGGCGCCCCTGCCGCTGCGCGCGGGCACGCTGTTCGCGAGCGTGGCGCCCGAGCTCGCCGGCGCCGTCGCGCGAAGAATGGGCTCCGACGACATCTCGCGCAAGATGCAGGAGGGTCAGAGCGGCAAGCGCTGAGCCTCAGAACAGGGCCTCCTGCCGCCCCTGGGGCTCCGCGGGTACCTCACTGTCGGAGTCTGCAGACGGGTGCCCGGCGAGCCTGAAGCCGGGGTTGGATCCGCGGCGGCGGACCATCCGCGAAAGGCGCTCACGTTCCTGCCTGGGCGCGTAGGCGCCCTGCTTGTAGAGCTCCTGATAGCGGGGCACGAGGTCTGGCCGCTGGGCGCGCAGCCAGTCCATGAAGATCTCGCGAACCTCGCCGCGCAGGTGCAGCGCGATGCCCCCGATGCTCGTCGCCCCGGCCTCCGTGACGAGCTCGAGCAGCGGCTCGACCTGGTGCGGCGCGTCGTTGATCCCCGGCATCAGCGGCGCGATCAGCACGCCCGTCGGGATGCCGGCGCGATTGAGCTCGGCGACGGCCTCGATGCGGGCGCGCGGGCTCGGCGTGTGCGGCTCCGTAGCCCGCCAGGCCTTCTCATCCAGTGTCGGGATCGAGAGGCACGCCGTGATGCTCGTCCGCTCGGCGATCTCGAGCATCAGCTTGAGGTCGCGAAGCAGCAGCGGCGACTTCGTCAGCACCGAGCAGGGATTGGCCGCGTCGCGCAGCGCCTCCCAGATGCCCTCCATCAGCCGGTAGCGTCCCTCAACCCATTGATAGGGATCGGTGTTCGTCCCCATCGCGACGTGTTCGTGCTTCCACGACGGACGCGCGAGCTCGGCGCGGAGCACCTCGGGCGCGTTGACCTTGACGACTATCTCCCGCTCGAAGTCGCGGCCTGCGTCGAAGTCGAGGTACTTGTGGGTTGGCCTGGCGAAACAAAAAATGCAGGCATGGGCGCATCCCCTATACGGGTTGATCGTCCAGCGGAACGGCATGCGCGACTTCTCGGGCACGCGGTTGAGAACCGACTTGGCGTGTACCTCGTAGAACCTCGTGTCGAGCGCCTCGGGTGCCTCGAAGCGCCGTACCGCCGCCGGATCCCGATAGCCGGGCAGATGCCGCTGCTCCTCCTCGCCGATTGTCAGGTTGCTCCACCGCACGAACATATGTTCGCATACGGCTGGGACGACCGCGTAAGCTCGCCGCGAAAGCCCGAGTCACGCGAATCATCAGACCAGGCCGCATCAGGCGTCTGAGGGCGCGATCTGGACGGTCGGCGCAGCCCAGGACTTCCGTCCATCAGGACGCCGGGCGGTAATCACCTGACCCCTTCGGGCCGAGCCAATGGGTATGGAGAGCGAGCCTGAACCCTCCACGTCGAATGCGACCGCGAGCTCGTGGCTGTGCCGCGACGACTTCGATCGCGAGCGGATGCTCGACATGGAGGACCGGGTGCGACCCGCAAGGCGCAGGACCTTCGCGATCCTCGCCGTAGCGATCGGTGCCGTCGGGCCGTGGCTCGGATGGTGGCCGCTGCTGTTCCTCATCCCGGCAAGTCTCTGCTTCGCCAGCGCCGACCGGCTGATGCCGAGGGTGACAAAGCCGGAGCTCTTGATGTTCGCCGCCTGGATCGGCAGCGAGATCACGATCGCCGGAGCCGTGGCGCTCGAGGGAGGCCCACGGGTCTCGGCTCTCTCGTGGCTCGCGATCCCCGTCATCACCCTCAGCACCCGCTTCTCGATGAGGGGCGTGGTGGCGGGCGTCGCGATCGCGTGCGGGCTCGTGCTCGCGGTCGCGTTCGGCATTGACGCCACCGCCGTCCTGAACAGCCCCGAGCTCGTGACCGCCCCGATGGTGCTCATCATCTGCGTCGCGGTCCTCTCGACTCCGCTGATGCGCTCTGACATCCAGCACCGAAGCGACGCGGTCATCGACCAGCTCACGGGCATGCTCAACCGCAACGCCCTCAAGGTACGCGTTCAGGAGCTCACCCAGCAGTCGGCGATCACGGGCGAGCCGATCGGGCTGATCGTCGGCGACCTCGACCACTTCAAGGAGATCAACGACACCCACGGGCACAGCGTCGGGGACGCTGTGCTCAAGGAGGTCGCCTACCTGATGCGCAAGCAGTTGCGCGCCTTCGACCTCGCCTACCGCCTCGGCGGCGAGGAGTTCCTGATCCTGCTGCCCGGATCGGATCTCAATCAGGCCGAGGATCTCGCTGAGCGCCTGCGGGCCCGCGTGGGCGTCGAGAACGTCGCGGGCGGGATCGCCGTCACGATGAGCTTCGGCGTGGCCGCCTCGGCGCGAGACGAGCCATTCGACTACAGCACCGTGTTCACGAAGGCCGATTCGGCTCTGTATCGGGCCAAGCGCGAGGGACGCGATCGCGTGCGCCTCGCAGAGCACGACGTGCTCGCAGTACCGGCGCTCGCCTGACGCGCGCCCCGGCGGCCCCGCGGCTCAGAACTCGATGACGCTGCGGATGCCGTCCTGCGCGTGCATCAGCTCGAAGCCGCGATTGACATCCTCGAGCGCGATGCGGTGGGAGATGAACGGATCCACGTCGATCTCGCCGTCGAGATAGCGGCGCACGAGCACCGGGACGTCCTCGCGGCCCTTCAGCCCACCGAACGAGGAGCCGCAGATGCGCCGGCCGGTGATCAGCAGTCGTGGGACCACGTCGAGCGTCTCGCCGCGGCCGGCCACGCCGCAGACCGTGCACAGGCCCCAGCCCATCCGCGCCGCTTCGACGGCCTGCCTCATGACAGCCACGTTGCCCGTCGCCTCGAAGGTGTAGTCGGCGCCGAAGCCGCCCGTCATCTCGAGGATCCGCTCGACCGCGTCCTCCCCGCCGTGCATCACATCGGTGGCGCCCTGGCCGCGCGCGAGCTCGAGGCGCTCGGTGGCGAGATCGACGCACACGATCCGCTCGGCGCCCCGCAGACGTGCCCCCGCCACGGCCCCGAGGCCGACCATGCCGGCTCCGAACACAACGCACGTGGAACCCGCTCGGACCGACGCCGTCTTGAGCGCCGCCCCGAGGCCCGTGGCGAGGCCGCACGCGAACAGGCATGCCCGATCGAGCGGCGCCTCGGGGTCGATGCGCGCCAGCGCGATCTCGGGCATCACCGTGTACTGCGCGAATGTCGAGGTCCCCATGAAGTGGCGTAGCGGGTGACCGTCGCGTGCCAGCCGCGTCGTTCCGTCGGGGAGGTAGCCGAGGTTCTGCTGCTCGCGGATCGACATGCACAGGTTCGTCAGGGGGCTCAGGCAGTGCACGCACTCGCCGCACTGCGGCGAGAAGAGCGTCACGACGTGGTCGCCCACCGCTAGCAGCGACACCCCCTCGCCGCAGCGCTCGACGACGCCGGCTCCCTCATGGCCGAGCACCGTCGGCGCGTAGCCCGACGGGTCGACCCCTGAGGCGGTGTACATGTCGGTGTGGCACACGCCGCACGCCACCAGCCTCACGAGCACCTCGCCCGCGCGAGGCTCCGCCAGCTCCACCTCCTGCACGACGAGCGGCTTGCCGAACTCCTCGAGAACGGCCGCCTGGATCTTCATCGAGCGGCGGCCCGCGCGAGCAGCTGCTCCTCACCCGACAGCGTCTGGCTCGTGGCCGCGAGGATCTCCACGTCCGTCAGCTCACCCGGCGCGGCAAGGCCGCCGAAGTTGACGACCTTGTTGTGGCGGGTACGCCCGCGAAGGCGATCGGGGTCGGTGCGCGAGCGGCCTTCCACGAGCACCTCGACGGTGCGGCCGACGAACCGTTGCGCACGCTCACGCGCGCCGCGCTGGACGGCCTCGACGAGCCGCTCCATCCGCTCGACCTTCACGGGGTGGGGCACCGCTCCGACCGTCATGGCGGCCGCCTCGGTGCCGCGTCGGGGCGAGAAGACGAACGTGAAGGCGCTGTCATAGCCGACATGCTCGACCACCTCCATCGTCTCCCGGAAGTCCTCCTCCGTCTCGGTCGGGAAGCCGACGATGATGTCGGTGGTGAGAGCGGCGTCGGGAACGTGCTCCCGGATCAGCGCCACCCGGTCCAGGTAGCGGCTGCGGTCGTAGGTGCGGCGCATGGCCTTCAGAATCCGGCTGGAGCCCGACTGCAGCGGTAGGTGGATGTGCTCGCATACGCTCTCGAGCTCTGCGTGCGCGCGGATCACATCCTCGCGCATGTCCTTCGGATGCGGGCTCGTGTAGCGGATGCGGTCGATCCCATCGATTCCGTCGAGCAGCCTCAGCAGCTCGGCGAAGCCCGGGCGCTCGCGCCGCGTGCCGGGAGGCCCGCCCGTAGGCGCCGACGCCGGCAGGTCGCGGCCGTAGGAGTTCACGTTCTGGCCGAGCAACGTGATCTCGCGCACGCCTTCGTCGGCCATCGCCCGCGCGTCGCCCAGCAGCTCCTCGAGCGGACGGCTCACCTCGCGGCCGCGCGTCGAGGGCACTATGCAATACGAGCACACCGAGTTGCATCCGACGCTGATCTGCAGCCACCCCTGGAAGGCCCGCTCGCGGTGCGCCGGCAGATGGCCGGTGAAGCCCTCGAACTCGAAGTAGCCCTGTGCCGTGATCGAGTCGCTCGTGAGGAACTCGGCGAGCTTGTGCACCTGTCCCGGGCCGAACGCCACATCCACGAATGGAAAGCGCTCAAACACCTCCTCCTTGACCGACTGCGCCCAACAGCCGCCAACCCCCACGATCCGCTCGGGCTGCTCGCGCTTGAGCCGCTTCGCCTCCCCGAGATGTGCGATGAAGCGGCTGTCGGCCGACTCGCGGATCGAGCACGTGTTGAAGAGGATCAGGTCCGCCTCCGCACGCTCGGGCGCCTCGCTGTAGCCGAGCGACTCGAGCATGCCCTTCATCCGCTCGGAGTCGTGCTCGTTCATCTGGCACCCGAAGGTGGTCAGGTGGTAGCGCTTCATTACGGAAGCGTATCCGCAGCAGCTACCTGCGCCACGTCCGGACGTTGTGCTTTGCACACGAGCGGACCGAGGACAAAGCTCCGCGCAGCGTCTACGTGCTGCTAGGCGGCTGCGACCGCCGGTTCGCTGGCAATCGGCGGCGGCGCCTCCTTATCCCGGTCGATAGGCGTCACCAGATCCTTGCCGATGCCGAGCGCCTCGTAGATCTTCCCTTCGATCTCGTTCGCGACCTCGGGGTTCGCGTCGAGGTGCGCCTTGGCGGCGGCGCGCCCCTGGCCGAGGCGGTCGTTGCCGTATGAGAAGAACGAGCCGGACTTGGACACGATGTTGTGCTCCAGGCCGAGATCGATCAGGCAGCCCGACGTCGAGATGCCTTTGCCGAACTCGATGTCGAACTCCGCCTGGCGGAACGGCGCCGCGACCTTGTTCTTGACGACCTTCACGCGCACGCGGTTTCCGACCGCCTCCGTGCCGTCCTTGAGCGTCTCGATGCGCCGTATGTCCAGCCGC
Source organism: Solirubrobacterales bacterium (assembly GCA_025964115.1). Classification (GTDB taxonomy): domain Bacteria; phylum Actinomycetota; class Thermoleophilia; order Solirubrobacterales; family Solirubrobacteraceae; genus Palsa-744. The sequence goes on from JAOPZM010000221.1 coordinate 12,449, forward strand.
TGGGAGGCATAGAACTTCAGCGCCCGCCCTCCCGGTTGGGTCTCCGGCGAGCCGAACATCACCCCGACCTTTTCGCGGATCTGGTTGGTCAGGACGCACAGCGTCTGCGTGCGGTTCAGGTTGCCGGCGAGCTTGCGCATCGCCTGGGACATCATCCGCGCCTGTGCGCCGACGGTCTGGTCGCCCATCTGCCCTTCGAGCTCCACTCGCGGCGTGAGCGCGGCGACCGAGTCGATCGCGACGACGTCCACGGCGCCCGAGCGCACGAGCATGTCGGCGATCTCCAGGGCCTGCTCGCCGTAGACGGGCTGGGAGACCAGCAGCTCGTCGATGTCGACCCCGATCTCCTTCGCGTACAGCGGGTCCATCGCGTGCTCGGCGTCGATGAAGGCGCACACGCCACCCAGTTTCTGCGCCTCGGCGAGCACGTGGTAGATCAGCGTGGTCTTGCCCGAGGACTCGGGCCCGTAGATCTCGACGATGCGCCCGCGCGGCACGCCGCCGATCCCCAGCGCCAGGTCGAGTGACAGCGCCCCGGTCGGGATCGCGTCGCAGCGCACCTGCGCGCCCTCGTCGCCCATGCGCATGACCGAGCCCTTGCCGAACTCGCGCTCGATCTGTGTGAGAGCGCCCTGAAGGGCGGCGTCGCGCGCCTTGGCGGCCTTCTCCTGGTCGGTCACGGACATGGTCTGGCTCCTCCGGTCGAGATGGAACGGGCAATCTAGAGCCAGCACCGGACGGAACAGCTGTTCGCATCGCTCCCGCAGCGAGGCTCTCTCCGCCAGGACGCCGACGTCGCATCTTCGTCCAAGGGGCAGCCCTCATGCTCGCGCCCGCCGCCGGCGCGGCCGATCAGATGAGCGCCCCGCACACCGTCATCTCTCCCGCCCCGACCCGCATCCCTCGGGGGATCCACGTGACCACCGGCCTCCCCCACCTTCGCCTCCGTCTGTCTGCCGCGCTGGCGCTTTCGCTGCTGGCGGCACTGCCGGTCCTCCCCGCGATCGCCCAGGGCCACAGGACCGCCTGCGCATCGAGCGGCCACGCCCGGCACGGCGCGCACGCATGCGCGGTGCACAGCCGCAAGGGCCGCCCGCACGCGGACAAGCGACACCACAGCGGCCACGGCGCCGCCAGGCTCCTCCCCGCAGCGACGAAGGCGCCCACGGGCACCGCCGGAGGGAGGAGCGCCATCTGCGAAGACGCCGCTGCCCCGCTCTCCGCCGGCAAGGGCTCGCCCTCCTGCGCGCCCGCCAGCGAACGGGCATGCGCCGAGGGCTCGAGCCCCACGCCCGCCGGAGCCGGCGAAGCCGCGCCTCCATGCGCCGTCTCGAGCGAACCCGACACGGGCGGGGACGAAACGACGTGCGAAGACGCCGCCGGGAACCCCTGCGAACCGCCTGAAGAAGCTGGCGGATCGCCGTGTGACGAAACATCGCCCGCGGCCCCCTCAGGTGAAGGCCCGACCTTCATCTGCGAAGGCTAGCTGTAGGACCTGAGCACGTTGTTCACCGGCCAGGGGCCTGCAGCTCACTCGTAAGGAGAGGCTCGTAGCTTGCGCCGGCGCGCGACAGCCACGAGCGGTAGAGGACGACGGCGTTCGGCGTGAAGCGCAGCTGCGGAGTGGCTCTGAGCTCGGGCTCCTCCGCGCGTGAGCGCCAGCGGAAGCCGGCACCGAGCCGCGCCAGCGTGACGTGGGCGGCGAAGCGCCGTCGCTCCGGCTCCCAGTCGCTCGCGGCGGCGATCGCACGGCTCACCTCGGCGTGCAGCGTGGCGAGCCCGCCGCCGTCGTCGTGGACCTCGACCGCGAGCGCCCGTGGGCGCCTCGGCGGCAGCCACAGCGGTGCACCGACGCGTAGCTCATCGACGCGCGTGGCGCAGGAGCTCAGCGCGCCAGCGATCGTCTCGATCTCGGCTACCGGGCGGCTGCCGAGGAAGCAGAGCGTCAGGTGGAGCGTGTCGGGCGCCAGCAGGCGCAGCGGCGGCCGCCCACCCCTGCCGGCCCGCAGGCCGAGGCCGGTGGCGGCCACGCGCGCCCAGGCCGCCAGCTCCTCGCAAACCTCCGCCGGGGGGTCGACTGCCACGAACAGCCGGGCTGTGGCACCCCGAGACATCGCGACAGGCGATGCTAGCTGTGCGGGAGGCCGGCCGCGGGCGTCTCCGCCAGCAGCGCCCGGCGCAGCAGGTGCATCGCAACCGTGGTCGCACGATCGCGCACGTCGAACCTGCCTCCCGGCAGGTTGACCGATCGCGTCAGCCGCTCCTCTCCGGGCCCCGCGACGCTGATCCACACGAGCCCCACGGGCTTCTCCTCGCTGCCGCCGCCCGGTCCGGCCACTCCTGTGACGCCGACGCCGAGATCGGCCTCCAGCTGCGTCCTCGCGCCGTCGGCGAGCGCCTCGGCGACCTCCTGCGACACGGCGCCATGACGCTCGATCAGCTCGGGCGGCACGGCCGCCTGGGCGATCTTCACGTCGTTGGAGTAGGCCACGATGGCGCCCTTGAAGTAGTCGGAGGAGCCGGGCAGCTCGGTCAGGCGGGCCGAGAGCAGGCCACCGGTGCACGACTCGGCCACCGCCACCGTCAGCGGCGGGCGCGATCGCTCGGGCGGGCCGGCTCCGCGAAGGAGCGACGCCACCTGCTCGTCCACCGTGGTGCCGTCATCGGAGAAGAGCGTGTCGGCGTGGCGTGCCTTGACCACGCGCTCGAACGCCTCGTAGACCTCCTGCCTGTCAGGCTCGTATCGGGTGACGACCTCCACCTCCCCACGTTTCAGGCAGGTCGTCACCTCGAGCTTGTCGAGATCGACGCCCTCGCTTTCGGCTTCGCGGAGCGTGAGCGCGATCTCGGACTCCGGTATGCCGAACATCCGCAGCGTCTTCTGGCGATAGGTCGTGGCGCCCGTCAGAGCGGCCTTCAGCGCCTGGGTCTCCACCGCGGTGCTCCACATCGGCTGCAGCTCCCGCGGCGGCCCCGGGAGGACGACGACCGTCGGGCCGCCGCCCGGCTCTGCGGGCGGGACGACGAGGCCGGGTGCCGTGCCCACGGGGTCCAGCACGGTCGCGCCGTCGGGGATCACGGCCTGCTTGCGGTTGCTCGCCCGGATGGCGTCCATGTCAAGATCCGGCCAGCGTTTCATCAGCGGCCGCAGGATCTCCGCGATGCGCTCCTCGAGGGCCGCGTCCAGCACCATCGGGCGACCCTGGAAGCGTCCCACGACCTCGGCCGTGAGATCGTCCGCCGTGGGGCCAAGCCCGCCGCTTGTGAGGACGACGTCCATGCCCCGCTCGGCCATGAAGCGCAGGGCCGCCTCCATGTCCTGCGGGCGGTCACCGACGATCGCGGTGAACGCCAGGTCGACGCCGAGCTCGCGCAGGCGCTCGGCCAGCCACGGCCCGTTGCGATCGGTGACCCGGCCTGTGAGCACCTCGGTGCCAGTCACGACGATGCCGGCGCGGGCACTCATTTGCAGGTCGGGAGTTCTCCGGCGGCGAGCGGCTGGCGGCCGTTGGCCTTGGTGATCGAGTAGCCGATCGCCTGGCTCGAGGGCGGCACCTTCCGAGCCCTGCCGTTGATGTACATCGTGACAGCGTTGTTGCCCAGGTTGAGCGTGAAGCGACGGGCGTGGAACGTGGGCGTGCTTTCGCCCGCCGTCAAGGTCGTCCCCGGGATCAGCTTGCGCCCGTTGTCGCCGATCAGGCACACGTAGACTTCGGCCGTCGGCTTCAGCGACAGGGCGACGACGGGTTGCGTGCCGGTCCGAGCCGCCGGAGCGACGCCCGCAGCATGCCGCCGGGGGCGGGTGCTCTTCGCCTTGGCTGCGCTGGAGGTTCCTGTGCGCTTGTTGGAGGAGCCGCCGCCCGCGACGAGCAGCACGATCAGCAGCACGATCACGGCGACCACGACGCCCACGGAGATCACGTACGCGCGAGACGGACCCGATCCGGGCACCCGCTGGCGCGTGCGCTGAGGTGTGGAGGCGATCGGATCGAACGCGGCCTCGCTGGGGCGCTCGTGGTGCAGGCGGTACTCCTCGACGAGCGCACGGCCGTCGAGGTTCAGCGCCTGGGCGTAGGTTCGCAGGAAGCTCTTGACGAACGTGGGCCCGGGCAGCAGGCTCCACTCTTCGTTCTCCAGCGCGCGCAGGTACTTGGCCCGGATCTTCGTCTGCGCCTCGATCTCCGACACGTCCAGCCGTGCGCGCATACGCGCCTCGCGCAGCGTTGCTCCGATCTCGGGCATGTCGGTCAAGAGGCTAGTCGGTGACAGTCGCCGCCGGGTGGGTGGCCGATTCGTCCAGCACGCGCGGCAGGTCGGCCTCGGTGATCAGCACCTGCCGTGGCTTGGATCCCTCGTAGCCGGAGATCACCCCGCGACGCTCGAGCATGTCGATCATCCGGCCGGCCCGCGTGTATCCGAGCCGCAGGCGACGCTGCAGCATTGACGTCGACGCGGTCTGCATCTCCGCCACGAGGACGATCGCGTCCCTCAGCAGCGGGTCCTCGTCGGGGTCGAGCTCATCCGCCGAACCCGATCCCCGCCCACCCTCGTGCTCGACCTCCTCGAGCAGCTCCTCGCGCAGCTCGGGCTCGCCCTGGCGGCGCCACAGGTCGGTCAGGCCCTCGATCTGCGCCTCGTCGATGTAGGCGCCCTGGATGCGCTGCAGGCGCGAGCTCCCAACGGGGCTGAACAGCATGTCCCCCTGGCCGAGCAGCGACTCGGCTCCGTTCTGATCGAGGATCACCCGCGAGTCCGTCTGCGAGGACACCGCGAAGGCGATCCGTGAGGGCACGTTCGCCTTGATCATGCCCGTGATCACGTCGACCCGCGGGCTCTGGGTCGCCAACACGAGATGGATGCCGACCGCACGCGCCTTCTGGGCGAGGCGGATGATCGAGTCCTCGACGTCCGCTGGCGCCACCATCATCAGGTCGGCGAGCTCGTCGATCACGCAGAGGATGTAAGGGAGCGGGGCTTCGCCCCGCTTGGAGCGGGCCGCGTTCAGCTCGATCAGGCCACGCGTGCGCGCCAGCGACATGATCCCGTAGCGCTGCTCCATCTCCTTCACCAGGTTCTGCAGCGCGTTCGCGGCCATCCGTGGGCTCGTGATCACGGGCGTCAGCAGATGCGGGATCGACTCGTAGTGGTTCAGCTCAACCTGCTTCGGATCGACGAGCACGAGCCGCACCTCGTGCGGCGTGGCGCGCAGCAGGACGCTCGAGAGCATCGCGTTGATCGCACCCGACTTGCCCGCGCCGGTCGTGCCCGCCACCAGCAGGTGCGGCATCTTCGCCAGGTCGGCGCCGATCGCCTTGCCCGCGACGTCCTTGCCCAGCCACACCGTCAGCGGCGACCAGTCCTTCGGCGGATCCTGGAAGACGTCGCCGAGCCGCACGATCTTGCGGCGCGCGTTCGGCACCTCGACCCCCACCGCCTGCTTGCCCGGGATCGGCGCGAGGATGCGGATGTCGGTCGCCGCGAGCGCGTAGGCGAGGTCGTCCTTCAGCTGCGCGACCTTGCCGACCTTCGTCCCGGGTGCGAGCCGCAGCTCGTAGCGCGTGATGTGCGGTCCGGCCACCGTGCCGATGACCTTCGCGTCAACGCC